>NZ_JBHFJG010000009.1:164921-202055 GCF_057559155.1 Rhizobium moroccans | reverse complement strand
GTTTAAGCCCCCCACCCGGGTGTCAGATCACTCGACGGTCACATCCGTCAGCTTCATGCGGTTGTCCGGAGGCGCGATGAAACCCTTGACCCGCTTGCTGATGCCGAAGATGGCGTTGGTATTGTAGAGCGGCAGTTCGAGAGCCCGATCGGCAGCGTATTTGGCGACTTCCTTCAGGATCTTCTCGCGCTCGGCGCGATCGGTCAGCGGACGTTGGGACTCCAGGAGCTTGTCGAGCGTCTCGTCCTTGTCGTAAGGGTTCCACTTTTCGCCCGAGTGGTACATCGAATAGGCGGTGTTGTCGTAGTCGAACGTCCAGCCGCCCCATTTCTGCTGGAACATGGCGCCCGTCTTGCCCTGCGGGATGATGTCGTTCAGCAGAACATTGGTCTCATAGGGCTTGATCGTGGCGGTGATGCCGACCATCGACAGGTAGCTGGAGACGACCTGCGCCACTTCGTTCATCGTCGCGTCATTGCCGCGGATATCGATCTGCAGCGTCGCGCCCGGTTTGACGCCGGCTTCGGCGAGAAGCTTCTTGGCGCCTTCCGGATCATAGGGCAGCGGCTTCAGTTCGGGGTCGTAGCCGAAGGACAGCGCGCTCTGGAAGCTCGCGATCTCGGAGGCCTGGCCGGCCAGGATCGACTGAACGATCGTGGCGCGGTCGACGGCCATGATGATCGCCTGGCGCACCTTCGGATCGGCGGTGATGCCGTCACGGGTGTTGAAGCGAAGCGCATCAACGGTCGGGCCGGGAACGCTGAGAACCTCGAGGTTCGAATCGCCTTCGATCACCGGGATCATGCCGATCGGGATGGTCGGCGGGATCACCAGATCGACGCGGCCGGCCTGCAGTTCGGCAACGGCGGTGGCCGGCTCGGTGATGAAGCGGTATTCGAGTTCCGAAAGCTTCGGCGCGCCGCCCCAATAATCCGGGTTCGCCTCCAGCTTGATGTCGGTCTTCGGCGCATAGGACACGAACTTGAACGGTCCCGTACCGACCGGGTGGAGGTTGAAATTGTCCTCACCCTTTTCCTGGATGTATTTCGGCGGAACGATCATTGCGCCGTAGCCGGCAAGCTTGGTCAGCAGCACCGGATCGGGCGCCTTCAGCTTCATGTCGACCGTAAACTCGTCGACGACCTCGACGCTGTCGATCGCGGTATAGTTGGAGCGCTGCGGCCCCTTGACGCCCTGCTCGCCGAGAAGGCGCTCGAAGGTGAACTTTACAGCTTCCGCATTGAAGGGCTCGCCGTTGTGGAACTTGACGTTCTGGCGCAGCTTGAAGCGGATGCGCTTGCCTTCATCCAGCTCTTCCCAGGATTCCGCCAGGCCCGGAACGAGCTTGAGGTCGGGACCGCGATAGGTCAGGCCGTCGAAGATATTGGTCGCGACCGCCGCCCACTGGACGAGGAAGGTATCGACCGGATCCCAGCTGCCGGGATCCTGAGGCGACGAGATGGTCATCTTGCCCGCGGCAAGAGCCGGTGCGGCCGAAAATACAGCACCTGAGATGGCAAGCGCCATGCAGGTGGCTGTCAGTCCCCGTTTGATCGTTTTCATTTCCCTGTTCCTCTTCAGATGAATGCGATTGTTTCTAAGTTTCTCAGGCACTCTTCGCGACGAAATGCCCCGGTTTGATTTCCTCATGCGCCAGGATGGCGGGCTCGTCGCCGACGCGACGGACCGGATTGGGGATTTCGCCCTCGATCAGCGCGGTATTGCGCTCCACGGTCGGGTCGGCGACCGGCACGGCCGAAAGGAGACGGCGCGTGTAATCATGCTGCGGCGTCTCGAACACCTGGGCCCGGCTGCCCATTTCCATGATCTGGCCAAGATAGAGCACCGCGACGCGATGGCTCATCTTTTCCACCACCGCCATGTCATGGCTGATGAAGAGATAGGCCAGACCACGCTCGGCCTGCAGATCCATGAACAGGTTGATGATCTGAGCCTGGATCGACACGTCGAGCGCCGAGAGCGCCTCGTCGGCGATGATGAGCTTCGGATCGGAGGCGAGTGCGCGGGCGATGCAGACGCGCTGACGCTGGCCGCCGGAGAATTCGTGCGGATAGCGATCCGCATGGGCCGAGCTCAGGCCGACCCGTTCCAGCAACTCGTCCACACGCCGGCGCACCGTCTTGCTGCCTGTGATCAGGCCATGCGTGTTGATCGGTTCGGCGATCGAAAAACCAACCGTCTTGCGCGGATCGAGCGAGGCGAAGGGATCCTGGAAGATATATTGCACTTCCTGGCGCATGCGGAACCGCTCCGCCGCCGACATCGACGAATAGGTGCGGCCGTTGAACGAGATCTCGCCGCCCATGGCCGTCTGGAGCTGCTGGATCGTCCGGCCGATCGTGGATTTCCCGGAACCGCTCTCGCCGACCAGAGCCAGCGTTTCGCCGGGATGGATGTCGAAGCTCACCTTCTGCACCGCGCTTAAGCGGTGAGTGGCCTTGCCGAACAGGTTCTTGCGGATATCGAAACGGACGAAGAGGTCCTTTACCGACAGAAGCGGCTTCTCACCGTATTGTGCCGTGTCCTGCACACGCTCTTCTCCGACCACCGTCGGCTCGCCATCCTGCAGCACGGTCAGCGGCATGCGCTTCGGGAACGCTTCGCCGGTCATGCTGCCGAGACGCGGAACGGCAGCCAAAAGCGTGCGGGTATAGGGATGCTGCGGATTGGCGAAGATTTCCCGCACGGGACCTTCCTCGACCTTTCGGCCCTTCCACATGACGACGACATCGTCCGCCATTTCGGCGACGACACCCATGTCATGGGTGATGAAGACCATCGCCATGCCGAGCGTTTTTTGCAGATCCCGCACGATATTGAGGATCTGCGCCTGGATCGTCACATCGAGAGCGGTGGTCGGCTCGTCGGCGATCAGCAGTTTCGGCCGGCAGGCAAGCGCCATGGCAATCATCACGCGCTGGCGCATCCCACCGGACAGCTGATGCGGATAGCGCTTCAGAAGCTCCGCCGAATCCGGCAGACGGACCATGTCGAGCAGCCGCCTGGCTTCCTCGATGGCGGCGGCCTTGCCGAGTTTCTCGTGCAGGACGAGAACCTCGCAGATCTGGTCGCCGATGGTAAAGACCGGATTGAGCGAGGTCATCGGCTCCTGGAAGATCATGGCGACCTCCTTGCCGCGGACCGACCGCATCTCCTTCTGGCTCGCCTGCAACAGGTCTTTCCCGCCGAACATGATGCGACCGCCTGCGAATCTCGCCCCCATCATGTCCGCCAGCCGCATGACCGACAGCGACGTGACGGATTTTCCCGAGCCGGATTCACCGACGATCGCAACCGTTTTGCCCGGTTCGACGGCAAAGGACAGATCCTCAACGACCCGGTTTGCGCCGAACTCGACGCTCAGGCCTTCGACTGACAGAAGCGGCTCGCGTTTGTCCATCGGGTTGATCATACGGGTGCCTCCGGCTTTGCCTGCGCAGTCGGGTTCGAAACGGCATTCCCCTCGCCTGCCGAGATGCGGGCGATGAGCGCGCCGGCTGGCTGGAAGCTGCCGACTTCAGCGAGAATGGTGATGGTACCGGCAGCGGGAGCGGCGACGGTCGTCTCCATCTTCATCGCGTCCATGACCGCAAGCAGGTCTCCCTTTTCGATAAAGGCGCCATTGGCAACATTCCACTGAACGAGCGTGCCGGGAACCGGCGCATGAATTGCACCTGGATCGCTTTCGTCGGATTCGACCTCCGGCGCGATCTGTTGCGGCACCTGCCCCAGCAGCCGCAGGAAAGCATCCGGAATGCCAAGCTCAACGAGCCTGCCGTCGATCTCGACGCGACCGCGTAGCAGAGGTCTCTCGGCAGGCGGGGCCGATCGAGCCGCGGTTTCCAGAGTTTCCGCAAAGTCCGTCTCGATCCATCGGGTATGGACTCCGAAGTCGTCCCCGGAAAAATCGGGATGGTCGAGCACGGCGCGATGGAAGGGCAGTACGGATGGCACGCCGACGATTACGAACTCACCGAGCGCGCGGCGCGCACGGGCGATGGCCTGGCTGCGCGTTGCCCCCCAGACGATCAGCTTGGCGATGAGGGAATCGAACATCGGCGGAACCGCCGATCCGTTCGCCACGCCGGAATCCAGTCTTATTCCCGGACCGGAAGGTGCAGAAAACTGCGTGATGTCACCGGCGGACGGAAGAAAACCGCGGCCCGGATCCTCGATATTGATGCGGAACTCGATCGCATGACCGCGCGGCTCCGGCATCTCGGTGACGCTCAGCGGCAGCCCGTCGGCGATGCGGAACTGCTCGATGACGAGATCGAGCCCGGTCGTTTCCTCGGTGACCGGATGCTCGACCTGAAGACGGGTATTGACCTCCAGGAAAGAGATCACACCATCGGCGCTCAGCAGGAACTCCACCGTGCCTGCCCCGGTATAGCCCGCCTCGGCGCAGATATCGCGCGCAGCCTGGTGGATCTTCTCCCGCTGCTCGGATGACAGGAAGGGTGCCGGCGCCTCCTCGACAAGTTTCTGGTTGCGGCGCTGCAGGGAACAATCGCGCGTACCGACAACCACGACATTGCCATGGCGATCCGCAAGCACCTGCGCTTCGATATGCCGGGGGCGGTCGAGAAACTGCTCGACGAAGCATTCGCCGCGGCCGAAGGCGGCCACCGCCTCGCGGGTCGCCGAGTCGAAAAGCTCTTCCACCTCATCGAAATCGCGGGCGATCTTCAGCCCGCGCCCACCGCCGCCATGCGCCGCCTTGATGGCGATCGGCAGTCCGAATTTTTTCGCGAAGGCCAGCGCTTCGGTGGGGGACGCAATTGCACCATCCGAACCGGCGACCAACGGAGCGCCGACCTTCTGGGCAATGGCACGTGCCCTGAGCTTGTCGCCGAGCGCCTCGATGACCTCCGGCTCCGGGCCGATCCAGGTCAGGCCGGCATCGATCACGGCTCTGGCGAACTCGGCGCGCTCGGAAAGAAACCCGTAGCCGGGATGCACGGCATCGGCGCCGCAGCGGCGGGCGATATCGATGAGCTTTCCGATGTCGAGATATGTGTCCCTGGCGCTTGCGCCTTTCAGCGCATAGGCTTCGTCCGCCTGGGCGACGAAGAGAGCGTCCGCATCGGCATCGGCATAGACCGCCACGGAGGCGAGGCCATAATCCTTGCAGGCCCGGATGATCCGAACCGCGATTTCACCGCGGTTTGCAATCAGAACCTTCTTCATTTCTGCTTTCCTGGAATGAACCGGGCGGCGAAGCGGCTGGTCGCGTTGAAGCGAATGCGCGCGCCTACGGGAATTTGCCCGGCGAGATCGAGATGATGCCCTGCGACATTGGCGATGACCGGATAGCCGCCGGTCAGCGGATGATCGGCGAGGAACAGAACCAGCTGGCCGTTGGCCGGCACCTGAATGGCGCCCCTGACGGTCGCCTCGCTCGGCAATTCGTCATGGTTCCTGCGTTCCAGCGCTTCGCCCTGCAGCCGGATGCCAACGCGGCTCGACTGCGGCGTGACGGTCCATTCCTGGCGCAGGAACGCTTCGACCGCCTCCGCCGTGAACCAATCCGTTCTCGGCCCCATGACCACGTCCAGCACCACGGTCTCGCCGGCTCGCGGCATATTGAAAGCGGGCAGTTCATCGGTCGAGACGACCGACCCCGCGGGAGCGGGCAGAACCGGGACGATATCACCGGGCGCGGGAGCGGCCGGACCGATCTGCGCCAGGACATCGGTCGAAGCGCTGCCGAGGACCGGCGTCACATCAAATCCGCCCCGCATGGAAAGATAGGAGCGCATGCCGGCAGGTGGTGTTCCAAGCAGAACCATGTCGCCATCGTCGAGCGCAACGGCTTTGCCATGGGGAGCCGCTATCCTGGCGCCCTGCCTATCGGTGATCGAGATGGACAAGGGGGCGCCGGTCACGGCCATGACACCGTGGCCGCGCATTTTGAAGCCGAAGCCGCCCAAGGATATTTCGAGCGCGGCATGGCCCGCCGGATTGCCGACCAGACGATTGGCCGCCTTCAGGCTGCCCCGATCGACCGCACCGGACATGCTGACGCCCTGGCTCGCCTGACCCGGCCGCCCGAGATCCTGGAATAGGATAGGCAGGCCGACGGCGGTGATCTCGATCGCGGCCTTCGTAACATCCACATATTCCAGCGACGCCTCGGCTTTCGCAGCCTTGGGCGATGTCGCGATCTCGTATGGCTTGTCCATGGAGATGTCGCGGAAGCGGACACGGCCTCCCGGCTGGAGGAGCGAGGCCGGCGTTCGGTCGACGTCGAACATCACGAGCGGCGTGGTGCCAATCAACTGCCAGCCCCCAGGGCTCGCCTTCGGATAGACGCCGCTGAATTCCCCGGCAAGACCGACCGATCCGGCCGGGACCCGTGTGCGGGGCGATGCGCGCCGCGGCACCGTCAGACGCCGATCGCCACCCGCCAGATAGGCAAAACCCGGCGCAAACCCGGTGAATGCCACAAGGTATTCGCCCCCTGTATGGAGGCGTACGACCTCATCGACTCTCATGTTCAACATGTTCGCGATTTCGGGCAAATCCTCGCCATCGTAGCGGACCGGTATCTCGACCAGCGCACCGGAGGCTGCCTTGCGCTCGCCGCCGGCCAAGGCCGCGATTGCCTTGGTCAAAGCCTCGGCTGAAATCCCATTGGTATCGAAGGAGACAAGCAAAGTGCGGGCAGCCGGGACAATCTCCCGGATACCTGCGATCGGATTGTCGTGCAGCGCGTCGAACAGAGCCAAGGTTTCGCCGAGGTCCGCCAGTTCGATAAGCATGCTGTCCGCCCGGACAGGCAGGATGCGCATCGACGTATCGCGGGACTGGGCAAGAGTTGCGGCCTGCATGGCTTTGTTCAGATCCCACTCGCAAAAGATCGAATGACAAGGCCGGATTCTTCGAGCACGGCCCGCAGGCGACGCGCAATGGCGACCGCTTCCGGATTGTCGCCGTGGACGCAGATCGTCTGCGCGTCGATCTTGGCCAGTTTGCCGTCGATGGATTCCACAACGCCCTCCCTGACCATGCGCACCATGCGCTGGGCCACGAGTTCGGGATCATGCAGAACGGCGCCCTTTTCCCGGCGCGACACCAGATTGCCCTCAGCCGTATAGGCGCGGTCCGCGAAGGCTTCGGCGACGACCGCAAGCCCGGCGGCGCGTGCCTTTGCGATGAGCGGCGAGCCGGCAAGCGCGACCAGCATCAGGTCGGGATCGACAGCAAGGATCGCGGCAATCACATCGCCGGCCTGGCGCGGATCGAGCGCGATCGTGTTGTAGAGCGCGCCATGCGGTTTCACATAGGTGACGCGCGTGCCAGCGGCCTGCGCCAATCCCGTAAGCGCGCCGATCTGATAGATCACGTCGCCGATCAGCTCTTCGCTGGTCGGGTCCATATTACGGCGCCCGAAGCCTGCAAGATCGCGATAACCGACATGAGCTCCAACCGCCACGCCGCGCTCGGCCGCCGCCTTGAGGGTGTTCAGAATGCCAGCGGGATCGCCGGCATGAAAGCCGCAGGCGATATTAGCGCTGCTCACCACATCGAGCATGGCGCCATCGTCGCCCATCTTCCAGGCGCCGAAGCTTTCACCCAAATCGCTGTTGAGGTCGATCGTAAGCATGAAAATAGGACCATTCTCCCAAAAGGTCTTGAAACGCTATCAAAGGAGAACAATCATGTCTATAGTGTTGAACAATCAAGCTGCATTGCTCGACAAAACGTCACGTGCATCGAAAATGGGCATGAATGGACATCAGCACGAATTAACTCGTCCCCCGCCGTTTCATGGCGGCATTTCGCTTGTTGCCTGACGCAAAGCACTTTACCGGAGGCGGTAAGACCTTATCAGAGGAAGGGGAATCGGGCTTGGCCGTACGCAGACCACAGCGAGACGAGACGAAACCCTCCCGCCAATTGGAGGTCGCGGGCGCGCGCGGACCTGAACCGGTTCAGACCCTGGCCGAGACAGTCGCGGCCCGCATTCGCGAGCAGGTCATTTCCGGCATGCTGACGCCGGGCAGCCATCTTTCCGAATTGACATTGAGCGAGGAACTGCAGGTATCGCGCAACACGTTGCGCGAAGTCTTCCGGCTGCTCACCAAGGAAGGCCTGCTGCGCTACGAAGCCAACCGAGGCGTGTTTGTTTCGACCCCCAGCATGTCGACGATCATCGACATCTACCGGGTACGGCGCTTTATCGAATGTTCGGCAATGGCGCAGGCGCATCCCCGTCATCCGGGAGCGCGTAATATGCGCGCCGCGGTCGAGACTGCCCATCACTGCCGGGAGGCCCGTGACTGGCTCGGCGTCGGCAGCGCCGACATCGCCTTTCACGCCGCCGTCGTCGAACTGGCCGACAGCCCCCGGCTTTCAAGCTTCTATGCACAGATCTCGCTGGAGCTGAGGCTCGTCTTCGGCCTGCTTCAGGACCCGGAATTCCTCCATGGTCCGTTCATCGATCAGAATCTGACAATCCTCACCGAACTGGAGAACGGCAGGTCGGCCGTCGCGACGGAGATGCTGGAAGCCTATCTCCTGCGGGCCGAGCGCTTCATCCTCGGCGCCTATGCGCGGATCGCCGAGAGGTGAAGCGGGGCGGCAAAGTCCGTGCCGCTACAGCGGCAAGAGCGCAAGCGACCCGTGGGTCACGTGCCGTTCCGCCCTCACATGATCGGCGAAGTGGCGAACCTCGTCCGTCTTGCCCTTGAGAACGCTGACTTCAAGGCAGCGCTGCTGATCGAGATGGACATGCATGCTCGCGACCGAAAGGTCGTGATGATCGTGGAAAGTATTGGTCAGCCGCCTGGCAAGATCCCGGGCATGATGGTCGTAGGTATAGCTCAAGACCCCGACGCAGCTTTCCATTCGGCCTTCCTCGAGCGAGGCCTGTTGCAAACCGGCGCGCGCGAGATCCCTGAGCGCCTCGGAGCGGTTCTGGTAGCCTCTGGCGTCAATCATCCTGTCCAGTTCGGCCATGAGGTCGTCATCGATGGTGATCGTAATCCGCTGCACAGCCAATCCTTCCAGACAGAAAACCTAACATGATCCGACGGTTCTGGCCTGCTCTCTGGCCTTTGTCCAGACGATTTACGGCATATGGCGTATGTGCGGATTGACGATATGCAAGTATGATGTTTTCTCAAAAATCACATACCCGTTCGCTGTTCGTCAAAGAGCATTTTCATGTGGAAGAATAAGCTGCAACGGCTGGTGCTGACGCTCGTGCTGGTGCTGTCACCTGCCCTGTCGGCGTCCGATGCTTTCTCCGGACAGAAACTGACCTTCTCTTGGCCGGTGAATGTCGGGCCGCTCAACCCGCACCTCTACTCCCCCAACCAGATGTTCGCGCAGGCCATGGTCTACGAGCCGCTGGTGCGATACCAGGCAGACGGAACGGTCGGGCCATGGCTTGCTACATCATGGGATGTCTCGGGCGACGGGAAGACATACATCTTCAAGCTTCGGGAAGACGTCCGCTTCTCCAACGGTGAGGTATTCGACGCGGCCGCGGCCAAAGCCAATATCGATGCGGTGCTGGCAAACCGCGCCCGCCATGGCTGGCTGGACTTGGCGAACCAGATCGTTTCCGCCGAGGTGGTGGATCCCCATCGCCTGAAACTGACACTCATGCATGCCTATTACCCGCTGCTGCAGGAATTGGCCCTGCCGCGTCCCTTCCGCTTCATCGCTCCGTCGCAGTTCAAGAACGGGGGGACGGCGGACGGGATCGTCGAGCCGATCGGCACCGGCCCCTGGAAGCTAACGGAAACCTCGCTCGGAGAGCGGGACGTCTTCGAACGCAACGACAGCTATTGGGGCAACAAGCCCGCTTACGACGAGGTGACGGTGAAGGTCGTCCCCGACCCGAATACCCGCGCCATCGCATTAGAGACCGGCGAGATCGACCTCATCTACGGTGTTGACGGCCCGATTTCACCCGATACGTTCGAACGATTCCGCCAGATGGGGACGTATTCGGCGGAATTGTCGGAACCGCTGGAAACGCGCCTGCTTGCGATCAACACCAATCGCGGCCCGACGCGGGATCTCGCCGTTCGCAAGGCCATCAATCACGCCGTCGACAAGGACATGATGATCGCGACCGTGCTCCACGGAACGCAAAAGCGGGCCGATACCCTCTTCGCCGGCAACGTTCCCTATGCGGATATCCGCCTTCAACCTTATGTCCATGACCCGGCATTGGCGGCCCGGCTCCTCGATGACGCTGGATGGCTGGCGAAAACCGGCAAAGGCACCCGCGAGAAGAACGGTGAGCCGCTCACGGTCGAATTGTGCTTCACCGGCACGGATGCCGTCAGCAAATCCATGGCCGAGATCATCCAGGCTGATCTCAGCGAAGTCGGCATCGACGTGCGCCTTGTCGGCGAGGAGGAGAGCAGCATCTACGCCCGCCAGCGCGACGGCCGCTTCGGACTGATCTTCAACAGGACGTGGGGCGCACCCTATGATCCCCATGCCTTCGTCAGCTCGATGCGCGTTCCCTCCCATGCGGATTATCAGGCGCAACTGGGCCTGCTGGACAAGGCTGAAATCGACGAAAAAATCGGCAAGGTCCTGATCTCGACCGACGAAACGGTTCGCCGGGAACTCTACAGGGATATTCTGACGCGCCTTCACGAAGAAGCGGTCTACCTGCCCCTCACCCATGTGAGCGCGATCGCCGTCGCCAGGAAGAAGCTTGGGAAGATCCCGTTCGCAGCGACGTCCAGCGAGATCCCGTTCGAACTCTTCGAACCGAAGGCGGACTGACCCCATGCTTGCCTTCATCGTCCGCCGACTGCTCCTCCTCGTCCCCATGCTGCTTGCAGCCTCGATCGTCATCTTCCTGATGCTCAGGCTCGGGCCGAGCGACCCGGCAATGGATTATCTGAGACTGTCGAAAGTGCCCCCGACACAGGAAGCTCTCGAAACCGCGCGCCGGATGCTCGGGCTCGACCTGCCCATTGTAAGCCAATATCTCGATTGGCTGGGCAAGGCGCTGACGCTCGATTTCGGGACGTCCTACGCCACCCAGAGGCCGGTTCTCCCGGATCTCATCCATTACCTTCCGGCGACGCTGCAGCTTGCGGGCTCAGCACTTGCTTTGACTTTGGCGCTCTCCATTCCCATGGGCATGTGGGCGGCCCGCCACCGCGAGGGTTGGCTGGATCAGGTCGTCCGACTGGTCGCATTCGTCGGCGTCTCAATGCCGAATTTCTGGCTCGGCTTCCTGCTCGTTCTTGTCTTTTCGGTGCATCTCGGCTGGTTGCCACCGATGGGCCGTGGCGGTCTGGCGCATCTCGTCATGCCGGTAGTGGCGATCTCCTTCATGTCCCTGTCGATCAATGCGCGCCTCTTGCGGGCGAGCATGCTGGAAGCGGCCGGGCAGAGGCATGTGCGTTACGCCCGCCTGAGGGGATTGTCCGAGAACAGGATCGAACGGGCGCATATCTTGCGCAATGCGTGGCTGCCGATCATCACTGCAATGGGCATGCATGTCGGCGAACTGATCGGCGGAACGCTCGTCATCGAAAGCATATTCGGCTGGCCGGGCGTCGGCCGCTATGCCGTCTCGGCGATCATGAACAGAGATTATCCCGTCATCCAGTGCTTCACGCTGGCGATGGTGACGATCTTCGTCATCTGCAACCTGATCGTGGATATTGTTTATGCGTGGGCAGACCCGAGAATCCGCCTGGCGGGGGAGGACGCGGCGTGACGGATGCGGTTCAGCCGATCGCCAAATCTCAGGAAACGGGATTTCACCTGCCGCGCCGCTGGCCGGTTCGGCTTGCCTGCCTCGTCTTGCTCCTGCTTGCCGTTGCGGCCGTGGCCGGTCCTTGGATCTCTCCTTATCATCCCGACCAGATGGAACTGGCGCGCCGGCTTCAGCCTCCGGGCTCCGATCACTGGTTCGGCACCGATCACCTCGGGCGCGATATCCTTTCCCGTCTCATCGCCGGGGTGCGGGTTTCCCTCGGATCAGTGGCGGTCACGCTCGGACTCATCCTGACGCTGGGGATCGTCATCGGCGGAATAGCGGGGTTTGCCGGCGGTCGGGCCGACCGGTTCATCATGCGTGTCGCCGATGTCTTCCTGACCTTCCCGACGCTGGTTCTGGCGCTGTTCATGATCGGCGTGCTCGGCACCGGCCTGGTCAACGTCATCGTGGCGATCGCCCTGTCCCACTGGGCCTGGTATGCGCGCATAGTTCGCGGCATCGTCCTTTCGCTTCGCCACCGCGAATTCCTCCTTGCCGCCAGATTGAGCGGCGCGGGCCCGGTCCGGACCTTCATTGAACATCTTCTGCCGGCGACCTTTTCCCAACTGGTCGTGCTGGCGACACTCGATATCGGCCATATCATGCTGCACGTGTCGGGACTTTCCTTCCTCGGCCTCGGGATCGCACCGCCGACAGCCGAATGGGGCGTGATGATCAGCGACGCCCGCCAGTTCGTCTGGACGGCGCCACTGCTGATCCTCTGGCCGGGCCTCGCCCTGTTCGTCAGCGTCACCGCCTTCAACATCCTTGGCGACGCCCTGCGCGACCGCCTCGATCCGCACCTCAAGGCGGAGCACGGCCATTGATCGGAGAAACCCTTTCCATAGAAAACCTGAGCGTCGCAACGCTCGTCGGCAGCGAGCCGCGCATGCTCGTGGACGGCCTGTCCCTGACCATCCGCCGCGGGCGGATATCAGCGCTCGTCGGCGCGAGCGGCTCGGGAAAATCCATGACCTGTTCGGCCGCGCTCGGCGTCTTGCCTCCGGGCGTCAATCTTGCGTCCGGGCGGGTCACTGTCGACGGCATGGCGCGGGAGGCTGCGACACTTCGCGGTCGCCACGTCGCCACGATCATGCAGAACCCCCGCAGCGCGTTCAATCCCGTGCGGACAATGCGCGATCACGCCGTCGAGACGCTGAAGGCGCTCGGACGGTTTGGATCCGATGCCGCAGATCGCATCGAAGCCAGCATGGTCGCGGTCGGCCTCGACGACGTAAAACACGTTCTCGGTCTGCACGCGTTCGAGATGAGCGGCGGAATGCTGCAGCGGATGATGATCGCACTCGCCTTGCTGAGCGAGGCGCCGTTTCTCTTTGCCGACGAACCGACGACCGATCTCGATCTCGTCGTCCAGCTTCGTGTTCTGGAATTGCTGGACCGGCTGGTGGAAGAGCGAAACCTCGGCGTTTTGCTGGTCACCCACGACATGGGTGTGGTCGCAAGGCTCGCCGATGAGGTCGTGGTGCTGGATCAGGGGCGGGTCGTGGAGCAGGCCCCTGTCATGGACATATTCCAGGCTCCTCGCCACCACGTCACCCGCATGCTGGTGCGGGCGCATCTTTCCCTTTACGGCATGGAATTGGAAGCATGAGCCTGATCAGCGCCGTCGATATCGGCAAGACCTACCAGACCCACTCGCTCCTTGGGCGTGGCATCCGCAAACAGGTTCTCGAAAACATCTCCTTCGCCATCAAAGAGGGCGAGACCGTTGCCCTCCTCGGACGCAGCGGTTGCGGCAAGAGTACGCTCGCGCGGCTGCTCGTCGGCCTGGAGCAGCCGAGCTCGGGTAAGGTGCTTTATCGCGGCCGATCCATCAATGCTTTGCGCCGCCGGGAAACCCAGGGGTTCCGGTGCAATGTCCAGCTCGTATTTCAGGACTCGCCGGGAGCCGTGAATGGGCGCTTTACCGTTCGGGCCATCATCTGCGAGCCGCTGAGGCATCTGACCGCACTCGACCAAACCGGGCGCGAGGCGCGCGTGCGGGAAGTGCTGGAAATGGCAGAACTGCCGGCAAATATCGCCGACATGCTGCCTTCGCAGGTCAGCGGCGGCCAGTTGCAGCGCGTCTGCCTCGCGCGAGCGCTGGCGGTGAACCCAAAGCTGGTCATCCTTGACGAGGCGCTGTCCAATCTGGATACCCATCTCCAGGCATCCGCGCTTGCCCTTCTCGCGAAGCTTCAGCGCGACAACGGTACGGCATATCTGTTCGTCACCCATGATCTGAGGCTGGCGAGGCGTTTCGCGTCCCGCTGCCTTGTCATGGACGAAGGCCGGATCGTCGAGGAACTTCCAACCGCTGCCCTTGAGGACATGCGGCATCCGGCTTCGCGGCTTCTAAGGGATGCCGTATTGCCTCCAATGCCGGCCGTACGGCAGCTTCGTGGAAGAGCTTCACTCCCGCTCGAATAAACTCTCACCCTTAACGTAGCGATGTGGGCGCGTAACCAAACCTCTTTTTGAAAGCGTTCGAAAAATACTGGCTCGAATTGAAGCCGCATGTGAACGCGATTTCCGTCACGCTGGTCTCTTGAGCCGCCTGCAGCAGGCGGGACGCCTGCTCCAGACGCAGATGCTGCAGATACTGGCGCGGCGTCATGTTGGTCAGCTTCTTGCAGTAGTCGGCAAAGCGCGTGCGTGAAAGACCGCATTCTTCCGCCATTCCGTCAAGCGTCCAGTCCTCATCGAGAGCATGGGCAAGACGGCGAAGAAAGATCGCTACCGTATGCTGTGACGTCGAAAGGTCCGGATCGAGTTCCGGAGCCTGTTCCCTCATGCGGTCGATCAGGCTCAACATCAACGAATTTATCGCGACCTTCAGGCGCGTTTCGCCCTCCTCGGGGCTGCGATCAAGCAGGATCGCCGGAATAGCCTCGAAGGCGCGGCAAAGCTCGGCGCCGCCATCCCAGACGGGCTGATTGTTCTGCCTCAGGACATCACCGAGCCTGTCGGCCTCGTCCTTGGAGAAGACAAGCCATTCGGGCCAATCCGGCGCCTCGCTTGGCCGCCGCAATCCCGCATCGAGGATGATCCAGAGCAGCCGGCTGGGGCCGACATTAGGGTTTCCAATGGAATGGAGCTGCCAGGGACGGATGATGATGAACTGCCCCTGGCGAAGCGCGTAATTCTTGTCGTCGACCACCAGTTCAAGGCTTCCTCGCGCTAGGTAGGCGATCTTGAATCCCTCGTTGCAATGTCGCCCAAGACCCCAGGACTGGTTCTGCCGCGCATCCCAGAAACCGACGGTCCGAATGCCCGGCAGGCGCTCGCCAAGCGAAATTCCGGGGTAGTTGCCGCGCGTCCAGGCATGCAGCTCGACCTCGCCGCGCTTGGCTGCCGCCTGAAGCTCCCTGCAATTGTCCGCATACATGGCTGAGCCCGGCTGACGAAACACCGACGGGCGACAATTCGACTGAGGTACTACGATGTGCTTGTTCATGCCCTGCGCCTCCCAACACAAAACGATTTAAGAAATTTACCACTGTTCTCCGCCGCAAGCACGAACGAGTCAAGTCTGCCATTCTAGTCTCCGTCGCGGACAGTGATCGGAATATCTCCGCCGCACCGCACGGGAGGAATTCGTGAAGGTCGCATTCAATCTGCTCGTCATCGGCGCGGAGATAAACACCAATCATGCCCGCCAGCTCGAAAGGCTGAAGGCGCTCGGATATGATGCAGTGGAAGTGCCCGTCTTTTCCGGAACGCCCGAGCACTACAGGAGCATCGGCAGGCTCCTTCGCGATATCGGCCTCTCAGCCGGCGCAGCCGCTGTCGCAACGCCTAAGGCAAATCCGGTAAGCCCCGATCCGCGGGTGCGGGCAAAAGCCCGCGATCACCACCGCTGGATCGTCGACTGCACCCATGCCATGGGCGGTGAGATCATAGCTGGGCCAGTGCACTCACCGGTCGGCGTCTTCACCGGTTTCGGCCCCACACCCAGCGAAGTGGAATGGTGCGTGGAAGCCATGCGCGCGCTCGCCGACTATGCCGAGCCTGCCGGCATCCGGATTTCGGCCGAAGCGGTCAACCGTTTCGAATGCTACATGATGTCGACGATCGCCGAAGCCTCGGCCATCTATCGCAAGGTCGATCATCCGAACTATGGCTACATGTTCGATACGTTCCACGCGAATATCGAGGAAAAGGACCCGCCGGTCACCTACGAGCGCCATCACCACGAGATCAATCACTACCATGTATCGGAAAACGACCGCGGTACTCCCGGCTCTGGGCATATTCCCTTCCCGGACCATTTCGATGCCTTGCGGCGCTGCGGCTATGACGGATGGCTGACGGTGGAATCCTTCGGACGGGCACTGCCTGAACTCGCGGGCGCCACCAGGGTCTGGCGTGACCTTTTCGATGACCTCGACGGCCTTTTTGCCGAAAGCATCGCCTATATCCGGCATGAATGGGCGGCCGCGGGCGAAAGGCTTGCCGCACGAACCGCGAGTGCACCGGCATGACTATCATTCCCGCGCTGCATATGGCCGGCATCAGCAAGACCTTTCCAGGGGTCCGTGCCCTCGATTGCGTGGATTTCGACTGCCGGACCGGTGAAGTCCATGCCATTTGCGGTGAAAACGGGGCCGGAAAATCCACGCTGATGAAGATCCTCGGCGGCAGCTACCGCCCCGATGCCGGTGAGATCCGCCTCAATGGCCGGCTGGTACACCTCACCCATCCCCGGCAGGCGGCTGACGCCGGCATTTCCATCATCCACCAGGAGCTCAGCCTGCTGCCCTATCGCACGGTTGCAGAAAACATCTTCATGGGGCGTGAACTCGCCCGCTTCGGCCTGCTGGATAGAAGACAGATGAATAAGCGGGCCGCAGAACTGCTGAGGCGGGCCGGGGCGGATATCGATCCTGAGGTGCAGGTCTCCACGCTCTCGATTGCCATGCAGCAGCTCGTGGAGATCGCCAAGGCGCTGCTGCTCGACGCCGGCATCCTCGTCATGGATGAGCCGACGGCGGCGCTCGACGAGCGCGATGCCCAAAACCTCCTGTCGCTGATCCGCGGCTTAAGGGAGGAAGGCGTCGCCATCGTCTATATCTCCCATCGCATGCCCGAAGTCATGGCGGTTGCCGATCGGGTGACAGTCCTCAAGGATGGGCAGAAAATCTGGACGCGGGCACGGCACGCGGCGCCGGTCCCCGAAATCATACGCGCCATGGTGGGACGCGACCTCAAGGATTTTTACCCGAAGCGGCCGTCCTCTGGACCCGGCAAGGTACTTCTCAGCGTTGAAGGCGGCGCGAACGCCGCCCTGCGCGATATCAGCTTCGACGTGCGGGCGGGCGAGATCGTCGGCGTGGCAGGCCTTGAGGATTCCGGCAAGGCCCACCTTGCACAGGCGCTGGTGGGCGACGAACCGCTTTCGGCAGGGGTGATGCGCGTCAACGGCAAACCGGTGTCGATCCGGTCGCCTCGGCAGGCCACCGCGGCCGGCATCGGTTACCTTCCCGGCGATCGCAAGCGGGACGCTCTCGCCCTTCGCCAATCCGTACGCGACAATGCGCTTCTCACCTTGCGCTCCATGGCCGGATTCTTCGCCCGCCCCCAAAGCGCGGCTCTTTCGCCAGCCGCGATCGATAGCGAGCTGCGCGACATGGACGTGCGAGCAGCCGATTTCGGTCAGGAAATCGGAACTCTTTCGGGAGGCAATCAGCAAAAGGCGATCATCGTCCGCTGGCTTGCGCAGGCCTCGGATGTCCTCGTTTTCGTGGAGCCGACGCGCGGCATCGACATCGCTGCGAAGGCCGCGATCTACCAAACCATGAGAGCCTTTGCGGATGCCGGCCGCGGCATCGTCGTCGTCTCGTCGGACATGCCCGAACTCATAGGCATCGCCGACCGCATCCTCGTCATGCATCAGGGCCGCATCGCCGGCGAATTGCCGCGCGGCGCCAGCGAAGAGGAAGTCATGCGTCTTTCACTCGGAATTGCGCAACAGGAACCGAGGGAGGCATTCGCATGAGCAGCAATGCGATCTCCATGGAACCTGCCTCTTTCAACCACAGGAAAGGCCTGCCCATCGCGGCGGTGCTCGCCATTCTCTCTGCCGGCTTTTTCGTCGTCATCGCGCTCGCGACCGGCGAGTCCGCGCAACTGAGCCTGCAGGGCATCGTCGGCCTGCTCCAGCGCATGGTGGCGCTCGGCCTCGTCGCGATCGGCCAGACCTTCGTCATACTCGTCGGATCGATCGACCTTTCGGTCGCCGCGCTCATCAGTGCTGTTGCCGTGCTGGCATCGCTTCTCATGCAGGGCGATCCGGCGATGATCCTGCCAGCCATTATCGCCTGTCTTGGCCTGTGCCTCGCCGTCGGACTGGTCAACGGCGCCCTCGTTGCCTATGGCGGCATTAATCCGCTGATCGCGACACTCGGAACCGGGCTCATCATTCAGGGCGTGCTCGCAGCATCCTTCGCCGATCTCCAAGGTGCCGTGGCGCGCCAGTTTCAGGTGCTCGCCTATGGCGGGATGCTCGGCATCCCCTACTCCGTCCTGCTCTTGGCACTGCTTGCGCTTGCCGCCGCCTTCATCCTAAACAAAACACTCTTCGGCGCGCGGATTTACGCGGTCGGCGGCAATCCGGACGGAGCAAGGCTTGCGGGAATCCATACCGAGCGTCTCGTGCTTGCCGCCCATGTGATCGCCAGCCTGTTTGCAGGAGCCGCCGGCCTCTATCTCGCCGCACGCCTTCAATCCGGCACGCCCTGGATCGGCCGGGACGGCATCTATGACCTCGAATCGATTGCCGTCACGGTCATAGGCGGGACGATCCTCGCAGGCGGCAAGGGTGGTGTGGCCGGAACGCTGGCGGGCGTCCTGCTCTTCGCAAGCCTGGACGCAAGCTTCAACATGCTCGGCATCGATGCCTTCCTGAAACAGGTCCTGCGCGGGGGGATCGTCATCGCCGCCGTCGCCATCCATGCGGTTCGCTACAAGGGGCATGTCGCATGACGCCAATCCCGCAGGTTGCTCCCCTCCGTCCTTCGCCAAAGCTCGCGCTCAATGCAGGTCTGGTGATTTTTGTCGTGCTTTACGCGGCCATCGCCGTCGTACAGCCCAACTACCTGGAACCCGGCCTGTTCATGAACTTCCTAAGGCGGGCGGCCCCCCTCCTCATTCTTGCTTGCGGGCAACTTTACGTGATCCTGACCGGCGGCTTTGATCTCTCGGTCGGTGCGGTCGCGACACTCGCCGTATTGGCCGCATCGATCCTGATCAATGGCGATCCCGACGCTACCTGGGCTGTCCTCGGCACGCTCTATCTCATGGGTATTGCCGTCGGCCTCGTCAACGGATTGGTGGTTGCCTTCCTGAAGGTGCCCTCGATCATTGCCACGCTCGGCACCATGTTGCTCGTCAACGGCCTGGCGCTCGCCTGGTCAGGCGGCGCTGCGCGAGGGGACCTGCCGGAAAACTTCCGCAATTTCGGACGCCTGGTCTGGCGCGACGTCTGGCTCATCGGGTCACTGCCGCTTGCCGTGATCGTTCTTTGCGGCTTCGTGGCGATCGCCTGGTGGGGACTGAACGGCACGGTCTACGGCAAACGCGCGCTGGCGGTCGGCGACAATCCGCGAGCCGCCGAACTGGCCGGCACGCCGGTTGCCGCCACCCGCATCATCGCATTCGTGGTTTCGTCGATCTCCGCGGTCACCACCGGCATCCTGCTCGGCGGCTTTTCCGGCGTATCCGTCAACGCCGGCGAGGGGCTGGAACTTCAGGCGATCGCGGCCTGCGTCGTCGGTGGCGCTCAGCTTCTCGGCGGACGCGGTTCGATCTGGAGCGCCGTGTTCGGCGCGCTCAGCCTCTTTGCCCTTTTTACCCTGCTCAATCTCATGGGCCTGCCGCAGGCCCTCAGAGACAGCATTCAAGGAGCGATCCTGATCGTGGCGGTCGGCGCCACCATGTGGCGCAATCGCCGCCGGATCTGAGTAGTCGGCCCAATGTCTAATGCCGGATTCCCGGCTTTCTGGAGGAGGAGAGAATGAAACTGAAGATAATTCTGGCAGCGAGCGTCGCACTGGCCTGCACCGGCGAGGCCCTTGCTCAAAATTTCAATGATCCCGCGGAATTCAAGAAGCAGCGGGAGCAGCTTTCGATGAAGCCACAAGGGCCGGAAGGAAAGCCCTGGGCCCAGCACCTTGGCGACGGCATGGTCGACACGGCCAAATACAAGAAAGACGGACCCGTCACACTTTGCTTTTCCAATGCCGGCGTATTCAACCCCTGGCGCGTGGTTGGCCTGAACAACCTCAATGCCGAAGCGGAGCTGCACAAGGACCGTATCAAGGAACTGGTGGTTGTCGATGCGGAGGGCAAAGACGAAAAGCAAATCTCGGATATCGAGGCGCTCGTCAGCGGCGGCAGGTGCGATGCTCTGATCGTATCTCCCAACACGACGGCTGCCCTGACGCCCGCGGTCGAGGCCGCCTGCGGCAAGCTTCCGGTTATCGTCTTCGATCGCGGGGTCAACACCCAGTGCCCCGTCACCTATATCCATCCGGTCGGCGGATACGGCTTCGGCATCACCTCGGGCGAGTTCATCGCAAGTAAGCTTGCGAAGGGCGACAATGTGCTCGCCTTGCGCATCATGCCCGGTGTAGACGTGCTGGAAACCCGCTATTCGGCGGCCAAGACCATCTTCGACGAAGCCGGCATCAATGTGATCGGGTCGGAGTTCACCGGCAGCGATCGGGCCAAGACCAAATCGATCGTGGAAGATTATATCAATCGCGGCGAGAAGATCGAAGCGATCTGGATGGATGCGGGCGACACGGCAACCGCAGCACTCGAGGCTTTCGAGGACGCGGGATTGCCCTACCCAGTCATCAGCGGCGAGGATCAACAGGATTTCCTGCGCAAGTGGCAGTCGGAAAAGCTGACGGCAGTCGGCCCCTCCTACCCCACCTACCAGTGGCGGACGGCGATCATCGCCGCGCTTGATGTTCTCGACGGAAAGCAGGTACCCGGCCCCGAATGGGTGCTTCCGCAGCCGGCGATCACCGAGGACGTGCTGGCCGAATTTGTCGACGAGCGCATGCCCCCGCTGCATTACAGCCTGTGCGGCTGCCAGGAACTGCCGGGCTACCCGGAGCGCTGGGGCGGCAAGAAATAATCCGCGGCGCTCTGTTGGAAGCATGAAAGACCGGCCGGCACTCGGCCGGTCTTTCGTGAACCGCTTCACCCCTACCAGCGCGGTACGCGACGCTCGTAGCCTGGGTCGAATTGCTTCATATAGGCCGTATCATCACGCTCCCTGACGCCTGCGGCTTCGTAGAGGGCAGCCAGTTCGCCAAGTTTTGTCCGATCCAGGGTCACGCCAAGCCCCGGTCCATCGGGCACGGCCAGTGCGCCGTCGCGAAATGCGAAATTCTCGTCGATCACATCGGTCCCTGTCCAGGGATAGTGCGTGTCGCAATCATAGCCGAGATTGGGGGTGGCTGACGCGACGTGAACCATCGCGGCCAAGGTTATGCCGAGATGCGAATTGGAGTGCATGGAAACGCCCATGTCCAGCACGTCGCAGACCTTGCCGAGATGCGTGGACGCACGCAGCCCGCCCCAATAATGATGATCGGAAAGCACGATCTTCACCGCGCGCTTGCGATAGGCTTCGGCGATCTGGTCGAATTCGAGCACGATCATGTTGGTTGCGAGCGGAATTGAAGTCGCCGCGGCAACTTCGGCCATGGCATCCATGCCGATGACCGGATCTTCGAGATATTCCAGAATGCCCTCAAGCTTGCGGGCAATATAAATGGCGGTCTCGACGGTCCAGCCGCCGTTCGGATCGATCCTGAGCGGATGATGGGGGAACGCCTCCCTGAGCTTGAACATGGTTTCGATTTCAAGATCGGGGTGAAGCACGCCGCCTTTGAGCTTCAAGGACTTGAAGCCATGGGCAACGACCATCCTGCGCGCTTCTCCTACCATCTGGTCCGGAGTGAGCACCTCTCCCCATTCGTCCGCCGTCTCGCCAATATGGGCTGCGAGCTTGAAGAACAGATAGGCGCTGAACGGCACAGTCTTTCGCACCGCCCCGCCGAGCAGGTCCGCCACGGGCCTGCCGAGCATCTTGCCCTGGATGTCCAGACATGGAACCTCAAAGGCCGAAGTCACCACATCCGTGAGCTTATGGTCGGCGACCGCGCTCTTGGCGTTGATGCCGCCACCCTCCGGCAAGGCGGCGGCCACGCGGGATTTCAGCGCGTGCAGATGGAACGGATCAAGTCCTATCAGCGAAGGCGCTGCGCGCCTCAATCCGTCCAGCGCCTTTATGCTTCCATAGCTTTCGCCAAGCCCGACCGTGCCGTCATCGCAGATCACCTCGATCACAGTGCGTAATGCGTAAGGCTGGTGAACGCCCTTGCAGTTCAGCAGCGGTTTGTCCGGTATGGCTACAGGCGTCAGGCGGATATCGGCAATGCGCATTCAAAGCTCCCCTCTCACCACCAGGATCGCGCGGCAACCAGCGCATCTTCGAGCGGTGGCAATTCTCGATGCCAATGACGCTCCCATTCGAGGCTGACCGGAAGGCTCCGGTTATCGGCCAGCAGCAGAGGCTTCAGAACAGCCATCGGGAACGTCCCCTTTCCCGGCTCGACGTAATGGCGCCTTTCATCAGGGCCGATCGCGCTGTCCTTGACGTGAAGATGGACCACGTTTTGAGCAATATGGTTCCAGGTGGACACCACATCCGCACCTTTCGCCCAGGTATGGTGCGTATCCCACAAGATCCGCGAGGACGGCACCCGGCCTATGAATTCCACCAGTTGCTCCACATCCGCCAATGCGTTATGGGTCTCGATCATCAGCTCCGCCTTCAAGCCGCGCGAGCGGCGGTGTTCTTGCCAGGCGTCTAGGTCGGCAATAGCAAGGGCGAAGTCCGCTTCGCTCAGCCGATCCCCGCCGTCGAAGATACGCAGATGCACGGCACCAGCCGCTTCCGCCCAGGGCAGATAAGGTTCGATCGCGGAAAGCTTGCAGCCACCTTCGAAGAGGCGGATCGAGGTATTGAGGGCAACCACGCGCAGGCCACGGTCGGAAAGAAACTTTGCGAACCCGACCGGACTTTCGAACTCCGCCGCCAGAACCGTGGGCAGATCGAGCGAGCCCGACAATCCACGCAGCTCGACCGAGCCGACCCCGTGGCGTTGCGCCAGATCGGCAACCTCCCGCATGCTGAACTGCGAACAGCCGAGTGTCGAAAAGCAGTGGTTCAACGCCGTCATGCCATGCGCTCCAGGTCGTGCTTGCGGACGGGAAACAAGGGAGGCTCCCCGCCCACGAACCGCTCGATCTCCGTGATCGCCAGATCGGAAAGGGCACGCAATTCATTGCCCATGGCGCCGGCGATATGCGGCGTGAGCACGACATTGGGAAGATCGTAGAAAGGACTGTCCGGCGGCAACGGCTCCGGTTCCGGTGTATCGATCAGGATGCGCAGGCGCCCCGAACGGGCCTCAGCCAGAAGAGCTTCATGATCGACGAGCCAGCCCCGCGCCGTGTTGATCAGAACCGCATGATCGGCCATCAGCGCAAGCTCGCGCGCGCCAATCATGTGGCGGGTTTCGGGCAGGATGGGAGCATGCAGCGAGACGGTGTCGGACCAGGCGAGCAGTTCGTGCAGCTCCATCTTTTCAGCACCGAGCAGGCGCGCCTCTTCCGCCTCCAGGAAGGGATCGTAAACACCCACTTCGAAATTCGACCGCACCAGCATATCGATGACCGCCCTGCCGATCCGCGAAGCGCCGACAATGCCGATCCGCCGACCATGGTTCCCGATATGAGCAAGCCCGCGTCCCCGCCTGCTGCCGTACCCGCCGGTGCCACGCTCTGCGCGATGCTCGTCGCGCAGACGAAAGACGTCCTTGCCGCACATGATGATCGCGGCGAAGGTGAATTGCGCAACCGGAACCGCCATGGCAGGCGCCGCCGTGGTCACCAGGATATCGGAGCTTTCCCAGAATTCCGGGGGAAGTATCGGGCGTATCGACCCGGCGGCATAGGCCACCATCTTGAGGTGTGGTGCGCGTGTCAGGCGCTCCCTTGTCAGCGACGACGCTCCCCAGGCGCCGAGCAGGATGTCGGCTTCGCCAAGTGCCGCGGCGCCGGCGGGCGTATCCACATCGATATGGGGATGGCCGGGGATCACGTCCGCCACCGCATGGAGTCTCGCCCATTCGCGCGGCCCGAAGAAGCCTTCGGGCAATTCCGGCCGCATGGAGATGAGCAGTTTCGGTTTTTCTGGCATCAGGAAAACAGAACGCCGCCATTGATGTCGTAGCAGGCGCCGGTGATATAGGCGGCATCGTCGGACGCAAGGAAAGCGACGAGAGCGGCGACGTCTTCGCTGGTCCCTTCACGCTTCATCAATGCGGCGGCGGCGACCCGCTCGCGCACTTCGGGCTTGGTGAAAGTGTCATGGAAGGTCGTGGCGATCATGCCCGGGCAGACCGCATTGACCCGAATGGCGGGCCCAGCCTCCTTGGCAAGCGCCCGTGTGAAGGTCATCACCGCACCCTTCGATGTCGCATAGGCCACTGCCCCCGGCCCGCCGCCATCCCTTCCCGCCTGCGATGAGAAGGTGACGATCGCGCCGCCCTTTGCAAGCTTCGGGAGCACCGCCTTGGACATGAGGAAGAGCGAAGTGAGATTGACGTCCATGACCTGCCGCCAGAATGTCTCGTCCATCTCCGCCATGGTCTTGCGTGCTACCAAGCCACCGGCGACGTGGACCAGCGCATGGATGTCGCCAAAGCTTTCGGCAGCCGTCGAGATAACCCGCTCGGCATCCTCCTTGCGCGTCAGGTCCGCGCGCACCGCAATCGCTTTCCGGCCGAGCTCTTCTATTTTACGGGCAGCACTGCGAGCACCTTCTTCGGCGCCGTTATAGGTAAGCACGACATTGGCACCCTCCTCGGCAAAGCGCAGCGCGCAGGCGCGGCCGATATCGCGACCGGCACCGGCGACAATGACGGTCTTGTTGGCGAAACGTTTCATCACAAACCTCTTTGATTAGAACTTCTTGGGGAGCGTCAGCTTGAAGCGCTGGTCATCGACATCGGTGAAATAGATGTCGGTGGAAAAACCCTGATCGTCGATGAAGCTGAAGATGCGCCTCGGCTCCTTCAAATCATAGGGAACCAGGAGGGTCACCAGCGTGTGGCTCGCCGCCGCCGGAACCGTGGCGTTGACATGGTGGTGCAGCTCCAGCCCCTCCAGCTCCGCCGGATCGATGCCCGGAAAGCCTTCGATAGCGGCGATCTGCGGCGCGCCGGCTGAGGAAAACACGAACTGACCGTAGAACCCGGCCTTCTGCCCGTGGTAGCGGAAACTCGAGCGGCCCACTTGCGGCGCACCGATGGTATGGCAGAGCCATTGAAGGTCTTGCGGTTCGCTGCACTCCACCTGGTCGACGATGACGAAATAGGCCTCGTTGACGAAATGGATTTCCCGATGAGCCTTCTGAACCAGCGGATTGGCGACCTGATAGGCCGCCGTCGCGTCGCCTAGAATGCGCAAATGCTGCGGCTTTTCCTCGACCTCGACGATCTTGCCAGCAGCACGGCGGGCAAGCGCCTTGTCCTTCTCCGCATACTGGCCCTTGCCACCGATCAGCACCGCGTTTTTCGATCGCGTCTGCCGACGCCAATCCCGGTGCATGCCGGAGCCGAAAGCGATGTAATAGCCGGACTGGATGGCAAGATCCTCGCCATAGGCATAGAGCAGGAAGGCATTCTGATCCCCGTGGCTGTGACTGATCGAGCCATAGGGACTGGACTTGAAGACGAACTGGAGGTGCCGGTCGGGGTCGTGCATGCGCTTCTGCACTGCCACCCAGCCGATGTCATCAAAGCAGGCGACCGCCGGCAGATCCTCCGGCGATGCTGCGGCAACCTGCGGAAAGTCGTGGCGGTAGACCAGATCATCGAAGTTCAGGTCCCACCAGCCATAGTTATAAAACGCCATTTCCGTGCCGGCGGCGTCGGCCTTGATGCGCTCGTAATACCATTGATAGTGACCGTTGCCGGTCACGCCTGCGAACTGGCGCACGTTATAGCCGGCTTTCAGACCCGGAAGATCGCCAAGCGTGGAATCATCGCCGAAGCCCGCGCGCCGGGTGCCCGGTGCCTTGGTGTAGAGCGGAAAGCTTCCGGTGTTCTGGAAGAAGGGTCGCTGATAGAGATCGACCCCCGTATGGGAGCGGATGAGATTGGCGGCCTCGATGAAATAGGCCATGCCGGTCATCCAGTAATGCGGACCTTCCGCCCATCCGCCATCCGTTCCGGCCCATGGCGAGTAGAGCGTCGCCAGGAATTCAACAGTGTAATCGAGCCACTCCGTCGCCTCCTCGCTTTCGCCCTGAAGCGCGATGCAGGCTGGCGTCAGAACCGCCGACAGCGACCGCACCGCATGGCTGTCATAGGGGAAAACATGGATGCGGGCGTGCGCAATGACATGCTCGGCAACATCGCGCGTGCGTCGCAAAAGTGCGGTGCGAACCGTTGTCCGCTCCTCTTCGCTCAGGTGGTCGTAAAGCCAGTCATAACCCCAGGCCAGCGCCACCACGATACGGAAGGCAGCTTCATCGTTATAGGCACGGGATGTGGCACCTTGCGGGTCCCAGCCGGCAACGGCCAGCAGCCAGGCGCGCGCGGTATCCAGGAGGTCGTCCCTGCCCAGGACCTTGCCACCGATCGCAAGATGCCGGATGGCGTAGATGACCTCCTGACAATCGATGTACATCTGCCGCCAGAGTGTGGCGATCCGTACATTGTTTGGGTAGGGTTGAGGTTCGGGGATAATCGGGCGGTTGATCCAGGGCTCGACCGATTTGGAATAGAAATCCGACCAGCCGCAATGGTGCGGGTCGTGCGCGACCGCCAGGGCGAAGGCCTTGAGCTTGTCCGGATCGAGCCAGAGCCGAGGGTGAGCCGTGCCGCCCGCGGCATGACGTGCCTTGCGATCGGGAAGCGGCGTTTGCGGCAGGCCATCGGTGATCTCGAAACTGCGCGTGGCGCTCCAGTTCGAAGCACAGCCGCACGCCGCAGGGTCCCAGAGCGCATAGGACCAGTAATAACGGCCGGCTGGAAGCGCCTCCTCCGGCGTGAAGAAATTCCAGGCGAGGTCCTCGTAGCTCCGCGTCCCCCCATCTGCAAAATCGGGATCGTTCGAGATACGGACCACATAACGCGCGCCGTCGTCGATATCCGGAAGCCAGGAGAAGCGCGGCGGGTTCTCGCGCGGCTGCCTCTGCTCGCTCGGCATATAATCTATGGTCAACGAACCGGCCCGCGGTTCATCGAGATGGGCTTGCTTGGCAATGGCCGGCGCAGAGTGACGCATCGCGGCTCGAACTCCTATGGAAATATGGGGCTGGATGGCGACGGTGGCGCCGCCATCCAGATAAGGCGGCTGCCTAGCGGGCAGCTTCGTACTGACGCTCGTAGGCCGACTGCATGACGGCAATGACCTTGTCATAGCCGAGTTCGCCGAGGCGCTTCTTGTAAGCATCCCAGCCGGTGTCGACGTCCTGGGCGCCGAGGACCCAGGTCTGCTGCATCTCGGTCATGTAGGTGAGAATGCTCGGCCAGTAGCGGTCAAAAACGGCCTTCTCGTCGGCGTTCAGCGACACGCCAAGGAACTCGTCCTTGAGGCAGTTGCACTCCTCGTACAGGTCAATGCCCTCAAGCGCGATCTTGTTGGTCCATTGGCGCTCATATTCATACGTCATCCAGAACCCGCGCGGGACCTGCGCACCCACCGCCCAGAGCTGGGCATTGACGGGATCCTTGTTGCCCAGGACCTCCTTCGTGAAGTGCGGCTTTCCGTCGACCATTTCATAGGTCAGTCCCTCCACCCCGAAGTTCGACAGGATGCGGCCCTGCTCAGAGAACCAGAAGTCGAAATATTTGATGGTTTCGACTGGGTGCTCGTTGGTGGCGGTAATCGCCCAACCGACAGGCTGCACCTGCAGACGGCGGGCGTCCTCGAACCTTTGGCCGCTCACCGTCTTGGGCGGCAGCATCGGCCGAAGCGCAAATCCGTCGATCTTGCCGGTCAGCGCATCGTTGTAGGTGGAAGTGCTGGCGAACCAGTCATGCGTCATGCCGCCGAGGTTGTTGCCGAGCAGATATTCGCGGGCGCGGGCGCCGCGGGTGAATATCTCCTTGTCGATCAGGCCTTCCTTGTACCACTGGGCGACATGGGAAATGCCCGTCTTGTAGTTTTCCTCGGCCCAGGGATGACGAAGCTGGCCGTCATAGACCGCGAAATCGCCATAGCGTTCCGATCCCGAAACGCGGGCATCCCAGAGATTGATCAGCCGGATCGCATCGACCTCCTCACGGGCGAAATACGGAACCTCGTCCTTGACGCCGTTGCCGTTCGGGTCCTTATCCCGGAAGGCTTTGAGGACCTCATGGACCTCTTCGGGCGTCTCGGGCTGCTTGAGACCGAGCTTGTCCAGCCAATCCTGGCGGATGAACCAGCCTCGCGAGAACTTCCCGTCAGGCACATAAGGAATGAAGTAAAGTTTGCCGTCCGGTCCCGAGATCGCCCGGCGGATATCCGGATGGCTGTCGAAGAAGGCCTTGAGATGCGGCGCATGCTCCTCGATCAGGTCGTCCAGAGGAATGAATGCACCCTCCAGGCCGTATCGGATGAAGTCCTCCTTCAGCCCGCCGGAGGCGTCCCCGCCGACGATATCGGGGAGATCGCCCGAAGCGATGAGCAGATTGAAGGCGTCGCGACTGCTGGTGGTCGCCAGCGACGCGACATTTCGGACATGGATGTTGGTGAGTTCGGCCGCCTTCTGTTCGACCGGCCATTTTTCCGAATAGACGTATTTGTCGCGGAAGTGGAAATGGATCGTCAATTCCAGCGGATCGTCGACGATCTTCGTGGTTTCCTGAGCCAGGCCCGGCGACGCCGTTATCATCGCCGCGATCAGCGCTAGAACGGATGCTCCCTTATGCAATGCACTCATAGGTTTCTCCTCCCTTAGTGGCATTACTCTTTGACCCCGCCCAGCAGAATCCCCTTGGTGAAGTACCTCTGCGCGTAGGGATAGATGATGAGGACGGGAATGATGGAGGCGACCATGATGGCTGAGGTCACCGTCTCGAAGGAATATCGGGCTGTCAGCAGGCTCGAGGCGAATTCGTCGTTGGAGTTCAGATCGACGATCACGCGCTTCAGATAGACCTGCAGAGGTATCTTCTCCTCGCCGCGCAGGAGCACCATGGCCCAGAAGTAGCCGTTCCAGCGCGAGACGACGCAAAGCAGCGCCACGGTCACGATCGCGGGCTTGGAAAGAGGGATGAACACCTTCCACAGAAGCTGGAGCTCGCTTGCGCCGTCCATCTTGGCGGCTTCCTCGAACGATTTCGGAACCGCCTCGAAGAAGTTGCGCAGCAGGATCACGTTGAACGCATTGGCCGCGAAACCGATGATGATGCCGAACCGGCTATCGAGAAGCCCAAGATCCCGCATATTGAGGAAGAACGGGATCATCCCCGCGTTGAACCAGAGCGTGAAGGCGATCGCCATATTGAGGAAGGTGCGGCCGCGCAGGCGTTTGCGCGAAAGCGCATAGGCGCCCGGGATCATGATCGCCAGGCTCATCAGCGTGCCGCCGAAGGTGTAGATGAACGTATTGCCGTAGGCCACCCAGAACATCCGGTCCGAGAGCACGCGGTCGTAAGCCGCAAGCGTCATGTCCACCGGCCAAAGCGTGACCCGGCCCGAGGTGACGGCAGCGCCAGACGAGAGCGACGCCGAAAGGATGTAGATGAACGGGTAGAGCGTGGACAGGACAAAGAGCCCAAGCAGAATGGCGTTGATCCAGCCAAAGATCTTGTCGCCGCGGGAATAGAGATTGAAACTGCTCATCCCGGACCTCACCAGAGCGACGTTGAAGAAAGTCTTCGGCTGATGCGATTTGCCGAATAGACAAGGGCGAAGGCGATGACCGCGTTGAACAGCCCGGCGGCGGTCGCCAGATCATACTGGGTTCCCTGCAGGCCGGTCCGATAGATGAAGGTCGAGACGACATCGGCCGTCTCGTAGGTCGGCGGGCGGTAGAGCAGGATGATGTATTCGAAGCCGACTTCGACCAGATTGCCGATGCGGATGATCAGCATGATGATGATCGTCGGGAGAATGCAGGGCAGCGTGATGCGCCACATCATCTGCCAGCGCGAGGCGCCGTCCACGCGGGCCGATTCATAAAGCGTCGGGCTGACCCCTGCGATCGCCGCGAGATAGACGATCGATTCGAAACCCGCTTCCTTCCATACGGACGAGCCGATGAAGACGGGCCGGAACCATTCGGGCCTGGTCAGAAAATAGATTGGTTCGAAACCCAGGCTGGTCAAAAGCAGATTGACCACGCCCGTGGAGGGCGAAAGGAAATTGATGACGATGCCCGCGACGATCACCACCGAGATGAAATGCGGCAGATAGACGATCGTCTGCGCCCAGCGCTTGGCGACGGCGTTCTGCACCTCATTGAACATCAGAGCCAGGATGATCGGTATCGGGAATGCGAAGATCAGCCCCAGCCCACTGATGGCGATCGTATTCCAGAAGGCCCTGATGAACATGTCGTTCTGGAACAGAACCTCGAAATGGGCAAAGCCCACCCATGGACTGCGCTCGATGCCCCGGAAGATCGAAAAATCCTTGAAGGCGATCAAAAGCCCGTACATGGGCTTGTAGAGAAACAGCACGAACCAGATGACCATTGGCGCCAGCAACAGGTAGAGCTGCCAGTCCCGCCGAAAGTCTTCCGCAAATGAATGTAGCGTGTTGCGAAACGATTGTTTCATGCCGGTTCTCACACTTCAGCCTTGAGAGTGCGGCCGGTCGCGGCATCGAAGATGTGGATGCGGCTACTATCGACGCCCAGCCGGGAAACGGCATTCAGCTCGTGATTGGAATAGAGAGTTTCTTCCTTGGCGATGAAGGACTGCCCGTCCGTCTTGCCATGCAGTAGGGCTTCTGCGCCAAGCGGCTCCACCAGTTCGATCGCGCATTCCAGAACATCGCGGGCATTGTCCGTCCTGACCGACATGATTTCTGGGCGGATCCCGAGCTTGACGGGTTGCCCATCCGCCGCTGAACGCGCGAAACTGTCGGGGACGGCAAGGCTTTGTCCACCCTCGCCGGCAAGCACAGCTCTGACCTCACCATTCCGCTTGGCGATCAACGCATCGAGCAGGTTCATCGGAGGCGACCCGATAAAGCTCGCGACAAAGGTGTTCGCGGGCTCTAGAAAGACCTCCATCGGCGATCCGACCTGCTCGATATTGCCGCCGTTCATAATGACGATGCGATCGGCAAGCGTCATCGCCTCCACCTGATCATGCGTCACATAGATGCTGGTGGCCTTCATGCGCCGGTGAAGCTGCTTGATCTCCGCGCGCATATAGGTGCGCAGCTTGGCATCGAGGTTGGAAAGCGGCTCGTCGAAGAGGAAGACCTTCGGCTTGCGCACGATCGCCCGCCCCATGGCAACGCGCTGGCGCTGGCCTCCCGAAAGATCGGCGGGCTTGCGCGAGAGGTATTCGGTGAGCCCCAGGATCTGCGCGGCTTCCGAAACCGCCTGATTGATCACCTCGCGGCGCTCCCGCCTCACGCGCAGCCCGAAAGCGATGTTCTCCGCGACGCTGAGATGGGGATAGAGTGCGTAATTCTGGAACACCATCGCGACGTCGCGATCCTTCGGCGCGACCTTGTTGACCTCGCGGCCCCCGATCGAGATCGTGCCTTCCGAAATATCCTCCAGGCCAGCCACCATGCGCAGCGTCGTGGACTTGCCGCAGCCAGAGGGTCCGACGAGCACGACGAACTCCTCGGGCTCGATCGCCAGGCTGATGCCATGGACGACCTCGAAGGCGCCGTACCGTTTGATGACGTCGTTGATCTGGACTGCGGACATGAAAGGCCCCTCCTCAAAAGCCTTGGATGTTCAGGCGATCGTCTTGGGACCTCTCGCAACACGCTTCTTGGCGACACGCGTATTGATCTGCTCGATATAGGCCCAAATCTTCGGGTTCTTGGACAATTCGGCGATCTTGGATTCGAGCGATCCGAGATGACGGACCACCGCCTCGCGCGCCTTCTCGATGTCGCCAGTCTCGATGGCGCTCACGATGTTCTCGTGCTCCTCGATCACCTTTTCGGTACGGCGAACCGCAAAGACGCGCTTGAGATGGCGCATGCGATCCATCTCGCCCTTGGCCTGATTGACCACGCTCCAGGCGCCTGGAAGCCGGGCTGCGGCGAAGATCGTGCGATGGAATTCCTCATCCAGGAGGAAGAAGTCGGTGAACTTCTCGTCCTTTGCCGCGGCTCGCTGCCTGGCAAGGCAGGTCTTCAAACGCGCGATGTCTTCCAGGGAATGGCGCTTGGTCGCTTCGACGACGGCGCCCTCCTCCAGCTTGAAGCGGATGAAACAGGCCTCCATGTAGCGCTGCACGTCGATCGGGGCGATATACGTGCCGCCTTGCGGCACCACCTTGACGAACCCCTCTTCCGCCAGCCGGATGATCGCCTCGCGAACCGGTGTCTTGCTGACGTCGAGCAGCGCCGCGATCTCTTTTTCCGAAAGGGCGCGCCCCGGCAGAAGCTTCACTTCAACGATGAGCTTGCGCAGCAGCGCATGGATGCGGTTGGCCATGTTGCCGCCGGACGGCAGCTCTCCCGGACTTACGAGATCGGACAGTGGCAAGGAAGGGAATTCAACCGTATCAGGCATATCAGTTCTTTAACTGAGATATTAGTTTCTATTTTGATATATCGACGGAATGGCCGGCCTGTCAACACTGGATGATCGACAAACGGAAAAATGCCGCCTTGCCAGAGCGGCAGGCGGCATGGGGATTTCCCCACCTCGTAGGGTTCGATGAAAAAATCAGGCTTCGGTTCTGTGCTCGCTCAGCGCAATCGGCTTGTTTGTCGCGCCAGTCTTCGCGTCATGATGCGCAAGCCTTCTGATCGCCAGAAGCGCCAGCACGGCCCCTGCCCCGAGGATGCCGGTAGACAGCAGGGTCCATGTCGCCTCCGCATGCTGCATCATCAGCGCGAAGGCAAACGGTGCGACCGATCCGACGATCAGGCGCACCGAGGTGATCTGGCCTTGGCGCGCGCCATATCCCTGCGCACCGAACAAAACCAGGGGCAGCGTACCGCCGACGATGCTGTAAAGGCCATTGCCCATGCCGAACAGGACGGCGAACAGCATCGCGCCGGCAAAGGACGGCGCCGTGGCAAGCAGAAGAATGAGCGCGACCGGCAGCAGCCCGGCCGAGATGATGGCGAGCGAGAGTTGCGACAGCCCGGCTCCGAAGATCATGTTGATGAAGCGGCTGGCCACCTGCGAGGGTCCGAACAATGCGCCCACGGCAACGCCAGCCAGGCCGAGGCCGAGCGCCGAAAGCATCGGCAGCATGTGCACGAGAACCGCCGAACTGATGAAGCTCTGGAGCGCGAAGGCGACGGCCATGAACAGGAAACCCTTGCCGCGAACCTCTGGTGAGAGGGTTCCCTGAAGGGGTGAATGGGGATGAGTCGCCTCGACATCGGCCGCCTCAGCTTGCCTGATGGTGGTTCGGCGCGACATCCACATATGGATCGGGAAGCATAAGACCACGTGCAGCAGGGCGAAGACGAGATAAACCTGCTGCCAGGTCAGAAAACCATGGAGCCAGGTCGTAAGCGGCCAGAAAATAGTCGAGGCGAAACCGGCGATCAGCGTCAGATAGACGATGCTGCGCTGCGCGGTCCGGGGATGGCGCTGGACCAGCAGCGGAAAGGCCGCGCTGTATTGCACGAGCGTCGAGGCGATTTCTATCGCGAGCAAGGCGGGTACGAAGGCGAGCCCCGAGGGAGCGAGCGCGCAAGCCGCAAGAGCCAGCGCCGCCGCCACCGAGCCGATCGCCATGATGCGACCGGCACCGAAGCGATCGATCCACCGTCCCGCCAAGGGCGCCGCCAGTCCGCCCGTCAGCAATGCCGCCGACAGAGCCGCGTAGATCCATTCGCCAGACCAGCCGAGATCCCGCGCCATGGAAGGCGCGAGAATGGAGAAACTGTAGTAGAGCGTTCCATAGCCGATGATCTGCGTCAGGCCGAGTAAAGCGACATCCATCCAGGACCGCATGTCAGATGGCCCTCAGCCCGATGTCTGACGCCAGCTTCGCCGCCGCTTCCTTGCGCTCGCTGTAACGGTCGGTGAGATAGCCTGAGATGTCGCGCGTCAACAGCGTGAACTTGATCAATTCCTCCATAACATCGACCACCCGATCGTAGTAGGAGGACGGCTTCATGCGGCCTTCCTCGTCAAACTCCTGATATGTCTTGGCGACCGACGACTGGTTGGGGATCGTCACCATCCGCATCCAGCGGCCCAGCACACGCATCTGGTTGACGGCGTTGAAGCTCTGTGAACCGCCCGACACCTGCATGACGGCAAGCGTACGGCCCTGTGTGGGCCGGATCGCTCCCACGGAGAGCGGAATCCAATCGATCTGCGCCTTCATTACCGCGCTCATCGCACCGTGTCGTTCAGGACTGGTCCAGACCTGACCTTCCGACCAGAGCGACAATTCGCGAAGTTCCCGCACCTTCGGATGATCGACCCCGGCACCGTCGGGCAAGGGAAGATCATGCGGATCGAACACACGGGTCTCCGCGCCGAAATGTTTCAGCAGGCGCTCGGCCTCCAGCGTGAGAAACCGGCTATAGGAGCGCTCACGTAACGAGCCATAGAGCAACAGGATGCGAGGCGGATGACTTGAGGGGGCTGCGCGCAGCCGTTCAAGAGACGGCGCGTCGAGGCTCTTGTCATCGACATTGGGCAGATCACACGGCATCAGTGGTTCGCCTCGGCGACGGCTGCCGTCTTGCCGCCACGTTCGTACCAACCCTTCGAACGGTTGACGATCCAGACGACCGAAAGCATCACCGGCACTTCGATCAGCACGCCGACGACGGTCGCGAGTGCCGCGCCGGAGTGGAAGCCGAAGAGGCTGATTGCGGCCGCAACAGCCAGCTCGAAGAAGTTCGATGCGCCGATGAGGGCCGATGGGCCGGCCACGCAATGCTGCTCGCCGGTGAGCCGGTTGAGCAGATAGGCAAGACCCGAGTTGAAATAGACCTGGATCAGGATCGGCACGGCAAGCAGCCCGATGACCAGCGGCTGGGCTATGATCTGCTCGCCCTGGAAGCCGAACAGCAATACCAGCGTCGCCAAAAGGGCGGCGAGCGAGGCAGGACCGAGCCTTGCCAGAACCCGGTCGAGCGCGGATTGTCCTCCGGCAGCAAGTATCGAGCGACGGACAAGCTGCGCGACGATCACCGGGATCACGATGTAGAGCACGACCGACAGGATGAGCGTATCCCATGGCACGGTGATCGCCGACAGGCCGAGCAGAAGACCGACGATCGGGGCAAAGGCCACCACCATGATGGCGTCGTTGAGGGCAACCTGGCTCAAGGTGAAATGCGGCTCGCCTTTCGTCAGGTTCGACCAGACGAACACCATCGCCGTGCAGGGTGCGGCTGCGAGGATGATGAGACCCGCGATATAGCTGTCGATCTGGTCGGCGGGCAGGTGCGGCCGAAACAGCCAGCCGATGAACAGCCAACCGAGCAGAGCCATGGAGAAGGGCTTCACTGCCCAGTTGACGAACAGCGTCACGCCGATGCCGCGCCAATGGCGGCCGACCTCGCCGAGTGCGGCGAAGTCGATCTTCAACAGCATGGGAATGACCATCAGCCAGATCAGCAGCGCAACGGGCAGGTTGACCCTGGCGATCTCGGCCGCGCCGATCACCTGAAACACGCCGGGCATGACATGGCCGAGGGCGATGCCGACGACGATGCAGAGCCCGACCCACAGGGTGAGATAGCGTTCAAAACTGGACATGGTTCGCCCTCATTCCGTCACGCGATGGCCCTGATCGTCCACGACGCGCTCGCCATCCTCCTTGATGAACGCGCCGCGCTGAGCAGGCAGCAGGTCGAGCACTTCCTCGGAGGGCCGGCAGAGTTTCACGCCCTTCGGGCTGACGACGATCGGGCGATTGATCAGGATCGGATGCGCCATCATCGCGTCGAGAAGCTGGTCGTCGGTCAGGCCCGGATCGCCAAGCCCGAGCTCCGCATAGGGCGTGCCCTTCTCGCGCAGCAGCGCATGGGGGGCGATGCCCATGCGCTCGATGAGCTGCACCAGCATCGCCCGCGACGGCGGCGTCTTCAGATATTCGACGACATGCGGCTCGATGCCGGCATTACGGATCATCGCCAGCGTGTTTCGCGAGGTTCCGCAATCGGGATTGTGATAGATGATAATATCCATGATGCACCTCACGCAGCGCTGTTTTTGGGTGAAGAAGCACCTTCCGACCGACCGATATCCACGAGCTTTGCCCGAAGCGATACCCTGTCGAGGCTTTCGACCGGGAGTGCGGCGAAGGCGGTGATGCGGTTTTTGAGATAGCGGAAGGCGGCGACGAAGGCCGCTTCCTTCTGGATGTCCGGCCCCTCCACCGCGGCCGGATCCTCCATGCCCCAGTGCGCCGTCATCGGCTGCCCCGGCCAGACCGGGCAGGCCTCGCCGGCCGCGTTGTCGCAGACGGTGAACACGAAATCCATGACGGGCGCATCGGGACTGGCGAACTCCTCCCAGCTTTTGGAGCGGAAACCCTTGGCCGGATAGTCGAAGCTTTGCAGCACCTTCAGCGCGAAGGGATTGACGCCCCCCTTTGGCTGGCTACCCGCCGAAAAGGCGCGGAAGCGGCCGGCGCCATCCTTGGCAAGAATGCTTTCGGCCAGGATCGAGCGGGCGGAATTGCCGGTGCAGAGGAAGAGCACATTGAAGATGCGGTCAGGCTGATGTGCATCAGGCATGACTGGCGCCTTTCGCGGGTTCGCAGCAGGACGACAGCGCGGCAACGGCCGGATTGCAAACCTCGGGGTGGCCCTGGCAGCAGTCGCGCATGAGAAATTCGACCAAGCCGGAGAGCGCCGGATAAGCGGCGCTGTAGATGATCGACCTTCCCTCCCTGCGGGATATGACGAGGCCGGCCTGTTCCAGGTGGCTTAAATGAAAGGACATGCGCGACGAGGACGCCCCGTCCATCGCCTGGCCGATTTCTCCGGCGGCGGAGCCCTGCGGACCGGCTGCCACCAGAAAACGCACGATCCGCAGCCGGGTCTCCTGGGAGAGCGCGGTGAAGGCGTCGAGAGCTTGTTTTTCGTCCATGGTTATCTCAACATCTCAACAGAAATTGAGATAATGGATATAGGAAGACGAGCGACGACAC
>NZ_JBHFJG010000009.1:84806-164901 GCF_057559155.1 Rhizobium moroccans | reverse complement strand
CGACGACACCAGCCCCTTTCGGCTGGTGTCGTCGCTTTATTTGAAACCGCCGCGCAGAAGATTCAGGGGCTCGACAGGCAACCGGGTGCCCGATGACGCGAGCCCCCGTCAGCGGCGGGTCAGTTAAGAGGGATGGCGTTGCCGTCCTTGCTTGCCTGATACACTTGTGAAAGCTGATCGTACTTGCGGCTGATCGCGTCAGCGCGTTCCTTCAGCTGCTCACGCTGGGGCTCCGGCATGCCGTCGATGAGTTCGCGGATCGAGAGCGCTCTCCAAAAGGCGTTCCTCCTCTTGTAGCCGCCCGGCTCAAGCGTGAAGACCTCCTTGAGGATCTTCAGGTCGTGAGGAATGGAGAACATGTCGCGCGAATCTTCATGGCTGAAGAAATAATAGAAATTGTCGAAGCCCGCCCATGTAATCGCCGAAAGACACATCGAGCAGGGCTCGTGGGTCGAAAGAAAAATGAGGTCGCGCGTGTCCGGCCGCTCAGCCTCCGCCATTTCATAGAACCGCTTCAGGGTATGCACCTCGCCGTGCCATAGCGGGTTCTCTGTTTCGTTGTTGGTTTCGACGAGCACCGTCGAAAGGTCAGACTTCCTGAGCAGCGCGGCGCCGAAGACCTTGTTGCCGGCCGCAACGCCCACTTCGGTGGCGGGGATGACGCCCTTTTCCATCGTGGTGAGCAGGGCGTCCAGAAGACCGTTCGTTTCTTCCTGTTCAGTCATTTCCATTATTCCTCGAGAGCTAATGCGCTTCGGAAGGTATCAGCGGCACTTCGACACCCTTGGCGTTGTAAAGTTTGCCGTTCAGGAAATAGTCGCCGTCGTGAAGGACCGCGATGTCCTGATAGCGGATCGTCCGTTCGCTTGCCGCCACGAACACCGATTGCTGATCCGAATTGCCGGTGGTGAAATGGTTGAACAGCAGGTTGAGGCAGATCGCCATCAACGCGGCGGAACTGATTCCGGAATGGAAGATGGTCGCCACCCAGGCAGGGAAATGCTCATAGAAGCTCGGAGAGGCGATCGGGATCATGCCGAAGCCGATCGAAGTGGCGACGATGACCAGGTTCATGTTGTTGTTGTAATCCACCTTCGACAGGGTGCGAATCCCGCTAGCGGCAACCGTGCCGAACAGCACGATGCCGGCGCCGCCGAGAACGGCGCTTGGAACCGCCGCGACAATGCGGCCCATCACCGGCAGGAGGCCGAGGGCGACCAGGAAAACCCCGCCAGTTGCCACCACGTAGCGGCTCTTGACGCCGGTCACCGCGACAAGCCCGACATTCTGGGCAAAAGCGCTTTGCGTGAACGAGCCGAACACCGGCGCGATGATGCTCGACAGCATATCGGCTCGAAGACCATCACCCAGTCGCCGCGAATCCACCTTCGTCTCGACGATCTCGCCGACGGCGAGAATATCGGCCGACGTCTCCACGAGCGTCACCATGATGACGATGAACATGGAAATGATGGCGGCGATCTCGAAAGTCGGATAGCCGAAGTGGAAAATCGTCGGGAGGGCGAAGAAGGGACCGTCGGGCACCTGCGAGAAGTCGGCCATGCCGACGACAAAGGCGATGACCGTTCCGATCACCAGCGCCAGCAAGATGGAAAGCCTCGATATCGACGGACTTCCGAGCTTGCTGAGTACCAATACGATCACCAATGTCACAGCAGCCAGTTGGATATTGGCCGGGCTGCCGAAGTCCGGCGAGTTCTTGTTGCCGCCCATCGCCCAGAATGCGGCGACCGGCATGAGCGTCAGTCCGATCGTCGTCACGACGATGCCGGTGACGAGCGGCGGAAAGAAGCGCGTGATCCGCGAAAAGACCGGTGTGATGATCAAGCCGATCAGGGAAGCGGCGATAACCGCGCCGAGAATGGATTGAATGCCGCCATTCCCCGAGATCGCGATCATGGTCGCCACGCCGGAAAAGGAGACGCCCTGAACGAGCGGCAGACGACATCCGAAGAAAGGCAGTCCCAGGGTTTGAAGAATCGTGGCAAGCCCGCCGGCAAAAAGCGAGGCCGTGATAAGCAGGCCCACTTCACCTGCATTCAGCCCCGCGGCCTGCCCCAGGATCAAAGGTACGGCGACGATACCGCCGTACATGGTGAGAACGTGTTGAAGTCCATATGCTAAGTTGGCTCCAATGCTGAGCTTTTCGTCTTCCGGCCGCGCATCCTGTGCCATTTGCTCTTCAGCGTTTGCCAAGGTAATCTCCTCCATACCTTTGCGATCGCCGCCTTTCCTCCAAGGCGGAAGCGAACGATATCGCAGCGAGAAGAGCAAGCCTTACAAAAAAAAGGCGAAACACCTTCAGGGATTCCTGGCATCTCCAGCAACGCAGGGAGAGAGATCGACCCTCGACCCCTCCCCTTGCCCCTACATGGCAAACCGCTCTGCCAGAAAAATCAGCATGAGCACCGGCCCGCCCAAAAGCGCGACCAGCAGGATCGAGGATAGGAGAAGGCCGCCCAGCAGGCGCAAGACTGTTTTACGGTTCATATTTCTTGCCTAAGCCGATCACCGAGGTCCGTTTCAGGCGGTCGCGTATTCCACGGCCGACGAACCCGTTACTAGGTCCTGATCCTGGGCTTCAACAATTGCGGCAGCATTACCTGATGGTCCTTCTTTCCCCGTAATGCTGCCGCAACCTTCGCGGCAGACAAGGACGGGACCGTAGGGGCGATGGACGATGAGACTTCTGTTGATAGAGGACGAGCCGGAATTGGCGAACGCGCTGTCGGCGGCGTTGAAAAAGCACGGGATCGTCACCGACCACACGATACATCTCGATGACGCATTCGAGCTGACGCGTCAGAACGATTACGATGCGATCCTTCTGGATCGCCGCCTGCCCGACGGCGAAGGACTGACCTTCATCCCGAAGGTAAGGCGAGCAGGCACCGAAACACCGATCATCGTGCTGACGGCGAGAAACGAACCACTGGAGCGAGTGGAAGGGCTGGACGTCGGCGCGGACGATTATCTCGGCAAGCCCTTCCTGGTGGAGGAGCTGATGGCGCGCGTGCGTGCCGTGCTGAGACGCCCGTCCAGTCTGGCGGAACCGAGCATCGCTGTCGGGCGGATGGTAATCGACCCGTTGCATCTGAACGTAACAATCGCCTCCACACCCTTCGACCTACCCCGGCGCGAACTCCTCGTGCTCGCGGCACTTGCCAAAAGAAAAGACAAAACCGTTCTTCGGTCGACGCTCGAAGCGGCGGTCTACAATTACGAGGAAGAAATTCAGTCCAATGCACTCGACGCGCATATTTCCAGGCTGCGGAGACGCCTGCAGGATGCCGGCGCCGGCGTTGCGATCCACAATATCCGGGGCGTCGGATATCTCCTGAGGGAAGAGTGATGCGTCTCGCGGACAGAACAAATCCATCGCTTTGGTGGAGACTGAGCTGGCAGCTCAGTCTGGTCATTATCGCTGTCGTCGTCGCAGTCATCATCGGGCTTTGCATCTGGGCCACCACGGTCGTCTCACCGAATGTCGCCAGGGAAGATACGATTACCGCTGTCATCGCGGGAGCGGTGGAGCCTGATGCGCAAGGCAGGCTTCAGCTTCGCGAAACACCTGAACTCAAGGCGCTCAAGCAGGAGCATCGCAGGCTTTGGTATATCGTAGCGACAATCGACGGGACTTCCGTTTCCTACGGCGTCGTCCCGCAAGTCTACACCGAGATCGCACACCTGACGCACCTGTTCCAGGATGCGGATCTACGAGGATCAAAGAGCACAACTGAGATCGCGTCGATCGAAAACGTGGAGACGGTGGTCGGAGAAGTCCGAATTCTGTTTGGCGGCTTCAACGACTTAGGCTGGCCCGCTCTGGCGCTTCTCGCCAGGAGCTATCCGATCTACATACCTTTGGTCGCAATCGCCGTGCCTACCATTTTCCTCAGCGTCTTCCTTATCGTGAGGCATGCGGTGGCGAGGGTGAGTGATGTCGCTCAAAAGGCGTCGGAGATCGAACCGCGCCGGCCGGAAGCGCGCCTGCCGGTGGACGGCATCCCCAAGGAAATCGCACCGCTCGTGGTGGCGTTCAACGGAACGCTCGGGCGGCTTGAGGATGAGTTCAGGAAGCGCCAACGCTTCTTGATCGATGCGGCGCATGAACTGAGAACGCCGATCGCGATCATGCAGACGCGGATCGACGGCATGCCCGAGGGTCAGGAGCGCAGGCGTTTGCTGGACGACGTCGCACGCTTGGCGGAAACCGCAGAACAGCTCCTCGATTTCGAGCGCAACGACCAGGCGAGCGATCTCCATGAGGCGGTCGATCTCGTCGAGATCGCACGGATGATCGTCGCGGATCTCGCGCCGCTGGCAATTGCCGCTGGATACCAGATCGCCTTTCAAAGCGACGTGGAGAGCCTTGAACGCAATGGCAACCGTCCCGCCCTGCAAAGCGCCATCGGCAATCTGGTGCGTAATGCCATCGATCACGGCGGCAACGAAGGAATGATCACCGTTTCGGTCTCTCGGGCCGGGATGGTTTCGGTGAGAGACGAAGGGCCGGGGATACCGGTTGAGCACCAGGAGCTGGTATTCGAGCCTTTCTATCGCGTCACGCCCAAAAGCAAGGGCGCCGGCCTCGGCCTGAGCCTTGTAAAGCAGATCGTCGCCAATCATCGAGGGCAAGTCAGTCTTAAAAGCGGTTCGACCGGAACGCAGGTGGCAATTGAGCTCTGATGGCCGGTTTGATGACCAGGCTTCTAAGCATTTCTGCGATTTCCATCTCTGTTCGGGTGCCCCTGTAATGTTGCCGCAATTCTTCATTCGCACTTTCGCCGCGGATCATCCCTCATGGAGACAGAGCGTGCGCAGCATTCCATCCAACAAATCACTTCTGCGACTTGTCGCGGCAAAGTCCTCGCCGTTGTGTCTATGCCTGGCTCTGCCGCTGGCGATGGCGATAAGCGGATGCACCTCGGTGCCCTTGAAGGAGGGCGGAACGCTTACCTCCTACAGCAATCTTGGTGCTCCAAAGGGGAAATTCTCCAAGAAACGGCTTTACGTCGATGGGCAAGGTCTCGCCGCCGTGAAGACGGCCAGCATCGTGCCGACGACCTTCTCCTTCAGCGCCGCGTCCCGCATCAAGTCGCAAGCCGATCGCTCATTGGTGTCCAACGCACTGGACCGGGCACTTTGCGTCGCGCTGAGCGACAGATACCAAATGGTGCCGGCCGGGCAGCCAGCCGATCTGACCGTCCGATCCGTCGTCACGGATATCGTTCCGACGAACAAGACAATGGCGGGCGTTGCAACCGTCGTGACCGTGGGCAGCAGTTTTGCCCTGCCCGTCAGCGTGCCTCGTCTGCCTTACGGCCTCGGCGGACTTGCCGTCGAGGCGGAGGCAGCCGACAACAGCGGCACGCAGCGCGCTGCGATGGTGTGGGCTCGCGGCGCAAATTCGATCCAGAACAGTCCCCGCGTTTCCGAGGTGGGAGACGCCTATGGTCTGGCGACGAAATTTGCCGGCGACTTTTCGAAGATGCTGATCACAGGCAAGGAGCCGAAAGGGCTGGATCTGGATCTCTCGCTTCCATCGCGGCAGCGGGTGCAGTCCTGGCTCGGCGGAAAGCCAAAATACGCCGCCTGTGACGCATTCGGCCGATCGCCCGGCTTGGTGGGAGCCGTGGCCAGCAAGTATGGCGCGCCGCCGCAATGGACCGAGAAGAAACCCAAGCCGTCCGTAACGCACTGAAGCCCACAGAAAGAACGTCTCGAGTTGATTTTCCCCGCGCGACCGGTTAGCCCGTCTTTTAGCAGAAACCGGTCGCATCACCTATGTCATACGCCCAGCGAACCAAGGCACTCGTAGAGCGTGTTCAGGAAGTCGCGGCCAGCCTGACCGAAACGGAACAGCGGCTGATCTCCGAACTCCTGAAGGCGCCGCGCGAGATCGCGCTCGGAACCTCCAGCGAATTTGCCGCAAGGCTGGGCGTACATGAAGCCACGACATCGCGCCTGTCGCGTAAGCTCGGCTTTACCTCATACGCGCAGTTCCGCGCTCACCTGCGCGACGAATTCCTGCGCGATTCAGCTCCGGCCAGTCGGATTTCGGCAACCCTCAGCGATACGCGATCGCAAGGTTTCCTCCCCCTTTTGATCGAGCAGGAGCTCGCGGCCCTGGCCGCGGTTTCCGACCATGTGACGGACGACCAGATCATCAAGGCGGCTACCCTGCTCGACCGCGACAGGGTACTCATCTACGGGCATGGAAATGCGGAAACGCTGGCGGTGCTGATGGAACGCCGGCTGCGCCGGCTCGGCACCACGACACAACGGCTGACCGGCAACCGGCGCGACCTTGCCGAGCAGATGCTGACGGTCGGGCCGAAGGATTGTGTGCTGCTCTTCGCCTTCCGCCGCCAGCCGCCGGACTACACCCATGTCATGGAAATAGCCCAGGAGATGAAGGCGCCGGCCCTGGTCATTTCCGGAACGATCGGCCCCTCGCTGCAGCCGAAGCCCGATCTCTTGCTGGCCGCGCCGCGCGCCGGCAGCCGCGACAGCTATCAGACGCTGACCGTTCCGATGGCACTTTGCAACGCTGTCATCCTCGCACTCGCAGATCGCAAGGGAGCCGATGCGCTCGCCAAACTCGATCGGCTTGGCGAGCTCATAACAAAATTTGAGGGGTGATTTGCAAGTAAACTTGCACGTCATAAAAATGTAGCAAGAAAACTATACATGGGCTATATATCCACCCAAGAGGAGACGCCCATGTACAAGATACTTGCACCGCTCTGCGCGCTTGCGCTGGCGACCACAGCCCATGCCCAGGATCTCGACAGCCAATCCACCGCAGAATTGCTGCCTCAGGCGCAGAAGGAAGCCAAGGTGACGGTCTATGCCTTCACCAGCCGCATCGGCCGCGTCGAGAAGGCCTTCGAAACCGCCTATCCGGGCATCGACATGGTGACCTTCGACATGTCGTCGACCGAGCAGATCGCCCGCATCAAGAGCGAGGCCGCCGCCGGCGTGGCAGGCGCCGACGTCATTTACATTTCCGATGCCCCGGTCGTGCTCACCGAACTGCTCAGCCAGGACCTCGTTGCACCCTATGTGCCGCCGCGCGTCGCCGGTGACCTGCCCGAACACTTCAAATCCCCGCTTCTGGCCCAACGCCTCTCCACCAAGGTGCTGATGTATAACGAGGAAGCACATCCGGACGGCTCGCCGGTCAAGAACATCTGGGCTCTCACGACGCCCGCATGGAAGGGCCGCGTGATCATGGTCGATCCGCTGCAGCGTGGCGACTATCTCGATCTCATGACGGAGCTCGTGCTGAAGTCGGACGACATGGCCAAGGCGTACGAAGCCACGTTCGGCAAGCCGATCAAGCTTGGCGCCGGCATCGAAAACGCCGGAGAGCAGTTCATTGCCGACCTGTTCGCCAACGATCTGGTGCTCGTCGGCTCCACCGACGACGTCAACAAGGCGATCGGTGCCAAAGGCCAGCAGAACCCGCCGATCGGCTTCACCAGCTATTCCGACCGTCGCGACAACGAGGACGAAGGCTGGGCGCTGCAGGTTGCAAACGACGTGGAGCCTTCCAACGGCATCGTCTTCCCGGCCTTCCTCGCGCTCAATCCGAAGGCAGCCAATCCGGCCGCCGCACGGCTCGCCATCGACTTCATGATGGGAGACGAGAGCGAAACCGGCGGAGACGGCTTCAAGCCCTTCTATGTCGCCGGCGACTGGCCGACCCGCACGGATATTGCCCCGCATCCCGATGCCGTTCCGCTCGCCGACTTCAAAGGCTGGCAGATCGACCCCGCCAAGACGGCAAAGATCCGTGCCGAAGTCGCCGACTTCATCCTCGCGCTGCAGTAAATCCTGATAGGCGGAGCGGGCGCGCAAGCGTCCGTTTCCTCCGGAGCTCCGCATGACAATCCCGCTTCGCCGCCTGGGCTCGCCCCTCGCACGTCACGGCCTGACCATCGCCATGGCCGTGATCCTCATCGCTTTGGTGGCCGCTCCTCTCGTCACGATCCTCATCCAGACCCTGCAGCCTGCATCCGGTGCCGCAGCATGGATGGATGTGCTTACGGGCCGCCTTTCCCAAAACCTGTTCTGGCGCCCGACCGCCAATACCATGATCATCGGGCTGGGAGTTGCCGCCGGTTGCGTGCTGCTTGGCGGCTTCCTCGCCTGGCTGGTGGTGATGACCGATATTCCCGGCCGACCAGCCGTCGCCTTCATGGCCACCCTTCCATTCATGATCCCGAGTTTCGCGACCGCGCTCGCCTGGGGCAGCGTCTTCCGCAACGGCCGTGTCGGTGGCGGGGGCGGGCTGCTCGAAGGTCTCGGTTTCAGCGTACCCGACTGGCTTTCCTGGGGCATGGTGCCGACGATCGTCGTACTCATCGCCCACTACTATGCGCTTGCCTTCACCGTCATCGCCGCAGCGCTCGCCACGGTCAACGGCGATCTCGTCGAGGCGGCGCAGATGACCGGAGCCTCGCGCAAGCGCATCCTGCTGGGCATCGTCCTGCCGGTGGTCGCCCCGGCCATCATCGCGGGCGGCTCGCTCGCTTTCGCAGGCGCAGTGTCGAACTTCGCGGCCCCTGCCCTGCTCGGTCTGCCCGTTCGCATGCAGACCCTATCGACCCGTCTGTTCGGCATGATCGAGATCGGCCAGACGGAACGTGGCTACGTGCTCGCCATCCTGCTGATCACAATCTCCGCGGTTTTTCTGGGATTTGGCAACCGGATCCTGAACAGCCGGCGCAGCTTCGCCACCATCAGCGGCAAGGGGGCCAGGCCGCGCCGCTTCTCCCTTGGCGGCGCAAGGCTGCCGTTGGCGATACTTGCATGGGCCATCTGCATCCTCACCACCATCCTGCCAATCCTGCTTCTGCTTGCCGCAAGCCTTGCTCCGTCATCGTTGTCGCTCTTCTCGGGCTGGTCACTGCATTACTGGATCGGCCACTCCGATCCCGCTTTCGCCCGCGGCCAGCCCGGGATTTTCCACAACCCGCAACTGATCTCCGCGCTCACGACGACGGTGATGCTCGGAGCGATCGTAGCTGTCGCCGCTAATCTTCTCGGCATTCTCATCGCGGTCGCGCTCACCCGCCAGAAAGTGCCGGTGCTGAGCAATCTGGTGTCTCAGATGAGCTTTCTGCCAATGCTTTTGCCCGGCATCGCCTTCGCCGCCGCCTACATAGCTCTCTACGGCGCCCCGATCGGCCCGCTGCCGGCGCTCTATGGCACGAAGCTGCTGCTCGCGCTCGCACTGACCGCCGCCATGCTGCCTTTCGCGGTGCAGACCGGGCGGGCAACCGTGGCACAGATCTCCGGCGACATCGACGAGGCCGCCCGCATGACCGGCGCGGGGTTCTTCCGCCGACTGGGAGCGATCACCCTGCCGCTTGCCATCCGCGGGCTTGCGGCCGGCCTGCTGATCTCCTTCGTCAATGTCATCGGCGACCTGGCGATCACCATCCTGCTCTATACACCGACGTCACCGATGCTGGCGGTCCTATCCTACAGCTATGCCTCGGACGGCTTTCACCAGTTCGCCAACGCGGTCACACTCGTCATTCTCGTCATCTCCATGCTGGCCACCGGCGCCGCCACGCTGCTGCACGGCCGCCGGCGTCAGAACTTTGCCTGAGGCTCCGCCCCGTGATTTCGCTCAACCAGGTCTTCAAATCATTCGCAGGCACCAATGCCGTCGACGACGTCAGCTTCTCGGTGCCGGAGGGCGCCTTCCTGGTGCTGCTCGGCCCGTCCGGCTGCGGCAAAAGCACCATGCTGCGCATGCTGGCGGGGCTCGACCAGCCGACCGGCGGACAAATCCGCTTCGGCGACACCCTCGTGGCCGACGGTCAATCCGGCTTCGCCCTTCCGCCCGCCAGACGCAATGCCGGCCTCGTCTTCCAGTCCTATGCCCTCTGGCCGCACATGACGGTGGCCGGCAATATCGAATGGCCCCTCAAGGTGGCAAAAATTCCCCCTGAGGAACGACGAAGCCGGATCACGGCCGCCATGGAAATGCTCGGCATTTCGCAATTCGCCGACCGCTATCCCGGCGAGATCTCCGGCGGCCAGCAGCAGCGCGTGGCGCTGGCCCGCATGATCGCTCCCCGGCCGAGGATCATGCTCTTTGATGAACCGCTATCCAATCTCGACGCCACGCTGCGCGTCGAGATGCGGCTGGAGCTCCTGAAGGTCCATGCCGCAAGCGGCGCCACCTCCGTCTACGTCACGCATGATCAGGTCGAGGCGATGACGATGGCGACGCATGTGGCGGTGATGAACCGAGGGCGGATCGAACAGTTCGATGCGCCCGAACGCCTGCTTGCAGACCCGTCTTCGGCTTTCGTCGCCGGCTTCGTCGGCACGCCGCCGGCCAATCTCATTCCGATAGCCGACGGCAAATGGTTCGGCACCATGCCCGACCCGGGCCTGCCCAATGTCACGGGACACGCCATGGTGCGCCCCGAGACGATCTATCTGGTCGATAAGCCAGACCCGCGCACGCTGACCCTTACACTTGCCGAAATCGTGCCCATGGCCGGCCGCCGCCTGGTGACCGGCATCGCCGACGGCATCCGGATCACCGCGATTTCGGACGACGCGAACCGAATTCCGCCGGAGCTGCACTTTCGCCTGCCAGCCGCGCCGGCGGCGATTTTCGATAGGGAAGGAAACCGTATTTCATGAAACGCATTCTATTGGTGCGACACGGCGAAAGCGAATGGAACGCTGTCCGCCGCCTGCAAGGCCAGGCCGATATCGGACTTTCGCAACGGGGCGAGCAACAGGCCTGCGCGCTGGGCCCGATGATCGCGACCTACAATCCCGACCTCGTTCTCACATCCGACCTGAACCGCGCGGCAAGGACCGCTGCATTGCTCGGCTATCCGGATGCGATCAGGGAACCCCTGCTGCGCGAGCAGAATGTCGGAGCGTGGACGGGCGCTAAGATCGCACACTTGCTGGCGGAGACACCGGACGACTATGCAGGCTGGCGGGCCGGAACCTTCGCCCCGGAAAACGGGGAAATCTGGGCCGATTTCCGCGCCCGTGTCGGGCGCGCAATGAAGCGCGCGATCGAAGCGAAGGAAGAGACCGTCTTGCTCGTCTGCCATGGTGGCGTGATACGCGCCGCGCTCGACGGCGCGCTCGGGCTCCCGCCGGCCCGCATCATCCCGGCCGGCCCCGCAAGCCTCACGATCCTCGCTTTCCCGAAGGACGACGCGAGGCTCGAAGTCTTCAACGCCACCACATTCGCGCCGCTGCTCGACGCACCGGACTGAGCCCGACCTGGCATGATAAAAGACGCTGTGTTCAGCGATCTGGCTCCGGGGCGGTGAGGTAGCTGATCACCGCGTCAGAGATCAATTTTTTGTGGCGATCGTAGAATTCCGGAGCGGAAAGATCGCGGCGGAAGATCGTCCCGAACGTATACCTGTTCGACACCCGGAAAAAGCAGAAGGCGCTGATCAGCATATGAATGTCGACGGGATCGGCGTCCCGCAAGAACGTGCCTTCGGCCACGCCTCGCCGGATGATGGCTTCGATCATCTCGATCACAGAGACGTTCAGGTCACGGATCGCTTCCGAGCGCAGCATATGCGCCGCATGGTGGATATTCTCGATGCTGACGAGGCGCACGAATTCGGGATTGGCCTCGTCATGGTCGAAAGTCGTCGAGATCAGCGTCCGGAGCGCCTCTTCCGGCGGCAGGTTGGCGAGCTCGAGATCGGCTTCCAGCGTGCGGATCTTGCGGTAGGAACGCTCGAGGACGGCGAGGTAGAGCCCTTCCTTGCTCCCGAAATAATAATAGATCATCCGTTTGGAGGTACGGGTCTTTTCGGCGATCGCATCGACCCGCCCGCCGGCCAGGCCGTGCGTGGCGAACTCCTCCGTAGCGACGTCCAGAATGTCCTCCTGGGTGCGTTGCGGATCGTTTTTTCTGCCGTTCTCGCGCTTCGCCGCCATCCTCAACGCCGCTTTCGTTTTGCCTGTCGCCTGCCTTCGGTCGAGAGATGCCGGCGAGCCTGAATCTGCTCACTCTTTATTTTCTGCATCTTTTCCAAAGTCATAGCGGGCTTACCGATAGCTTTCAATAGATGCCGCTTGACATACTCACTAGTTCGTACATTTTGATGAGATGTCAGCCGGTTCCTGAGGAGGCGACCGGTGACGGAGGGCATCTTGTCAAGGTAGGTCAAAGGGCGACTGTTTCGCAGTTGCCATTTCGCCATCCCTAACAAGGCCTCGGGAGGACTGCCGGACATGACACGAATTATCGATTTCTACTTCCTCGCCCTGAAGGTCGCCATCGCGCTGCTTCTGGCTGCAATGATCGTTCTCGTCTTCGGGAATGTGATCCTTCGTTATGCCTTCAATCAAGGCATCACCACTTCCGAGGAACTTTCCCGCGTCTTCTTCGTCTGGCTGACCTTTCTCGGCGCTGTAGTCGCGATGCGAGAGCACGGGCATCTCGGTGTCGATTCGCTTCTCAAGCGGTTGCCACCGCGCAGTGCACGGATCGCCGTGCTGCTCGGACAGGGACTGATGCTGATCGCCACCTGGCTGATGATCAGCGGAAGCTGGACCCAGACCCTCATCAATCTGCCGGCCGGCATGCCGGCGACCGGCATTTCAATGGGCTGGTTCTATGGCGCCGGGCTCGCCTTCGGCATTCCGACTTTCCTGATCATTCTCTGGGACATGTTCCAGGTGGCGACCGGCCGCATCGATCTGGCAACGGCGCAACTCGTCCGCGATAGCGAGGAAGAGATTGCCCATCCCGATGCGGCGGCCACCGCCTCCGGCGCGACCAAGGCCTGAGGGGAGACGCAAGATGACGCTTACGATCTTCCTCGGCGCTCTTCTCGGTCCCATGGCGCTCGGCGTGCCGATCGCCTTTGCGCTCATCCTCAGCGGTGTCGCGCTGATGATGTACATGGACATCTTCGACGCGCAGATCGTCGCGCAGAACGTACTGAACGGCGCAGACAGCTTCCCGCTGATGGCCGTGCCCTTCTTCTTGCTCGCCGGCGAGGTGATGAACACCGGCGGACTTTCGAAGCGGATCGTCAATCTCGCCATGGCGCTTGTAGGCCATCTTCGCGGCGGCCTCGGCTTCGTGGCGATCTTCGCGGCCTGTGTGCTGTCGAGCCTTTCCGGCTCGGCCGTGGCCGATGCCGCGGCTCTCGGCGCGCTGCTCTTTCCCATGATGCTGAAATCCGGCCATGATCCGGCCCGCAGCGGCGGTCTTCTTGCATCCGCCTCGGTCATCGGCCCGATCATTCCACCCTCGATCGGCTTCATTCTTTATGGCGTCGTCGGCGGCGTCTCGATCACCAAGCTCTTCCTCGCCGGCATCGTGCCTGGCCTGTTGATCGCCGCTGCACTCTGCATCACCTGGATGATCATCGCCCGCAAGGAGCAGTTCGAGCTGCCGGCAAGACAGAGCAGGGAGGTTCGGCTCAAGGCATTCCTGGATGCCGCCTGGGCGCTGATGCTGCCGGTCATCATCATCGTCGGGCTGAAGTTCGGCGTCTTCACGCCGACCGAGGCCGGCGTCGTGGCGGCCGTCTATTCGCTGTTCGTCTCGATGGTCATCTACCGCGAGCTGCCGCCTTCACAGCTCTTCCCGGTCTTCGTCTCAGCCGCGAAGATCACCGCTGTCGTCATGTTCCTCGTCGCTTGCGCCGCCGTTTCGGCCTGGTTGATCACGGTTGCCGACGTCCCGGGCGATCTCGTCAGTCTCCTCGAGCCGCTGATGGACAACCAGACGCTGCTGCTGATCGCGATCATGGTGCTTATCGTGCTCGTCGGCACCGCCATGGACATGACCCCGACCATCCTTGTGATGACGCCGGTGCTGATGCCGATCATCAAGCAAGCGGGCATCGACCCGGTCTATTTCGGCGTGCTGTTCATCATCAACAATTCGATCGGTCTCATCACGCCGCCGGTCGGCACCGTGCTCAACGTCATCTGCGGTGTCGCCAAGCTGTCGATGGAAAATCTCATGAAGGGTGTGATGCCCTTCATGATCGCCGAACTGATCGTCCTCTTCCTTCTCGTCCTCTTCCCGCAACTGGTGACCGTGCCGGTCGCCTGGTTCGGACATTGAGGGCGAAAGGAGAGAACAACCGATTTCAACCGGCCGGAAAACGGCCAAATCTGGGAGGAAAGCATGTTCAATACGATGAAGAAACTGGCGCTGGGGCTCGCCTTGCCGGCTCTGCTGCTGGCGGGCACCGCATCTGCCGAAATAGGCTCGCATACGCTGAAATTCGCGGCGGCCAACAACAAGGGCCATCCGCAGGTCACCGGCATGGAGAAATTCGCCGAGATCGTCAAGGAGAAGAGCGGCGGCAAGATCGAGGTCAAGCTCTTCCCCGGCGGCGTCCTCGGCGGCGACGTGCAGACCGTCTCGGCGCTGCAGGGCGGCGTGGTCGAAATGCTGGTGCTCAACGCCGGCATCCTGGCCAGCAACGTCAAGGCCTTCGGCGCTGTCGACCTGCCGTTCCTGTTCAACAGCGGCGAGGAAGCCGACAAGGTGATGGACGGCCCGTTCGGCGAGAGCCTCCTTCAGAAGCTTCCCGACACCGGTCTTGTCGGCCTCGCCTATTGGGAACTCGGCTTCCGCAACCTGACGAACAACCGCCATGCGGTCACCAAGCTCGAAGACATCAAAGGCCTGAAGATCCGCACGCTTCAGTCGCCTATCCCAATCGAGCTGTTCAACGGTCTCGGCGCCAATGCCGTGCCGCTGCCTTACACGGAACTCTACACCGCGCTCGAAACCGGCACGGTGGACGGCCAGGAAAACCCGGCCGCCAACATCATCAACGCCAAGTTCTATGAAGTTCAAAAGTACATGACGCTTAGCCGTCACCAGTACAATCCGCAGGTCGTGCTGATCAGCAAGAAGTTCTGGGACGGCCTCAACGATGAGGAAAAAGCTGTTCTCCAGTCGGCGGCGACCGAAGCCCGCGACTTCCAGCGCCAGGTCTCGCGCGAAACAGATTCCAAGGCGATTGAGGAGATCAAGGCGACGGGCATGCAGGTCGACGAACTGAGCCCGGAAGAGACGCAGAAACTGCGCGATGCCGTGAAGCCGCTGATCGACAAGTTCAGCGCCGAGATCGGCGCCGAAACCGTCTCGCTTCTCTTCAAGGAACTGGACGCCGCCCGCAAGTAACGACGATGCCGGCCCGTCCTGCGGCGGGTCGGCCCTCCAATACCCGCGAGGACGATAAGCGCAATGGCCGAGACACTCCTGAAAACACTTAAAGCCGGGTTGATCGGCTCGGGCATCCAGGCCTCGCTGACACCGGCAATGCACATGCGCGAGGGAGCCGCGCAAGGCCTTGCCTATGATTACCAGCTCATCGACCTTGCTCAGCTCGGCCTGATGCCCGACAGCCTGCCGGAACTCCTGGAGCAGGCGGAAGCGGAGGGATTTGCCGGCGTCAACATCACCCATCCATGCAAGCAGCTCGTCATTGCCCATCTCGACGAACTTTCAGACGAGGCGCGCGCACTTGGTGCGGTCAACACCGTGGTGCTGAAGGACGGCCGACGCCATGGCCACAATACGGACTGGTGGGGGTTTGCCGAAAGCTTCCGCCGCGGCTTGCCGGATGCCGATCTCTCTTCCGCGGTCCAACTTGGCGCAGGCGGCGCCGGCGTGGCGACCGCATACGCGATCCTCACGCTCGGCATGAAACACCTGACAGTCGTGGACCGCGAACTGGAGCGTGCCGAGCAGCTGGCGGAAAGCATGTCCGGTCTTTTTCCGGAGGCGACCGTTGAGGCCTCGAGCGATATCGCCGCGGCAATGGACGAGGCCACCGGCATCATCCACGCCACACCCACGGGCATGGCGAAATATCCCGGCCTGCCGCTACCGGCCGAACATCTTCAACCAAGGCACTGGGTTGCCGAAATCGTCTATTTCCCGCTGGAGACCGAGCTCCTGCGTATCGCGAGGCAGAAGGGTTGCCGCACGCTCGATGGAGGCGGCATGGCAGTCTTCCAGGCGGTCGGCGCCTTCCGGCTCTTTACCGGACGCGAGCCGGACGCAGAGCGGATGATGCGCCACTTCCAGACCATGACAGAGTGAAGGCAGCCACCGAAACGGGGATCAAGCCATGAAAACCTCCATAGCCACGGTATCGATCAGCGGCGAATTGCCGGAAAAGCTCGACGCGATCGCCAAGGCCGGCTTCGACGGGGTGGAGATCTTCGAAAACGATTTCCTGGCCTTCGACGGCAGTCCGGCGGATGTGGGGGCAATGGTGCGCGACAAGGGGCTGGAAATCACCCTGTTCCAGCCGTTTCGTGATTTCGAGGGAATGCCGCCTTCGCACCGCTTGCGCACTTTCGACAGGGCCGAGCGCAAGTTCGACGTCATGCAGGAACTCGGTACCGACCTGCTGCTCGTCTGCTCCAACGTCTCTCCCGTTTCGCAAGGCGGCATCGACAGGGCAGCGGCGGATTTCCAAGAGCTCGGCGAGCGGGCCGCCAGGCGCGGACTGAAGGTGGGCTATGAGGCGCTGGCCTGGGGGCGGCACATCAACGATCATCGCGACGCCTGGGAAATCGTCCGGCGAGCCGATCATCCCAATATCGGCCTGATCCTCGATAGCTTCCATACGCTGTCGCGCAAGATCGACATCAACTCGATCCGCTCCATCCCGAAGGACAAGATCTTCATCGTCCAGCTTGCCGATGCGCCGCTGATCGACATGGACCTTCTCTACTGGAGCCGGCATTTCCGAAACATGCCAGGGGAAGGCGATCTGCCGGTGACGGAATTCACCACGGCGGTCGCCGAGACCGGCTATGACGGCTATTTCTCGCTGGAAATCTTCAACGACCAATTTCGCGGCGGATCGACCCGGTCGATCGCCGCCGACGGGCATCGCTCGCTGATCTATCTCGGCGACCAGGTGCGCCGCAGCCCGAATGCGCAAAGCCTCTCGGTCGCGGCCATGCCCGAGCGAGCCACCGTTGAAGGCGTCGGTTTCGTCGAGTTCTCCACCGACGAGAAGGATGCCGCCGATCTTACCGCAATACTGAAAACGCTTGGCTTCCGTAAGACGGCGGCTCACCGCAGCAAGAAGGTGAGCGTGTTCGCCCAGGGCGACATCCGGCTTCTGGTCAATACGGAGGAAGCCGGTTTTGCCAACGCGGCCTACGCGGTGCACGGTACCTCGGCCTATGCGATGGCGCTGAAAGTTGCGGATGCAAAGGCGGCACTTCAAAGGGCGCTGGCGCTGGACGCCGAGCCCTTCAGCCAGCCCGTGCAGATCGGAGAGGTGGAGATACCGGCGATCCGCGGCGTCGGCGGCGGGCTGGTCTACCTCCTGGACGACAAGACCGATCTCGGCCGCATCTGGGAGATCGACTTTGCACCCGTCGAGGATGATGACAGGAAGGTCACTGATGCCGGGCTCCTGCGCGTCGATCATGTCGCTCAGACGGTTTCCTACGACGAGATGCTGAGCTGGCAGCTCTTCTACACGTCGATCTTCGAAGCCCATAAGACGCCGATGGTCGATATCATCGATCCCGCTGGCGTCGTGCGCAGCCAGGTGGTGGAGAGTGCGAGCGGCGCGCTTCGCATCACCCTCAACGGCGCGGAAAACCGCCGGACGCTCGCCGGCCGCTTCATCGCGGAGAAATTCGGCTCGGGCATCCAGCATCTCGCCTTCCATACCGACGACATCTTCGCCACTGCCGAAGCGCTCAGGAAGAACGGGTTCCGGCCGCTTCCCATATCGCCCAATTACTATGGGGATGTGGAGGCGCGGTTCGGTCTGGAAGCGGAACTCACCGAACGCCTCAGGGCGGAAAACATCCTCTACGATCAGGATGAGAGAGGCGAATACTTCCAGCTCTACAGCGGCACTCTCGGCGACGGCTTTTTCTTCGAGATCGTGGAGCGCCGCGGCTATCGCGGCTATGGTGCCCCGAACGCAATCTTCCGCATCGCCGCGCTGAAAAAGGCGCTCGGCCCCGAGGGCCTCCCGAAAGTCTGAAAAGGATCGATCATCGCGGCAGCCGGGCGCGCTTCCCCGGCTGCTCGTCCAGTGGACAGGTCTTGCAGAGTGAGAGGCTTGGGATCAGATAGCGGATGCAGCAGACGCGCCGCTTGCGCAGGGTTTCCTCGCCTGAAGCCAGGTACCTGACGGGTTCGAAGACCCTGTTCGGCTGCCTGTCATGCCAGAGCCGGCTCACCAAAAGCTGTCTGCCATGAACCACACCCGCATGTTCCTCTCCGAGCTTTCTCGCGCAGGAGGCAACGACATTTTCGATGATGTTGCCGGCATTGCTCCAAAGCACCTTCTGCGACAGGCCGCTTGCCGTCGAAATCGCCGGAATGATCAAGGAGAGATGCCCGTCGAGCAGGTCCTCAAAACGTTCCATGAAATCGGAAGGCGTGAATGCCTGCCCTTCATCGCGCAGTCGAAACGCCTCTGCCCTACCGTCCGGCGACAGGATGATGCCGGTCTCCTGAAGACCGATCGGCAGCTTGCGATCGAGAACCATATTGGCGGCGAGGACCGGCGTGATCAGTCGCGACAGATACCATTTCGACCATTGGGAGGCGACGGCGCGAGGCTCCGCTTCGGCATAGTTTTCACCAAAGCGGCTCAGCAGCAGCCTGAGCCTATCCTGTTCCAGGAGTGCGCTGCAGGCCAGATGCGGGCGCTCGTCGGCCGTAAGGACAAGATGGCTGCCCAGGGCTTCGAGGTCGCCGGAAAAGAGCGGAACAAGCGAGGGTATCATCGCTTCATCGCCAGCAGGATGAAGTAAAGGCCGCCGAGAAGCGTTGCGACAATTCCGGCCGGAACCTGCCAGGGAAAGGCTATGTTTCGTCCGATCCAGTCCGCCAGCACCATGATGATCGCGCCGATGATCGCCGCGCCATAGACTTGCGCCAGTGGAGTTCTAAGCCCGGAAATGCGGGCAAGGTGCGGGGCGGCAAGTCCCGCAAAGCTCAGCGGCCCCATGATCAGCGTCGCCGCACCGGTCAAAATAGCGGTGAAGACCAGCAGCAGCAATCTGCTTGCCGCAAGCGGCACGCCGATGGCCGCAGTGACCCCCTCCCCGAGCGGCAGGACCCGCAACCAGCGCCCGAACAGCGGAACGACCGCGAGCGACAGGCCCGCGAGCGCGACGACGATCCACGCATCTTTCTGCGTGACCGAATAGGTCGAACCTGCAAGCCAGCCAAGCAACCGCAGCACCCGGATATCTCCAAGCAGGGTCAGCAGCGATCCCAGCGAACCGGAGAGCGCTCCGATGGCGACCCCGACGAGCAGCATACGCTCAGGGCTGAACATCGAGCGACTGCCGAGCCACAGGGTGAATACGAGCACCGCGAAAGCACCGCCCGCCGATATCAGCATCATGGTCTCGCGGGGTAAGGGCGGGAGGAGGAAAACGGCGACCATCAGGATCAGCGCCGCGCCGGAGGAAATGCCGAGCAGTTCCGGGCTTGCAAGCCCATTTCCCGTCAATCGCTGGAGGGCGGTCCCCGCGATGGCGAGCATGATGCCGCCGCCGGCCGCCGCCAGGACGCGCGGCAGGCGCCAAGGCAGCAGCTCGCCTATTTCACTGCCACCAGCGATGAACCATCCCTCCGGCAGCCGACCGACAAACAGGGCCAACAGAAGCGTGACGACCAGAGACAGGGCGGCAATCAGAAACCAGAAAGAAGCCCTGCCGCGGGGATATTCAACGGACCGGCCGTCACGCGGCGGCTGTTGCGTCTCGGTCCGCATCCGACAGATGAGCCATATCAGAAGCGGCGTTCCGAGAAGTGCGGTCACGGCTCCTGCCGGCACATCCATGCCGCCGGCGAGAAAAAGAACCCCCTGGTCGACAAATGCCAGTATGCCGGCGGCGATCAGCGGACCATGGATCAAGCGATCGGAGAGACGCCTGGCGCCGGAAAGGCGCGCGATGGCAGGCCCCGCAAGCCCAATGAAACCGATGATCCCTGCATAGGCGGCGACGAGCGCGCTCAACAGGGTCGCGGTGGCGAAAGAGGCCAGCCGTATCATCGGAACCGAAGCGCCCGCGCTGCGCGCGCTCGCCTCGTCGAGGTCGAAAAGGCCCATCGGCTTTCTGAGGAAGAACGCCACAAGGCCACCGGCGGCCAGGACGAGGAAAAGTCTCCGTACCTGATTCCAGTTATCCTGTACCAGCGAGCCGGTCTGCCAGACCAGCAGGTCACTCAATTCCTCGAAGTGGGTCAGGAAGAACATGCTGCTCAATGCTTCCAGGCAGAGCGACAGGACAAGTCCCACCAGAATGACCGTCAGCGGCGCGAAACCGGCACGCGCCGCCAGCAACGCGACCACGCCCAACGCCAGCATGCCGCCGAGGATGATCATCGGCTCCTGCCCATGAGCGAGAAGACCGGGTACCCACAGAACAGCCGCGACGAGCGAAAATTTCGCGCCGGCAAATACGGCTAAGGTTCCCGGTTCGGCCAGCGGGTTGCGCAGCATCTGCTGGAATAGAACGCCCGAAAGGCCGAGCGCCGCCCCCGCTATGAGGCTCAAGGCGAACCGCGGAAGCAATCCGTATCGAACGGCAATCGTGGCGAGATCTGCATCGGATGCCGTGAACAACTGACGCCAGTCAGGCAGTCTCGCGCCGATATTGAGCAGGAGGAGACCGAAGGCCGCGCTGAGCAGCAAGACGACCAGCAGCGGGGCAAGCCCGTGGTTCCGTGTTGTGGGTAATGAACTGGCGATAGCCATGATCAACCCTCGGCCGGCAAAAGCGCTGCGAGCTGGCCGGCAAGCCGCATGGCGCTTACCACGCCTCCGCTCGGATAGACCACCGGCATGCGGGTGACGCGGTTTTGCCGCACGGCGGGCAGCGCTTGCCAAAGCGGACTTTCGGCAAGTCTCGCGATCGCCAGATCCGTTTCGCGGCCGCGATCGAAATGCACGATGCGCGCGTGCGGGTTGCCGGCAAGCTGTTCCACGCTGATGGACGCGACGCCGGACGCATTGACCCGCCCCTGCCAGGCATTGGTGAGGCCAAGACTCCTCAGAACATCGCCAACCAGGCCGTTTCCCCCGAAAATCGCCGCGTGACGGCCGTCCTGGTTGAAGCGGCAGAGATAGAGCGGCGGCAGCGATTTCGATTGCAGCTTTGCCCGCGCTTCCTCGATCGCCACTTCGCATCGCCCCACCCAATCTCCGGCCTGACGCTCCCGGCCGACGACCGCCCCGAGTTGGCGCAGGAGCTCCTGCGCATGCTGGACCGCAGGCGTTCTTGCAGGAAAGGAATTGAGCGACAGCGTGGGCGCGATGGCGCGAAGATTTTCTAGCCCGCTTGCCTGCCACTCCGCCATGACGATCAGGTCCGGCTTCAAGAGCTGCAGATATTCCATGTTCGGCTCCTGCAGCGGGCCGAGATCGACTGCTTCGTCGCCAAGCACCGGCTCGGCGACCAGCCTTCGATAAAGCGGCACATTGGCGACGGCCAGAGGCGCAATACCGAGGGTCAGGAGCAATTCCGTCACCAGAAGTTCCATGGAGACGATACGGCGAGGCACCCCTTCCGCCTTGCCGTCCCGCGCGAAAGCGAAAAAGCAGGCGGCGAGCGCTCCCTTCAGCAAGTCCCTCCTGGCAACGGCTGGCCCTACCATTTGTAGGAAAGCGTCGCCGTGACCGTCAGCGGCTCGCCATAACGGCAGCCGTCCGAATAGACGCAGGTGTAGAACTCCTTGTCGAAAAGATTGCGCGCGTTCAGTTTCAGCGTCGCGCCCTCCAGATCCTTGTTCATCGCGCCGAGATCGAAGCTCGCCATCGCATCGACGAGAACATAGCCGGGAACATCGCTCCTGCTGTCGATCAGGTTCGTCTCGCCGATATAACGAATGCCCGCGCCGACCGTGACGCCCTCAAGGCCGAGATCATCAAGCTTGTAATCGGCCCACAGTGCGAAGGCATTTTTAGGCACCAGCGAAATCTGCTCCCCGATATAAGCGGGCATGGCGTTTTCGGTAATTTTCGCATCCGTATAGGTATAGGAAGCGATCAACCCAAGATTGCCGAACTCCGCGCGCGCTTCCAGTTCGACACCCCGGGATCGAACCTCGCCATACTGGTAGGTGAGCCCGCTGGAATCAGCTGTCGTCAGGTTCTTCTGCGTCAGCTCATAAACCGCCGCACTGAGGAGAAGATTGCTGCCATCGGGCTGGTAACGGACGCCGGCTTCGTATTGCAGCCCCTTGTTTGGCTTCAATGCCTCGCCGGTCGCATAGTCGAGGCCAGTTTGCGGCTCGAACGATTGCGCAATGCTGAGATAAGGCGCAATGCCGTTGTCGAAAAGATAGACGAGACCGCCCCTGCCTGTCAGAGCGTCGTCGTTCTGCTCGGTCACGACACCGGTCTGATAGGACCTCGAGCGGCTCTTGCTCCAATCCTGGCGGGCACCCAGCAGAAGCACCCAATGATCATCGAACTTGATCTGGTCCTGCAGATAGATGCCGTACTGGTTGCTGAGGTTATCCGAGCCGCGATTGACCCTGTAATTAATCGCCGGATCGGTCAGGACAGTGCCGGTGTCGAGGTCTAGAATGCTGTAGCCGGCGCCACGATAGCGGTCGTTGTCGTAGCTGCGCCGGTAGTAGTCGAACCCGGCCAGAAGCGTATGCTCCGCACCGGCCGCATCGAAGGAATATTCGACTGAGGTGTCCGCCGTGACGCCGTATGATCGCTCATAGCGCTTGCTCGCCAGCCTGTAGAGGTCGCCTCCCGTCAGCGAGAGCGGCGCGATATTGCCCATCATGTAGTCCCATTGGACATCGGATTTGAAATAGCGGGCGTTGTTTCTGAACTTGATGCCGTTATCGAGCTCGTGCTCGAAGAGATAGCCGATGGTGAAGATGTCGCCGTTGTAGCGATCGAAATCATCATTGCCGAGGAAGGCGTCGCGAGGAATGTTGCCCCGGCTGACATCCTGATAGAGCAGCGGCGTCGCAAACCGCGTGTGAAAATGCGTATAGGTCGAAAGCAGCGTCAGCGACGTCGCGTCGTCCGGCGCGAAGGTGAGAGCCGGAGCGATATAGACCTTGTTGTCGGGCGTCTCGTCGACCCAGTTGTCCGCATTGCGGACCAGTCCTGTCAGACGGTAGGTCAAAACGCCGTCATCGGTAACCGGGCCTCCGAAATCGGCGGATATCTGTTTGCGATCATAGCTGCCGTATTCGACATTGACCTCATGGAGCGGCGTGTCCGTCGGCCGCTTTGAGATGGCATTGACGACGCCACCGGGGGTGAGCTGACCATAGAGCATCGAGCCTGCGCCGCGCATGATGTCGATGCGCTCGATCCCATAGGGCTCCTGCCCGCCGTCATAGACATTCGACTGATACTTCAAGCCGTCGCGCAGGTTTCCGGAATTGCCGGTCGCGATGTTGAAGCCGCGGATAGTGAAATCGTCCACCGCCCGACTGAAGGCACCCGATTGGCTGACGACGCCCGGCGTGTAGGAAAGCGAACTGGCAATAGAGCTCGCACCCTGATTGGACATCTGGTCGGCGGTGATGACAGAGATGGCCTGCGGCGTCTCGATGAGCGGCGTATCCGTCTTGGTGCCCGCCGAACTCACACGCGCCACGTAGCCATCGACCGGCCCGACCGCGCTCTCGCCCTGGACGACGATCGTGGGAAGGATGGTCGAGCCGTCACCGGTGCTGCCCGTGACGACGTCTCCGGCAGGCGCATGGATGGTGACCGTGCCAGGATTGGCAAAACGATAGGCAAGCCCTGTTCCGGCAAGCAGCCGCTCCAATGCCTGCTTCCTGTTCATTACGCCGTTTACGCCCGGCGATTGCTTGCCGCGCGCAAGCGCCGCCGGATAGAGAACCTGAAGATTTGTGCGGTCGCCGAAGGCTGACAGCGCGGCGCTCAACGATGAAGCCGGGATGGAATAGGAGGCCGCTGCCGGCTGGCTGACACGGGAAACGGTGGGTATAGTGTCTTGCGCCAGCGTCGCAAACGGCAGCAACGCCGCGCTCGCAAACAGGGCTGCGGCGAGCCGTTGCATATTCGTGTTCTTGTGCTGTCCCTTTGACGCGACGCGTACCATGATCCCCGTTCCTGTCCGTACTACCCGCTTGGCGGCTTTCGCCACACATGCGCTAAGACGGATCAGGTGATCTCCACCTCACCCCTGGAGATGAAAAAAATCACGATGCTCAAGCCGGAAGCAGAAGGACGACGTATGGCGTGATTTCGAACGCGCGGACCGGCAATGTCTCGACGATCGCATCGAGCACGCCATCCGGATTGCCGACGTCGAAAATGCCGCTGACGCGTAAATTCCGGAGCCTGTCGTCGAGAATTCGGATCGTGCCCCTGCGGTAGCGGTTCACATCCGAGACGACCCGGCCGAGCGGCTTGTCCTCGAAAATCAACCGGCCGCGACGCCAGGCCGTCTCGGCCTCCGTATCCGCCCCCTCCACGAGACCGAGACCACCCCGGCTGAAGGAGACGACCTCTCCCGCATTGACGCGAATACCGGCGCCATTGGGCGCGACGACCGAAACGGCGCTTTCCTGCACGCTTGCTGTCACCGCATCCTCCCAGAGATGCACGACGAACTGCGTTCCAAGCGCCGTCACAGTGCCTCCGGCCGCGGCGACGGAAAAGGGCCGTGCTTCGTCTCGGGCGACATCGAAATAGGCCCGGCCGCGATGGAGCACGAGACCGCGCCGGGAGGCGGTATAATCGAGCGAAAGCGCGCTGTCGGCATCGAGCGTCACGCGCGTTCCGTCATCCAGCGTGAACTCACCAATCTCGGCGACCGAGGTGAACTGGTCGCTATAAAGATAATCGGTTGCCCCGCCCATCCACGCCGCAGCGCCGGCGGCAGCCAGCATCGCACCGGCGCCCAGCAGGCCGCGCCTCGACAACCGGGCAGCCTGGGTTCGGCTGCCGTTCCTTTCATGGAGGGCAGGCGCACGGGCATGATCGAGGTCCGACCACATCCGCTGGAGCCGCGCATATTCCTCCCGATTTTCCGGACAGTCCGCAAGCCATATGGCGAGTTCACTGCGATCGGAAGCCGTGGCTTCGCCGGAATTCATGCGGACAAACCAGGAAAGCGCCTGCCGCTTTCTTTCTTCCGGTGTCATATCGTCATCGAGGCGAGCCATTTGTGCCCTGAATCATGCCTTTTGGCCAAGAAATCATTCCTTAGACGGATAAATGGATATCTGACCACACCTGGGGCGGAGATTTTTAGTTCAAAAGATCGGCAAGGCTGTCGCGCAGATGGACAAGCGCCTTCATCACATGCTTTTCGACCATGCTCTTGGAAATTCCGAGCCGCTCGGCAATTTCAGCATGGCTGAGCTCTTCATATTTGTGGAGCAGGAAGACCTGACGTTGCCGTTCAGGCAAGGTCTGGATCGCCCTTTCCAGCCGAGCGACGCGCTGCTTGAAATCCACCTCCAGCTCGGCGGAGGGCTTGGCTTCCGCGATTTCCGCCGGAAGCCCCGGCTGGATATACCGGCTCTGAACGGCATGCGCGCGGGCATGATCGATCGAGAGATTGCGGGATATCCGAAACAGATAGGCGCGCGGATTGCCGACGACCTCGCCCGCAGCCGGGCTCATGGCGGCGAGCCGCAAAAAGGCATCCTGAACAAGATCGGACGCCGTATCCTCCGACACGCCGCTGCGACGCAGAAACCGTAAGAGTTCCTTGGAATGCCGCCGGAATAACTGTTGTAGATCCCAATGCAAGTCTGGATCCTAGGTGCCGCGCAAGCTTAAGCCTGAGAAATTTACTCATGTTTATCCTCGGGAAAATGCCTTGCCAAGGGCCGAAGACGCAATTCGCGACAGCAAATGAAATGCCGTTCGCCCGCAAGCCCTCACCTTAGTTGCCGTATGGCGCCGTGCCGATGAGAACAGAATAATCTTTCTTCTCTATCGAATAGGTCGTGTTTAGCCTCTCCTCTGCATTCGAAAAGGAGACGCTGATGATCGCCGCCGGACCGTTGAACTTCTTCTGGTTCATCCCGACCCATGGAGATGGTACTTATCTGGGCACGGATCATCTGAGCCGGAAACCGGAATTCCGGTATTTCAAGCAGGTTGCGATCGCCGTCGACGAGCTCGGCTTCGAAGGCGTGCTTTTGCCGACAGGTCAGTCCTGCGAGGATTCCTGGATCACCGCGACCGGCCTTTCGGTCGTTACCGAGCGGCTGAAATACCTCGTTGCGCTTCGCCCCGGCGTCACCTCGCCCACCTTTGCCGCACGCCAGACCGCAGCCCTCGACCGCCTGAGCAACGGAAGGCTGTTGCTCAACGTGGTGGTCGGCGGCAACCCCACGGAACTGGCCGGCGACGGTATCTTTCTCGGCCATGACGAGCGTTACGAACAGGCCGGAGAGTTCCTCGATATCTGGAAACGGCTGCTCGCCGGCGAGACCGTCGATTTCAAAAGCAAGTATTACGAGCTCAAGGGCGCACGTTCCGATTTCCCGCCAATCGGCCAGCCGCATCCGCCCCTCTATTTCGGTGGTTCTTCGGAGGCCGGCCAGGACCTCGCGGTCGATGCCGTTGACATGTATCTCACCTGGGGCGAGCCGCTGGAACAGGTGAAGGAGAAGATCGAATCCGTTCGCGCCAAGGCCGCCAGAACCGGTCGCAAGATCCGCTTTGGCATGCGCATCCACTTCATCGTGCGCGAAAATGAGGAAGACGCCTGGCGCGCAGCCGACCAGCTCATCGGCAATATTTCCGACGAGCAGATCGAGCGCAGCTACCGGCGTTTTCAACAGGAAATGGACTCCGTCGGCCAGCGCCGACAGGCCGCCCTGCATGGCGGTCGCCGCGACAAACTGCTGGTTGCGCCAAATCTCTGGGCCGGCGTGGGACTGGTACGCACCGGTGTCGGCACCGCCCTCGTCGGTACGCCGGAACAGGTGGCTGAACGGCTACGAGAATACCAGGCGCTCGGTATCGATACGATCATCGGCTCGGGCTATCCGCATCTCGAAGAGGCCTATCGCGTCGGCGAACTCCTCTTCCCGCTGCTCGGTATCGACCGCAACCGAAATCAGGGGCTCCGCGGCAGCGTCGCCAACGAATTCGCCGTCGGCAATTACGGTGGCTCGAAACTCGCCAATGCCGCGGGCTGACCGCGAAGTCCCCTCCACACCTTCACGTCTGTCTCTCGAAAGGTCCATCCATGCCGAAACCCTTCAAGCTCGCCGCCGCCGCGGCTCTGGCACTGAGCGTGCTCACGCCCGCGACCGGCGCCTCCGCCGAAGGACTTATCCGCATTTCCCAGCAGTTTGGCACGCTCTACCTGCCGCTGCACGTGATCCGCGACCAGAACCTGATCGAGAAACACGCAAAAACGCTCGGTCTCGAGGAGGTGAAGGTTGAATGGGCGCAGCTTTCTGGCGGTGATGCCATCAATGCCGCGCTTCTTTCCGGCTCGATTGATATCGCCGCGGCCGGTATAGGCCCCTTCTTGACGCTATGGGACCGCACCGACGGCGCCGTGAAGATCGTCGCGGGGCTCGCGAACCAGCCGAATTACCTCGTCACCAACAATCCGAACGTGAAGTCGCTGAAGGATTTGACCACGTCCGACAAGATCGCGCTTCCCGCCGTCGGCGTCTCGGTCCAGGCACGCATCCTGCAGATCGCGGCAGAGAAGGAGTTCGGCGAGGGCAACCAGAACAAGCTCGACAACATCACGGTCAGCCTGCCGCATCCCGACGCGACGAGCGCGCTGCTCTCCGGCTCCACCGAGATCACCTCGCATCTGTCCAATACGCCGTTCCAGGAGCAAGCTTTGAAAGACGCCAAGGTCCACAAGGTCTTCTCTTCCTACGACGTCCTCGGCGGCCCGGTGACCCCGACCTATCTCTATGCCACGACCGACTGGCGCGAGGAAAACCCGAAAACCTTCCAGGCCTTTTTCGAAGCTCTGAAGGAAGCCGACGCCTGGATCGAGGCGAACAAGAAGGCGGCGGCGGAAACCTATGTCCGGGTCGAAAACTCGAAGTTCGATCCCGCCTTCGTGCAGTCGCTGATCGAATCTCCCGAAAGCAAATTCACCGTCGTCCCGTCCCGCTCCTATGTCTTTGCCGATTTCCTCCACCGGACCGGCGCCATCAAAAAGAAAGCCGAGAGCTGGAAGGACTACACTTTCGAGGAATTGCATAACGAAAGCGGAAGCTGAACCATGCTGGCGCGCGACCCCTTCCCGGTGGCGGTGTTCGAAGTCGACCGCCTTACCCTCGATTACCCGTCCCCGGCCGGAACCGTCCGGGCGGTGGACGATGTCTCCTTCCGCGCCGGAGAGGGCGAGCGGCTCGTGCTTCTCGGCCCCTCCGGCTGTGGAAAGTCGTCTATCCTGAAAGCCGTGGCGGGCTTCCTCAAACCTGCTTCCGGGACGATCAGGGTGCGGGGCCGGGAAGTCAAAGGTCCCGGTCCGGATCGCATCGTCGTCTTTCAGGAATTCGATCAGCTTCTGCCGTGGAAGACGGTGCGCCAGAATGTCGAGTTTCCGCTCCACATGGCAAGCCCGCTCGCAAAGACGGAAATCCGCGACCGCACCGAGGCAACGCTGAAGAAGGTCGGCCTGGAACGGGTCCTCGACAGCTATCCGCACACGCTTTCGGGCGGCATGAAGCAGCGCGCCGCGATCGCCCGCGCACTGGTGACCGACGCCGACGTGCTCTTGATGGACGAGCCCTTCGCAGCACTCGACGCGCTCACCCGCAGCCAGCTCCAGGGCGAGCTTCTCGATCTTGCCGAGGAGCTTGGTTTCACGCTGCTTTTCGTCACCCATTCCATAGAGGAAGCGATTCTGATCGGCACGAAGCTGCATCTCCTGAGCCCGCATCCGGGGCGGACGATTACCAGTCTCGACACAAGCGGATTCGCTCGCAGCGATGTCGGCAGTCCCCGCCTCGAATCCCTGTCGCGCGAAGTGCACGATCTGCTGTTTTCGCCGAAGGCCCGGAAAGGAATTCCCGAACATGTCTGATCTTTCCTTGGTCGGCACGCCCGCAAAATCCCAGGTGCTCGACCGCCTCCGCGATTTCGCCCGGAACTCGGCGCTCCTTCGAAAGGTCCTGGTGCTGGCGCTGCTTGCCCTGATCTGGGAGTTTTCAGCCCGCTTCAGTGCCAAACCGATCCTATTCCCCACCTTCACCGCCACCATGGCGGCGCTGTGGGAGGCATTGACCACCGAAAACCTGCTTACCGCCTCCTGGACATCGTTGACCGTCCTTCTCAAGGGCTATGTGATGGCGATCGCGGCAGCCTTTGCCATCGTCTCGCTTGCGGTCGTCAGCCGTTTCGTCCGCGAGCTCCTGCAAACGCTGATTTCCATGTTCAACCCGTTGCCCGCGATTGCGCTTCTGCCGCTCGCCATGCTCTGGTTCGGGCTGGGTGAAAGGAGCCTGCTCGTCGTGCTGGTCCACGCCGTTCTCTGGCCCTTCGCGCTCGCCACACTGAGCGGCTTCGAAAGCGTGCCCGAAACCCAACGTCTGGTCGGTCGCAATTACGGCCTAAATGGGCCTGGCTATGTTTGGCGCATCCTGATACCGGCGGCATTACCCTCGATCCTCTATGGCATGAAGATCGCCTGGGCATTCGCCTGGCGCACGCTGATTGCCGCCGAACTCGTCTTCGGGGTCAGTTCCTCGACCGGGGGCCTTGGCTGGTTCATCTTCCGCAACCGTAATGAACTCTTCACCGACAAGGTGTTCGCCGGACTTGCCATGGTCATCATCATCGGCTTGGTGGTCGAGGGCGTGGTCTTCCGCCTCATCGAGAACGTCACCGTACGCCGCTGGGGCATGCAGCGATAGCCTCACGCCGTCCTCGCCGCAGCGAAGCCCTTCTCCAGATCGGCAACGAGGTCGCTCACGTCCTCGATGATGCATTTGCGAAAGCAGAGAATTAACCTGCTGGCGCGAGCCTCTGCCCCGTTACCGCGTCAAAAAGATGTAATTTACCGAGGTCCGGTCAAAAACTGAGCATGTCGCCTGGCTGGACGCTGACGCGTTCACGCACGGCGGCGATCAGGCGCCTCCATATCGGTCATAGGGGTGTCATCGCGCCTGCCTGAAAGCAGATATCATCTTGGCATCGGCGTCACGTTAAGGCACTTCGAGCTTTAAACGTCAGGAAATACCGATACAGAAGCATCCTACAGGAGATGAAACATGTTCACCCACGTCATGATCGGAAGCAACGACTTGGAGCAGGCGAGAAGCTTCTACGACGCCACCTTTGTTGCATTGGGAGGCAAGTCCGGCGAGATGGATGCGAGAGGCCGACTGATCTACGCCCATGAGGGCGGTCGCTTGATGATCACGAAACCGATCGACGGTAAGCCAGCGACTGCGGCCAACGGTGGGACGATCGGTATTGCCGCCGCGAGCCCCGAACATGTTCTGGCGTGGCATGCCGCCGGTATCGCGCATGGTGGCACGGCCATCGAGAGCCCACCTGCAGAGCGCCCGAATGGGGCGTTCGTCGCATATCTTCGCGATCCAGATGGAAATAAACTCACGGTGCGGTCTCAGCCGACGAAATGATATGGCGTGGTCAGAGCCTAGCGTACAGCGTGTTCGAGGGATAGAGGCGGCAGGCATCGCCGGACCAACAGGGTGGCGCTGGAGGATTCCATCGGTGCCATGGCTGAACTCGTCAGAGCGGGCAAGGTGAAGTGGGTTGGTTTGTCCGCTGTCAGCGCGTCCGAGCTGCGCGCGGCGCATGCCATTCATCCCATCGCGGCCCTTCAATCGGAATGGTCGATCTTCACGCGCGATATCGAACACGACGTGATCCCCGCCGCGGCCGAACTCGGTGTGACGGTGGTGCCATATTCCCCGCTTGGGCGTGGCATGTTGACCGGCCGGGCTTTCGCAACATCCCTGACCAACACCGATGCTCGCCAGCATTTCCCAAGGTTTTCAACTGAAAACCGTGCGGCAAACATGCTGCTGGTCGCAGAGGTCGAGGACATCGCGGCGGCGCAGATTGCGCTTGCCTGGCTTTATGCCCAAAGTCGCAAGCTCAACGTCAAATCGGTGCCGATCCCAGGAACGCGTAAGCGCAGTCGTCTCTTGGAAAACGTCGCGGCAGCGTCCATGATCCTTACGGAGCCAGAGATGGAAGCACTCGCGCCACTCGCCTCGGCAGTCCAGGGGATCAGCGGATAGAAGAGCTACCAATCAGCGTCGCCGGTGGCGGCGCTGCACTTTCGCAGACGGCCATTTCGGGCCAACGCGAAGTAGCTTCCGGTTTGCGCCTCCATGGCGGTCATTAAGACCGTCATCAAACCTGCTCGAAAGCAGACATTGCCCCGTCGGCGGCTTCGCCTCGCCTACGCGCGGTATAGCGGAAGCCGCCGGTCGCGCTCATATGTGGGAGCCCGCTGCTCTGCGGATCAAGCCTGCTCTCTTGCGATCTGGTAGAGTCGCCATCCGTTGAGGGGCAGGAGCACTGCCTCCATCAAGATCAGCGGCGGACTCCAGATCATGGTTCCGTAGACGGCGAAACAAAGGCTGCTTGCTATCGCCATCATGCGAAGCTGAACCATGCGCTGCGTCAGGTAGGTGATCACGGTCAGGACGCTGCCGGCAAACCCGATGATCTCGATCCAGGAATTCATGTCAGGCACTCCGCTGGCGTTGGGACGCGCCGTTCATTCCCCGCGCGCCAGCGCCGAAGCCTGGTCCAATCCAATCGGTCGCACGAGGGGGTCGGCATGGCGATGAACGAGCTGCCAATGCGGCCCTTGGCGCCTGTAGACTTGAGTGACCCGCAGCGACCAGTCCTGATCGGGTAAACCGAGGACTTCCCCATGCTGGCGCTCAACGAAGGCGAGGACGACCAGGTCATCGGAGGCATAGCTGATTACCCTCTCGAGTTTCGCCTCGCCGTTCCGGAAGGAACGCGACAGCTCGGCAAGACGCGCCGGGCTGGCGTCAAAACCGTGGCTCATCGGCCCGCCGAACGGCTGCATCAAGGTGAAGTCATCCGACAGCCGGATCATCCCGTGCCACCTCCACATGTCCCCGGCATTGAACGCGCGTGCCTGTTCTTCTGTGCGTCGGATAAGCTCGGCGACTGTCTCCGACGAGGCGGCCAAGCTCGGTTGAACGAGGAGCAAGAGCTCTGAACATGCGACGGCGGCCAGGGTGCAGCGTGACGTGGCACCTGCGGTCCTCGCCCATTTCGCTGCTGCTTTTCTAAAACTCGAATTCCAGATGCACATGGCGCCTCCTTTGGTCTCGTTTGCCTCGATGGGTATGACGAAGGACATGCCATCTTCCATATGCTGAATCTAATGATATGATTTCAGCGATATGCTGAACCATATTGATCTATCGAGGACCGACCTTAACCTGCTTGTGCTGTTTGAAGCCGTGATGGAAGAACGCCATGTGGGCAGGTCAGCTCAACGCCTCAACCTTTCGCCGTCCGCGGTAAGTCATGGGCTGCGGAGGCTTCGTGCCCTCCTCTGCGATCCGCTTTTCATCAGGACGCCGAGAGGCGTCGTCCCGACCGATCGGGCTCTGGAACTTGCCGGGCCGGTAGCGGAGGTGCTCGAGCGGGCGCGCCAGATCATCATCAGTTCCGAGGCCTTCGACCCGCAACGCTCGTCGCGCCGCTTCACCATCGGGGCGCCTGACGGAGCATCTTCCGTGCTTCTCCACCCTCTTCTGCAGAAACTCGCCAGCAACGCTCCGGGTGTTTCGCTTGGGGTGCGCCAATTGCTGCCCCGGCCTGGAGAAACGTCCATGGCATCAGCCTGGGGCGATGCCCTGATCGACCTCGAAAGGCGGGCGATAGACATCGCAATCATTCCTCACGACAACATTCCCGCCCGCTTCCAGCATGAACTGCTTTATGAGGAGGATTTCGTGGTGGCGATGCGCGCCGGGCATCCGTTGAAATCGGGGACCACCCTTGCCAGCTATTGCGAGATGAAGCACCTCGTCGTTTCCCATTCTGCCGATCCGTTCGGCTTTGTTGACGCTGTTCTCGCGCAACAGGGACTGACACGGGAGGTCGCGCTCACCGTACCGAACTTCATGCTGGCACTGGCGGTGCTGGCTGATTCCGAACTGGTCGGCGCATTGCCGCGCCACTTCGTCCAGATGTTTGAAACGAAGTTCGGCATAGAGCACGTGGATGCTCCGATCGACCTTGGCCGGTTCAAGATGAACCTGGTGGTCCCGAAAGCCGCCCTGATGGACACCGGCATCGCCTGGCTGGTGAACACGATTAGGACAATGCGCTCGGCGGATTTGCCGTGAAGCTTTGCCCCCCCGATTGAAGGACCACCATATTCCGCGGGCACCTGCTATTGACCGTGCAACGGCTGCATCGCGCGCCAGAAGCGGTCACCGGCCTGAAATAACCGGTCCGACAACATGGGCAAGCCCGCTTATGCCATGTGATGGGAATGTTATGATCTCATCTGCGTCAACATGGCTGATGTTGTATGCAGCAGTTCTGAGGTAGTGCTCCCCACAATATATAGCGTCAAGTAATAACCTGGAAATATCCAAAATGTGGGATTGGTTCCCTATAGTCTTCCTTCCGTTCAAGGTTCTCGTGTTAGGCACGGGCATGTTCTTCGCCATCAAGTGGCATCACGATCAAGCGAAGAAGAAATAACGAAACCAGCGAGCCGTAAGCGCCTGCCGATTAGAAGGCCCCCATTTAGTCCCCCTAGAGCCGATAGCGGACTTCGGCGAAACGCGGCGGTATGGCCGCTTTCGTCTCCAGCGTTCGGAAAGCAGTCAGACCGCAGACGACCCCAAAGCTGCCAATACGGATTGTGCCGGCGTACGACCAGCAGATGCCCCGGAATGGACAGAGAACCGTTGCTCATATGATGACCGCTTCAGGAGCGATGCCACAACGGCTCTAATCTGCTGCTGTCTCCTCGCGCACGGCGTCCAGGAGGAGGTACACGACGATGTATTTGATCGTGTACGGCGTACCGCTGTCGGAAGTACCCTCGAGGGTTCCGCCATCGGCCGGATGCCACGTATAGTAAAGGGGATTGTTGGCAATCAGGGTGGCCACTTTGCCCGCATATCTGCCGTCTAACCGATAACGTTTTTCGGCGAGCGGCCACATGCGCTGGTAGTCCTCCTGCGTGACGCGAATCCGCAACGCTGCCCTCTGGGTTTTGCTGGCGCGCTCTGCGCCTTCGCGCCCGGATGCCGGAATATCCAGCATCACCTCCTCGGCATCATCGAAGATCGACTTCAGTTCCTCTGGCCACGCACGCTTCATGGACTACTCCTCCTTCGGCCGGGGCTCCGGTTGCTCGGGAATCTAGTCCCACCTTGTTCTTGAAGCAAACGGCAGCGCCATACCCGCCGTTGCGATGTCCGGGAATTTCCCTATGGTACTAGTGTTGCTGCCTACATAGTCGCGTGTGTTCCTCTCGCACACCTTCTGGAAGGCGATACGACAGGAACCATAGGTGCCATTGGATGAAGAGCGGGTCTCGATGACGAAAGAACCAAAGCTGGAGCATTCGGATCTTTCCGGCGAATTCGAAGACGATGGTGTTACGGTCCTGGTGGACATTCACAGGGCCGCCGGCAGTAACGACGGCTGGACCCTCGAGGTGATCTCGCAGGAGGAAGATGTGACGACGTGGGAGGACAGCTTCGCTACCGACAGCGAAGCGTGGGAGGAATTTCTTGCCACGACCGAAAGGGATGGCATTCGTTCCTTCCTCGGCGACGACGACAGCAAGTCCGTGCACTAGGCGCTATGGAACGGCTGAGCAGGAAGTGCGCTTTGCCATTCTCTCCGCGCTGCAGTTGCGGCGCTTGATGGTGGCGTCACCACCTGCGGATTGCGCAAGACCGGGTTTTGATGGCCTGTCTAGAAGACAAACATGTAAAGCAGGATGATCACGAAGATAGGAACGCCCATCGCCCACAACACAATACCCTTGAGCATCTATTTTCTCCTTCTGTCTTCCGACACACAACGCGTTGCGCCTGCCGCGGTTCCTGCCCGCGGTGACGATGGAGACTTCGGATTGACGATAATTGCTTCGGACGCTTTGCGTCATGATCGCGATTAACTCATGGCGAGCGCATCGCCGAATCCAGAAAGCAACCTGTTATGCCCGGATGCGCGGAAAGCGGAAGCTGGGATAGCGGGCGTCCGTTATGTCTGACTGCCCGCTTACGAAGTTTGAGCTTGTGCACGGCATAGACCGCGGACACCGCGCCATCTTGCTTATGCAGAATTCCGTGTGCAAAGCATGGCGCCACCGCAGACGTTTAAAGAAGCTGGTTATACACCTGAGAAAACCAACGCCTGCCGGCTGGAGAACCGCGACGATATCCAATCGGTCATCGCGCGTTATCGCAAGCACAGTGGGACGCTTTTATGAGCAGGTGAGGCTACACAGCTGAAGACCTCTCCGATCTTTCCGTGACCCAGACTTTCTTCTTCGGGCTCTGGATGCGCTTTCCCAGGCTCGAACCATGCGGACCCGAATATCGCCTGCTTTGCTGGCGAGAGCGTACTCGCTAGGCATCAAGGTCATTCGAAGCATGAAGTACGCGGTTTCCGGATGGTCATACCACCTTCCCACGAGCCGAGACTGATACCCGTTTCAATGCGACATTTCCGCCGCTGATCACGAACAGGCTGTCAACCATGTTGGTTACAACGCATGCGTGGTTCGGCACGATGCGCACCCTTTCGCCCACCCTCAAATCAATTGGTCTATCGCTCACCAGGCGACCGTGCTCCTCCGACAATTGATCGATGACGATGTCGTCGCGACCTAGAACATGCCCGTAGCCGGTCAGGCCAAGAAGATCCGATGTCAACGTCTTGGAACCAGCATCGATAATTGCCCGATTTTTCGCTGGAACCGATACAACCGTAGCGACAACCGTCAGAGCACAATCCTTCCATCCGCACGAGCCGCGAGCGACGAGCGAGCGATCGTTGTAGACATAGGTGCCGGGCCGATACTCCGTGGCGACCGGCGCATCCGCCGCGTGCATCATGGTCGGCGTGCCGCCGGATGTGATGACCGGTACCGCGATGCCGCGGGCTTCGATCAAGGCTTTCGCCTCCGTCATAAACGCCTCCACACCCGCCTCACCTGCGGCTGGCGGATAAGTCATCAGTCCGCCAAAAATCAAGCCGGGTGCCTCCGCGATGCGCGCCGCAAGCACGTCGGCATCTCTCGGGCTTACAACGCCGCAACGATTGGCACCGGTATTGCATTCCACCAGCACCGACAGCGGCCTTTCGGACGATGCGAAAACCTGCGAAAGCCCGTCGATCACCTCGGCGCTATCGGCCACTACCGACAGTCGGACCTTTTCGGCGAGCGACCGCAACCGTACCAGCTTTTGCTCGCCGACAATGTTGTAGGTAATCAGAACATCACGGATCGCGGCGCAGCCGGCAACCATCGCCTCGGCTTCGGAAATCTTCTGGCAGGTTATACCGGTCGCGCCCGCGGCGAGCTGCATCTCGGCAAGCAGCGGCAGTTTGTGCGTCTTGATGTGCGGGCGAACCTTGATGCCATGCGCGTTCGCATAATCCTGAAAGCGAGAGATATTCGCTTTGGCGATGTCGAGATCCACCAACACGGCCGGAGTGTCGATGTCGTTGAGATAATCCTGGTCGAATGACATGCCGATCTCCGAATGCCGTTGTGTAGCGATTGGGCGGTCAGGCCCCGCGAATCCCATTTCTCCGAAAAACGGTAGGACGGTCTATTGACAATTTATGACGAGTGCGCCTGAATACGTCAATCCAGTAAAATGGACAGCCGTCCGGTATATTGGACATCGTTCGAATAGTCACAAAAGGGGAACGCGATGACTAACTCTTTTCGTACCGGCGTGTTGATACTCGCTGCTGCCACTTTCCTGTCGGCGGTACCAGCCATGTCTCAGCAGACCAGCAAGCTCGATGAGGTTCTGGCTCGTGGCCATCTGATCCTCGGCACCGGCTCGACCAATGCGCCGTGGCACTTCAAGAGCGCCGACGACAAGCTGCAGGGCTTCGATGTTGACATGGGCCGCATCGTTGCAAAGGCGCTGTTCGGCGATCCGGATAAGATCGAATATGTCAACCAGTCGTCGGATGCCCGTATCCCGAATATCACCACTGACAAGGTGGATCTGACCTGCCAGTTCATGACCGTCACCGGCGAGCGTGCGCAGCAGGTTGCCTTCACCATTCCTTACTATCGCGAAGGCGTGGGACTGATGCTGAAGGAGGGCGGCCAGTACGCCGACTACGAAGCACTGAAGGCCGCCGGTTCGTCCGTGACCATCTCGGTCCTGCAGAACGTTTATGCCGAGACGATGGTGCATGCCGCCTTGCCGGAAGCGAATGTCGACCAGTACGATTCCGTCGACCTCATCTACCAGGCGCTGGAATCGGGCCGGGCCGATGCGGCTGCGACCGACCAGTCCTCGCTCGCGTGGTACATGACCCAGAATCCCGGCCGCTACAAGGACGCCGGGTACGGCTGGAACCCGCAGACCTACGCCTGCGGCGTCAAGCGTGGTGACCAGGATTGGCTGAACTTCGTCAATACCGCACTCCACGAAGCGATGACCGGTGTCGAGTTCGACTTCTATGCGACCTCGTACAAGACCTGGTTTGGCAAGGAACTTGCCCCGCCGCAAATCGGCTTCCCGGTCGAGTACAAGTAACTGACGATGGAGCGGGAAGGTTTTTCCCGTTCCATTTCCTCCTGACGACGGATTGTCATGGGTTACACACTGAATTTCGCTGTAGTCTGGCGCAACTTCGACCAGTTGCTGGCCGGTCTCGTGCTGAGCCTTGGACTTGCCTTCATCTCCATTCTAATCGGCGTCGTGATTGGGCTTGTGGTCGCGTTTGCGCTGACCTCGAAAAGCCGCGCCGCGCGTTGGCCGGCAGTTGGCTATGTTACGATCATCCGCAACTTGCCGATCCTGGTACTCGTGCTGTTCGCCTATTTCGCGTTGCCCCAAATGGGCATGCGGCTCGGCAAAATCGAAAGCTTTATCGCGGTCCTGGCGATCTATTCCGGCGCCTATCTCGCGGAGGTGTTTCGGGCGGGCCTTCTGTCCATTCCCAAGGGATTGCCGGAAGCGGGATTGGCGATCGGTCTGACGCCGATGCAGATCCGCACTTCTATCATCATGCCGCTGATGTTCCGCAACGTCTTGCCGTCGCTTTCGTCGACGATCATCTCACTGTTTAAGGATACCTCGCTTGCCGCCGCGATCGCTGTACCGGAACTGACCTTCGAGGCGCGCAAAATCAATGTCGAGAGCTTCCGCGTCATCGAGACTTGGATCGTGGCATCTGGCCTGTATGTCGCCACCTGCACCATTCTGGCCGCGATGATGCGTTTCGCTGAGCGCCGGCTGGCCGTTTCGAGGTGAGATCATGATGGATTTCTTCGCATTCCTCGAGCAGCTGTGGATCGCCCGCTTCGTCATCTTGAACGGCCTCAGCGTCACGGTCTCGATCTCGCTGCTCGCGATCGTATTCGGTTCGATAGCTGGCGTGTTCGTCGGCCTTGTGCTGACCTACGGATCGCTGCCTTTGCGCTTTGTCGTGCGGGGTTATATCGACATCGTTCGCGGCACCCCCGTCCTCGTGCTGGTTCTGGCGAGCTATTATGTCTCGTCGGCCGTGGGCTTCGATCTCGGCCCGTTCGCGGCCGGCGTTCTTGCGCTCGCGATCTTCTGCTCCTCCCATGTGGGCGAGATCGTGCGCGGCGGCCTTCAGGCCATTCCGATCGGCCAGACCGAGGCGGCCAAGGCGATCGGCCTCACCTTCAGCCAGACGTTCGCCAACGTCCTGTGGCCGCAGGCGCTGCGCCAGTTCCTGCCCACCTGGGTCAACACGGCCGCGGAAATGGTTAAAGCCTCAACGCTGCTATCCGTGATCGGTGTGGCAGAGCTTCTGCTACGAACCCAGGAAATCATTTCCCGCAACTTCATGAGCCTCCAGTTCTATTTCTTCGCTGGCCTGCTCTATTTCGTCGTCAATTTCGCCATCGAGCGCTTCGGCAAATATGTCGAGCGCAAGACGGCTGTGCCGACCTAAGGGTTTATACCGATGGCAAAGACAATCCTAGAAATCGTAGGACTGCGTAAGACCTACGGCTTGCTCGAAGTGCTCAAGGGCGTGGACTGTACGGTCAGGGAGGGAGAGGTAATCTCTATCATCGGCTCCTCCGGCTCCGGCAAGACCACTATGCTCCGTTGCATCAATATGCTGGAGGAATTCCAGGGCGGCACGATCAGACTCGACGGCGAGGAGATCGGCTACCATGTCGAAGGTACGCAACGCCGCCGTAAGGGCGAGAAGGAAATTGCCCGCCAACGCGCGCTGACCGGCATGGCTTTCCAGCAGTTCAACCTCTTCCCGCACATGACCGCAGCGCAAAACGTGATGCTCGGCCTCGTCAAGGTGAAGAAGATGGGTGGTGCGGAGGCCCGTGCCATCGCCGAAAAATGGCTGGAGCGCGTCGGGCTCGGAGCCCGCGCCGATCACTATCCCGGCCAGCTTTCCGGCGGGCAGCAGCAGCGCGTCGCAATCGCCCGCGCGATCGCCATGAATCCGCGCTTGATGCTGTTCGACGAGGTGACCTCCGCACTCGACCCGGAGTTGGTCGGCGAGGTGCTGCAGGTCATCAAGGGCCTCGCCGCCGATGGCATGACGATGCTGCTCGTCACCCATGAGATGCGCTTCGCCTTCGAGGTATCCTCCCGAGTCATCTTCATGAACCAGGGTGTGATCTGCGAAGAAGGTGATCCGAAAGAAATGTTCGTTCGCCCTAGGACGGAACGCTTGGCGGAATTCCTGAAAACATCAAGTTTCAACTAGAAGAAAAGCGAGATTCCCATGACCATCAAACGTTACGGCGCCGGCGAAACCGGGGCTGGTGGACAGCCCTTGCCCTTTGCTCGCGCCGTCGAGGCGAACGGCTGGCTCTACGTCTCCGGTCAAGTTCCCATGGAAAAGGGCGAGATCGTCCGTGGTGGCATCGTGTCCGAGAGCCGAAAGGCCATTGAGAACATGATCGGCATTCTGAAGGAAGCCGGCTACGGTCTTGAAGACATTGTGCGCATCGGCGTCTGGCTCGATGATCCCCGCGACTTTTGGAGCTTCAACGGCGTTTATGCCGAGTATTTCGGCGAGAACCCGCCTGCTCGCGCTTGCGTTCAGTCGCGGATGATGGTCGATTGCAAGGTCGAGGTCGATTGCGTGGCCTACCGCGCCGATCGTAGCTGAATTTTTGGCATCGCGGCCTCTTGGGCTGCGATCCTTCTTTCGAGGAGCCTCATGGCTGACGCCGAAGACATCGTATCGAGACGCACACGCGGCCTGGACCGGGCATTTGAGATTCTCGAATTCCTGCGCCGGAAGCGTCAGCCCATGCGGCCGAACGAGATCGCATCGTCCATCGGCGCACCGCGCTCCTCAATCTACGAGCTGGTCAACCTGCTGCTGCGCCACGGCATGCTGGATTATGAGGGCGGCGATGGTCGCGTCTTTCTCGGCCGCAAGCTCTATTTCCTCGGCACCGCCTATGCAGAACAATTCGACCTGATGCGCGAATGCGACCGCATGCTGGTCCGCCTGGCCGAGGAAACCCGCGAAACGGCGCAGATGTGCCTGCTCGAGGGCGACAAGTACACGGTGGCGATGATGCGCGAGGGGCTGCGGCCGTTCCGTATCTCAGCAAATGTCGGCGAGTTGGTCTCGATCCCTTGGACGGCGTCCGGCCGGCTGTTGGTGGCGCATCTCTCGGATGAGGAAATCCTTGACTTTATTCCGCCCGGCGATTTCGTGCTGCCGAACGGCCAGCGGCTTGATCCGCAGGAGTTCATCGCACAGGTCCGAAAGGCGACCGAGGACGGCTACTTCACCTTCAATAGCGTGGTCGAGAACTTTACCCACTGTTTTGCGGCGCCCATCCATCGGGCCGACGGCGTGTGTATCGCCACGCTCTGCCTCGTTGCGCCGCGCGAGGACGGCATTCGCAACCGTGACGGTTATCTGGAAAGCCTCACCCGCGCTTCACGTGAGATTTCCGAAAAGCTCGGCTTCCACGGGGTACAAGCAACAGCCAGCTCTTCCTCCGGTGGGTATGACAGGACGTCTTCTGCCTGATCCCGGACCCTTTGCGCCGAATACTCGTATGTCTGCTTTTCGCGTTCGATGCTTAACTGCGGATGGCCTGCCCTCGCCCCCCTCTTTCGATCGAGGCGGAAGGTGGGACGAATAAGACTGCCTGTGCGCGGTATTCAGTCATCGATCCCGCCCGCACGACTGGGTGTTGATGCCCAGCGTGTGAAGCGGCGTGCATTGTTTGGTCATGCGAATGCTTTCCAGAAATTGAGAGAATCGAGATCCAGGCTGGTGTCCCTCGACGGTTTCCAGCCCAGATGCGGCGCGATCTTTTCGGCAAAGTCCGTGATGATCTGGACATATTCCTCGAGAGCGAACTCGTAGGGCAGTTCCAGACGCAATTCGTGTACCTCCCGCAGCACGTCGTCAGCCAGCAACCGCTCCAGGATCTCGTCGGAACCGCCGACCAGATCGCGGCTGAAGAGCGTGCGGCGCGGCCCTTGCGGCGACAGCGTGCGCTCGTGCCTGCTTGCGGCATATGCGCAATATCTCTCCCGCGTTCTCCTGTCGGCGCTGTCGGTCGGCACGATCACCCTGCCGGCGGCCACGCGAGGCGTCTTATCCGGCGGCAGGACGGCGCGGTAAGCCTGGAGCTGCCTCGCCTGCGTCTTGAAGAAATCATCGCCGGCATCACCCGAGGTGAGATTACCGATCATCAGGTTGAGACCGGCCTTTCCCGCCCATTCGCAGGAGCGGAGCGAGCCGCCCCCATACCAGACGCGGTCCCGCAGCCCCTTGGCATAGGGCTGGAGCCGCGCCCGCTGGCGATTGCCGGGCGAGACCACATAGGTTTCGTCATCGCCGATGAAATCGCCGCCGAGATTGGCAAGCAGCCGCTCGACGCGGGCATATGAAAAGTCGAAGCTGCGCCAATCTCCGTCGAAGACCAGAGGCGCCACCAGCTCGGCATGCAGCGGCGGCCCGGCGCTCACGCCGACATTCAAGCGCCCGCCGGACAGCGCATCCGCCATGGAAAGATCCTCGGCAAGCCGGAAGGGGCTTTCGTAGCCGAGCTGGATCACCGCCGAACCGAGCTCTATCCGCTTCGTCCGCTGGCTTGCCGCCGCCAGAAACACCGCCGCCGAGGAGACGCCATGCTCCAGATGCCGCTGGCGGACCCAGGCACTGTCATAGCCCAAGGCTTCCCCCGCCTCGAAGAGCTTGAGCGAGGCTTCCAGCCCACCGCCGGGATCCTCGTCGGGATAGTTTCCGGGCGTGAGAAAGCCGATATGGCGAATGGAAAGCGAAGCGTCTGTCATGATGCGGATCAGCTCTTGGGAAGTCCAGGCGGATTGGTTTGCGATTGAGGCAGTGCCTCTTCGGCGAGCTGCCAGCGCTCCAGAAGCCTGGCGTAAGCGCCGCTCTTCATCAGGTGATTGGTCGCAAGCGTCAGCGCGTCCGCAAGCCCTGACCCCTTGCGGGTGGCGATCGCCACATCCGAGCGTTCCGGCCAGCCGGCCGAGAGCGTGCCGACGCGCTTGATGTTCTTGTCGCGAGCGGCGATGTAGGCGAGCTGTGCATGCGGCTGGACGATAACGTCCACCCGCCCGGCGCGCAGCGCCACCAGCCGGGCCGCCTCGTCGTCGTGGTATTGCAGCTGGATAGGCTCCAGCCCGGCCTTGACGTTCTCATCGCTCCACTTGAGCAATATGCGTTCCTGGTTGGTGCTGGCGCCAACGGTGATGCTCAATCCCGCCGCGTCCTTCGGCTCCCTGATCTCCTTGACGTCGCTGTCGGCCTTCACGAAGAAGCCGTGCAGTCCCTGGCGATAGGTGGAGAAATCGAACTTCTCCTTGCGCTCTTCGGTTACTCCGACATTTGAGATCACCGCATCATACTTGCCGGAGACAAGGCCGAGCGGCCAGTCGGCCCAGGCAACAGGCACCAGTTCCAGGTCGAAACCCAGGCTGTCGGCGACAGCGAGTGCGTAGTCCGGATCGGCACCGACCACGGTCTTTGCATCGGTCGCATAGGTTGCGAGCGGCGGACCGCCCGGCGATATCGCCACGGTGAACCTGCCGGGCGACACGAACTTGAAGTCGTGAGGGATGGCGGCGATCGCCGCCGGGTCCTTCTCTGCCCGCACGCGGCCTGGCTGATCGGGCGACAGATCGAAAATGTCTTCCGCCGCCAGGGCGCCATAGGCGAGAAGCGGCAAGGTGAGGAGGCCAGCGGCAATCGCGCGGCCGATCTTTCTGGTGAGGTTCATGGGTATTGTCCATTGAAGGAGGGTTGAGGCGGGACGGGAGAGCCGCCCTCGCCTTTCGGCTTGCCTGCGTCCCATCAGCTTTTCGGCAGGCCCGTTGGATTGGTGCGCGACTCGGCGACCGCCTCGGCGGAAAGGTTCCAGCGCGAAAGCACCTTGGCGTAATTGCCGCGTCTGCGCTGCTCGTTGAGGGCGCCAGTGATCGCGTCCGCCAGACCGGAACCCTTCCGCGTCGCGACCGCGATCTCCGCGGTCTGCGGCCAACCGCCGGAGAAGGTCCCGACCAGCTTCGTCTTCTTCTCCTTTGCCGCCTTGAACGCCGAGGTGGCGTTGGGACCGAGATAGGCATCGGCACGGCCCGATTGGAGCGCTACGTCGAGCACGGCCTCGTCGTCGTAATACTGCACCTCGCTGGCCGGCAGGCCCTTCGCATTGTTGGCCTCGATCCAACGCAACAGGATCTCCTCCTGGTTGGTGCCCGAGGAAACGATCACCTTGAGGCCAGCCACGTCCTCCGGCTTGGTGATGCTGGTGACCTTGCTCTCCAGCGGCACGTAGAAGCCGAGAAGATCATTGCGGTAGGTCGAAAAATCGAACTTCTCCTTGCGCTCCTCGGTGACGGTGATGTTGTGTATCGCCGCGTCGAACCGACCGGAGGCGACGCCAAGCGGCCAGTCGGCCCAGGCGATCGGCACCAGTTCGAGCTCAAGCCCCAGGCTGTCGGCGACGAGCTGGGCGATATCCGGCTCGCTTCCCACCGGCGTCTTGTTGTCCGTGGCATAGGCCGCGAAAGGCAAGCGGCCGGGAACGGAAGCGACTGTCAGCTTTCCCGGCGTGACGAATTTATAGTCGGCCGGAATGAGCTTTATCGCTGCTTCGACCTGCTCGACCCGGATGCGATCCTTCTGCTCGGGCGAAAGATCGACCTCCTGCGCCTGGGCGGTTGCCCCGAAGAAGCCGGAGAGGGAAAGCAGGCTTGCGATCGCGAGGCCGAAAATCCTTGATCTGTAAGTCATGGCGGGATGTCTCCTTGTTCGAGATTTTTGTTCAGAGGACCTTGGCGAGGAACGCGGCCGTGCGCGGATGCTCGGGCCGGCTGAAGACCTTGTCCGGCGAGCCGGTTTCGAGAATCCGGCCCCGCTCCATGAAGACCACCAGGTCCGATACCTCACGGGCAAAGCCGATTTCATGGGTGACGATGACGAGCGTCGTTCCGGAGCGGGCGAGTTCCTTGATGACGTCGAGGACCTCGTTGACGAGTTCCGGATCGAGCGCCGAGGTGGGCTCGTCGAAGAGCAGCACCTTCGGCTTCAGCGCGAGCGCTCTGGCGATCGCCACACGCTGTTGCTGGCCGCCGGAAAGCTGTCGTGGATAGGCATCCGCCTTATCCGCAAGGCCGACGCGGGCCAGCAGCTCGCGCGCCTCGGTCAAGGCCTGCTCGCGCGTATTGCCGCGAACGCTGACCGGCGCTTCGGCAATGTTTTCCAGAACCGTCAGATGCGGGAAGAGATTGAAGTTCTGGAATACCATGCCGACTTCGACGCGCCGCTTCAGGATATCCTTCTCCTTGAGCTCATAGAGCGTCTCACCATCCTGCCGGTAGCCGATCAGCTCGCCGTCGATAGCTATGAAGCCGTCATCGACGCGCTCGAGATGATTGATGGAACGCAGGAGCGTCGATTTTCCCGATCCCGATTGACCGAGAATGGTGGTGACGCTGCCCGCCGGAAGGGAGAGCGTCACCTCGTCCAGGACCTTCAGCTGGCCGAAACTCTTCGACACACCATGGATCGTGACCTCGCCGCCACGGAAATGCAGGGGGGCGATTGCCGCGGCGCGGCGTTCGACCGGCCGGTCCGCAACTTCCGGCGTCCTTGCCGGCTCGGCAGCCTTGGGGACGATCCGGCGATAAAGGCTGGTGAAGATCGACGGCGGCGGGTTGCGCAGCGCGCCTCGCGCATAATGCCGCTCGATATGATGCTGGACGATCGAAAGGACGGTGAGGATCACCAGATACCACACGGTCGCGACCATAAGCAGGGGAATGACCTCCAGATTGCGGCGGTAGATGATCTGGATCGTGTAGAAGAGCTCCGGCAGGGCCAGGATGTAGACCTGCGACGTGCCCTTCGCCAGACCGATGATGTCGTTGAAGGCCGTCGGCAGGATGGAACGCATCGCCTGCGGCAGGATGATCCGTGATGCCTGGCGGCTGCGGGGCAGGCCGAGCGCGGATGCGGCTTCGAGCTGGCCCTGATCGACGGAAAGGATGCCGCCACGAATGATTTCCGAGGCGAAAGCCGCCTGGTTCAGAGTGAGGCCGAGGACGGCCGCCGCAAACGGCGTGATGAGCTGGGTCGTGTTCCAGCTGAAGAAATTGATGCCCGTATAGGGCACACCGACCGTGACCGTCTCGTAGAGATAGCCGAGATTGTTGAGGATCAGCAGCAGCACGATCAGCGGGATCGAGCGGAAGATCCAGATATAGGTCCAGGAGACGCCGGCCAAGAGCGGCGAGCGCGAGACACGCGCCAGCGCCAGCCCGGTCCCCAGGATAAACCCGAAGAAAGCGCCAAGCAGCGTCAAGAGCAGTGTGCGCGCAAGTCCCACCAGCACCGGTTCTGCGAAGAACCATTCCGCGAATACGTCCCAGCCCCAGCGGGGATTGCCGAGAACGGAGTGGAGCGTCGCCGCGATGACCAGCAGCGCGAAGATCGTGCCCGCCGTGCGAGCGGGATATCGCGCCGGAACGATGCGGTAGTGGGAATAATCTCCCTTGGCGGCGGTGGTTTTTCGAGGTTCGGCGACGATACCGTCGAAATCGGTCGTAACGGCCATGATGATCTCCTCACGCGCTGTGGAATGCGCCGGCGACCGGCTGTGTTGCTGCTGGCACCGGCCGGGCCTGGGCCTTGACCGGAAGCAGTTTTTCGAAGGGCAGTTTGCGGATCGTCTCCAGATCGGCCGTGGTGTCGAAAAGGGCCGTGTAGCCGTTGGTGAGGTAAAGCCCCACGGCTTCCGGCTGGCGAAAGCCGGTCGTCAGATAGATGCGGGAATAGCCCTGCCGCGCCGCCTGCGCCTCCAGCTCAACCAGCACCCTTCGGGCAAGCCCCTGCCGGCGAAGGCTCGAATGGGTCCAGATCCGCTTGAATTCGGCGGTTCCTTCGTCCTGGTGCCGCATGAAGGCGCCGCCTGCGATCGCCTGACCGTCACGCAGCAGCAGGAGGAAACCGCCATTCGGCGGCGCGAAGACCTCCGGCGCATAGCGGTTCATTTCCTTGGTGGCGCCCTCGGCATCGTAGAAGCTGCCGTAACGGCTGTCGTATTCGAAGGTCAGTTCCTCGATCAGCGGCTTTGCCAGCGGATCAAGCGTGGTGGTGTAGACAAAACGGTCGCTCACGGGATCGCTCCTCTTCATCGGCTGGTCAGGACAGGAAGGCTTCGGCAAGCCGCACCCAGAGCCGTGCGGCCGGCGCAATGATCTCGTCGTTGAAATCGTATTGAGGACTGTGGAGAGGCGCGCTGTCGCCATTGCCCACGAAGAGGTAGGACCCCGGCCGTGCCTGCAGCATGTAGGCGAAATCCTCACTGGCTGTCCGCGGGCGGAAGTCCTTGGCAACCTGCTCAGGAGGGAAATTCGATTCCGCCACGCTGCGCGCAAAACGGGTTTCCTCGACATGATTGACGACTGCCGGAAAACCCCGGCGGTAATTCACCTCTGCCTGGGCGCCGAAGCTTTCCGCCTGCGCCTGCGCCAGAACCGGCACACGCTGTTCGAGCCTGTCGCGGACCTCCGGCGAATAGGCCCTTGCCGTCAGCTTCAGCTCGACGCTTTCGGGAATGACATTGGAGGCCGAGCCGCCATGGATCGAGCCGACCGTCAGCACCGCCATTTCCAAGGGATCGACATTGCGGGCGACGATGCTCTGCAGCGCGGTGATGAACGATGCCGAGGCGAGCACGGGATCGACCGCCTCGTGAGGTGCCGCACCATGCCCGCCCTTGCCGACGATGCGGATCAACGCCTGATCGACCGAGGCCATGGCCGGGCCTTCCACGAAGCCGAATTGCCCGGCGGTCACACCCGGCCAATTGTGGAGACCGAAGACAGCGTCCACCGGGAACCGCTCGAACAACCGGTCCTCGATCATCTTGCGGGCGCCCGCCCCAACCTCTTCGGCCGGCTGGAAGATCAGCGTCAACGTGCCGGAGAACTTTCCATGCTCGGCAAGATAGCGCGCGGCCGCGAGCAGGATCGTCGTGTGGCCATCATGGCCGCAGGCGTGCATCACGCCGGGATTGCGGCTCGAATAGGCAAGTTCGGTTGCCTCGTCGACCGGCAGCGCATCGATATCCGCCCGGATACCAATGCGCCTGCCGCCTTTCCCCCGCCTGAGCGTGGCGACCACCCCATAGCCACCTACTCCCTCCGTCACCTCGTAGCCGTAGGAGAGGAGGTATTTGGCCACGACTTCGGAAGTCCGCCGCTCATGGAAGGAGAGCTCCGGATACTGATGCAGGTCCCTGCGGATCGCCACGAATTCGTCGATCGAGGCAAGGATCGTCCGTTCGGCGTCGTCGCGATGACGCGCGCCGTCTATATGGATGTTCATGATCTTCTGCTTTCCGGGTCTTGCCGCCGCGCGTTCGGCTTGCGGCCGCTTCACCCTTTTCAGTTGTTCAAGCCCGTGCTTTTTCCGTCTCCCGCGACCCGGCCGCGTAAACGCTCTCGCGGTAGGGCAGTCCGAGATGGTCTCGAAGCGTCTTTCCTTCGAGATGCGGATCGAAATAACCGCGCTCCTGAAGAATGGGGACCACCAGACGGATGAAGTCGTCCAGGCCTTCCGCGATCACCGGGAAACCGAGGATGAACCCGTCCGCCGCATCGTTTTCGACCCAGTCGATGATCTTGCCGGCAATCGCATCCGCTGCACCGACGAAGCCTTCACGCGGGGTTGCGGCCTCAAGCGCCACCTGACGCAGCGTCTGGTTCTTCTCCTTCGCGATCTGCTTGATCCGATCCGTCGTCGAGCGGAAGCTGTTCTTGCCGATCTCGCCAAGGTCCGGAAAAGGCTCGTCCAGCGGATAGACGCTGAAATCGTGATGGTCGAAGAAGCGCCCGAGATAGGCGAGCGCATCCTCGATCGAGATCAGGTCGCGAATGATCCGGTATTTCTCCTCAGCTTCCGCTCGTGTCTTTCCCACGATGGGGCCGATGCCCGGGAATATCTTCACGTCGTCCGCCGAGCGGCCTTGCGCGACCGCCGCCTGTTTCACCCGGCGTGAGAAAGTCTGGTTGTCCTCCAGCGATACCGCATGGGTGAAGACCGCGTCCGCATGCCTGCCGGCCAGGCCGATGCCGGCATCTGAGGAGCCCGCCTGGAAGATAACCGGCTGCCCCTGCGGCGAGCGCTGGATGTTGAGCGGTCCCTCCACCTGGAAGAACCGCCCCTTATGGTCCAGCCTGTGCAGCTTTTCGCGATCGAAGAACTTGCCGGTTTCGCGGTTCCGCACGAAGGCGCTATCATCCCAACTGTCCCAGAGGCCCTTGACGACCTCCAGATATTCATGCGCCATCTCGTAGCGCAGCGCATGTTCGGGATGCGGGCGGCTGTAATTCCTCGCCGTTCCTTCAAGCGGCGTCGTCACCGCGTTCCAGCCCGCGCGACCGCCGCTCAGGAGATCGAGCGAGGCAAACTGCCGGGCAACGGTGAAGGGATCGCTGTAGGAAGTGGAGACGGTGCCTGCGAGGCCGATCTTGGAGGTGGCCGTCGCCAACGCCGAAAGCACCGTCAGCGGTTCGAACCTGTTGAGGAAATGCGGGATCGATTTTTCATTGATGTAGAGACCGTCCGCCACGAAAGCGAAGGCGATGCCGGCGGCTTCCGCCTTCAATGCCGTATTTTTGAAGAATTCCAGATTGACGCTGGCATCCACCGGGCTCGACGGATGGCGCCAGGCATTCATATGCCCTCCCGCGCCCTGCAGCATGATACCGAAACGGACCTTCTTGCTCATCTCATATCTCCTTAAAGATCATGCGGCTGCGGAAAGCGGCTTGCGCGCCAGAAGCTCGATGCAGGCTAGTCGCTCGTCAGCGCTCACCGCGGGCGGCTCCAGAACGAACTCCTCGATGCCGTGGAGTTGCGAAAGGCGTGAAAGCTCCTCGTGAATGCTCGCCGGCGTGCCGTGCAGCACGCTCGGCTTGCGTTCCTCGATGCGGTATTCCTTCGCGCCGGCCTGTCTGGCGAACTCCTCCGCCTGTTCTCGGCGCCCAAGACTCACCGACTGGCCGTTGTCCAGGAAGACCTTGAAGACCTTCAGCTCCCCGATCCGTGCTGCGGCATGTGCGGCGTTTTCGGATGCGAAAGCCGCAAGGGCCAGAATGGCCGACTTGCCGCCGCTTTCGCTTCGGAAGGTTTCGAGGCTGATGCGAAGGTTTTCCGGATCTCCGTTGAGATGCCCCGCGAAAACGAAACTCCATCCCCGCGCCGCGGCAAGGCGCGCGCTGTCCGGACTTGCCCCAAGCAGGAGACGCTCTGCCGTCACCGGGGGCTTTGGGCCTGCAAGCGGCACGGTGTCGTCCAAGTGGCTTGCGACGGCATCGTCAAGAAATGCGGTCAGATCGGCCAACTGCGCTTCGAATTCCGGCCGGGCGGTGCGATAGGCCTGCAGAGCGGCGGTGGATTTTGGCAGTCCGCCAGGGGTCTTCCCGATACCGAGATCGACGCGACCGGGCGCCAGCGACGATAGGAGGTTGAAGACCTCCGCCACCTTATAGGGGCTGTAATGCTGCAGCATCACTCCGCCCGAGCCAACCCGGATACGGGAGGTATTGGCGAGTATCCAGGAGATCAGAACTTCCGGGGCGGAACTCGCCAGCTCCGTGCTGCCATGATGCTCCGCCACCCAGAACCGGCGATACCCCAGCTCCTCGGCCCGCTTGGCAAGATTAACCGTATGGGTAAGAGCGGCAACGGCGCCCTCCCCCGTGGGAATAGGGCTTTTGTCGAGAAGGCTGACTGCGTACATCATGACCTCGCGGAGGCGGGTTGATCATGACCTTATTTGTCTATTAATTTAGTAGATAATGAAGGGAGATATTTCCGATTGTGAGAAAGAAGAGGGAAATCATTTTCCAAGTCGCGCCCACTTGCCACTCCTGGTTTTCCAATGAGCACGGCCTTCAAACGGCTGGCCGCATATGACTCCTATCCGCAGCGGCGCGACATTTTCACGTCTTGAAGCCGTCGCGAACCCGCACCCGCCGCCATGATTTGGCGCCCGCCACGCCCTGGCAAGCGTTTCACCTTTTCTCCTCAAACAGCCCCGTGTCGCGGAAAAACCTTCTACGGCAACCGGGATCTTTATCATTATCTTGTTTGTCTACTTATTTAATAGACTTTAGCGTTCGACGGACATCAAGGAAGGAGCAGATTGCTCCCCCTCATTTGCTGGAGGAATTGCCGTGGATTTGGCAGGAAGATTATCGATCGCACCCTCCCTTGCTCGGGAGAGCCTCGCGCCCGACGCCCTCAAGGCGGCAATGCGCCATGTCGCAGGAACCGTATCGGTCGTTACCGCCGGGGGAGAAGATGATCGGACGGGAGCCACCGTGACCTCCGCCACGGCTTTGTCGGTGGAGCCGCCGACGATGATCGTCAACATCAATCGCTCCTCCTCCACCTGGCCGGTCATCGAAAGGCATCGCCATTTTTGCGTGAACATCCTCACCGCGGAACATCAGGCCGTCGCCGACCGCTTCGCAGGCAAGGGCGGCGTAAAGGGTAAGGAACGTTACGCGAGCGCCGAATGGACCACGCTGGCGACCGGGGCTCCCGCCCTGATCGGCTCCCTGGCCGCTATCGATTGCGACGTCGAGGAAATCATCGAGCGGCATAGCCATGCCATCATCATCGGGCGCGTGATCGCGATTTCCCTGAGAGGCGGCTCACCCCTGATTTACAGCCACGGCCAGTACCGCAATCTGGAAGACTAGGGCGACTTCTCTCTACCGCAGCCTACTCGGGGCAAGATTAGTCGCCATCGGTCGCGCAATTGAAGATTTATTTCTTCTCGCGGCCTCTGCCGCATGGCTCAATGACGGGCTTGATCGGGGAGTAGAGCAATGAGCAGGGTTTTCCATTTGGCGGGAAAGATCAGGGCAGTCGCTCCATATCTTGCGACGGAAGACGAAGCCATCGAGGTGGCGAGCGCGCTGGCCGCCCGGCTTGCCGAAGGTTCAAGTCATCGCGATCGCGAACGCATACTTCCCTATGATGAGATGGAGCTTATAGCCCAATCGGGTCTCCTGGGGACCACCGTTCCATCCGAATATGGCGGCGCGGATATCTCAAACGCTTTCCTGGCCGAGGTGATCGCGATCCTGGCCGAGGCGGACGGCTCCATCGGCCAGATCCCTCAGAGCCATTTCTACATCCTCGAAGCGCTTCGGCTGAGCGGAACCGAAGAGCAGAAGAAATATTTCTTCACCCGCGCCCTTGCCGGCGAGCACTTCGCCAATGCACTCGCGGAAGCCGGAACGGGCGTAGCGGGAGATATCGAGACGCGGTTCGTGCCGGATGGCATGGGCTATCGCATCACCGGCCGCAAATACTACTCGACCGGCGCCCTTTTCGCCGACTGGATCGCGATCTTCGGCAAAGACCATCAGGGCAGGCTGGCGATGGGCATCGTATCGCGCCGGACGGACGGATTGACAATCACCGACGATTGGGACGGGTTCGGGCAAAGGACCACCGCAAGCGGTACGGTTCTCTTGAAGAATGTGTATGTCCCGGCCGACTCGGTCATCGGCTATCACAGCAGCCTGGAGCGGCATGCGCCACTCGGTTCCCTCGGACAGCTCCTGCATGCCGCGGTCGATCTCGGCATCGCGCGCGCCGCCTTTACCGACATGATCGGCTTCGTTCGCGGAAAGTCCCGCGGAAACCGCAATATCGGAATTGAAACGGCGAGCGAAGACCCCTTGACCATAGCCCGGGCGGGTTCGATCGCCGTTAAGATCGAAGCCGCGACCGCGGTTCTGGAGCGGTCGGGTCGCAAGGTGGACGCGGCACAGATCAGTCCCTCGCCGGAAGCGGCCGTGGAGGCTTCACTCGCTGTCGCGGCGGCAAAGATCCTCACGACGGAAGCCGCACTCGAGGCAACCAACGGCCTCTTCGAGCTTGCGGGCACCTCCTCCACGAAGGAGAGCCTCAATCTCGACCGGCACTGGCGGAATGCCCGCACCCATACCGTTCACGATCCGGTCCGCTGGAAACACCACGCAATCGGGGATTTCCATCTGAACGGCAATGTTCCCCTGCCCAACGGGCAATTCTGAAACGCTATTTGCCGCCAGCGCGGATCTCGTCACCGTCGAGCAGGCCGCTCGAACGCTTGGCGACCATCTGTTCCAGCGTCATGTTGTCGAGGATGGATGCGATCGCGTCGCGCACGTCCGTCATGGAGTGCCTGATCTGACAATCTTCGGGATGATCGCAATCATCGCAGGGCTCGAAGGCGGTCTTGCTGGCACAACGGATCGGCGCCAGCGGACCGTCAAGGATGCGCACCGCCTGGCCGACATAGATCTGCGATGCGGGCTTTGACAACGCATATCCGCCGCCAGGCCCTTTCTTGGAGCGCAGAATGCCACCTTTGCGCAGCTCGAGAAGGATTGCATCGAGAAACTTCTTCGAAATGTTGTTCTGTTCGGCAATCTCGCTGATGAAGGCGGTCTTGCCAGGTTCGAGCTGTGCCAGGTGGATGAGCGCCTTGAGCCCGTATTTGCCCTTTTTTGTAAGCATCGACTATCGAAGTTCCATTTGGATATCTGCGGCCAGCCGGTCCGGCAAAGGCAGCTAACCGATACAGGAGCCGGCAGAAAGCTTCAACGACGCTTTATGGGGAAACAAAATCAAGCCCGATATCGAGTGTCGGCGCGCTATGGGTTATCCAGCCGATCGATAGAAGGTCCACACCCGCCCCGGCGATTGAGGCTGCGCTCGAAGGGGTGATGCCACCCGAAGCTTCCGTAATGGCCCGTCCTTTGACGATCGCGACCGCTTCGCGCAACTCCTCCGGCGTCATGTTGTCCAGCAGCACGGCATCGACGCCGATATCCATGGCGTGGCGCAGCTGTTCGAGCGTGTCGACTTCCACCTCGATCTTGACCATGTGGCCAGCCCCGGCTTTCGCGCGCCGGATCGCCTCGGCGACACCGCCGGCAATCGCAACGTGGTTGTCCTTTATCAACACTGCATCATGAAGCGCGAAACGATGGTTCATGCCGCCACCGGCGCGAACCGCATATTTCTCGAGAGCACGAAGTCCCGGTGTCGTCTTGCGGGTGCAGACCACCGATGCCCTCGTCCCGCTGATTGCAGCCACGATCTCCGCCGTGACTGTGGCGATGCCGGATAGATGACCCATAAAATTGAGAGCGGTCCTTTCCGCCGTCAGCAAGCCTCGCGAAGGGCCTTCGATCGTCGCGATGACGTCACCGGCCTTCACGCTTGCACCGTCCGGCACATGGCGGCTCATCACGATCGCCGGATCGATGAGCTGGAAGGCCAATTCAGCGGCATCGAGGCCGGCTATAACCCCAGGCTTGCGGGCAGCCATCACCACCGTCGAGCGGTGATCCGCAGGGATGACCGTAGCTGACGTGATATCGCCGGCGAGCCCCAGGTCCTCCATGAGGGCTGCGCGAACCGGCTGCTCCAGAATGAGCTTGGGAAGAGGAGAGAGAAGCATGTCAGGCGCTCCTGGCAATCGAGTGGGAGAGGATGTCGTGGGCGGCTTCAAGCGCATCAGTGAGCCGCATGACGCGGCGCTGAGGCTTGGCGAGCTTGAGAGGAAAGTCCGTGCGCGCATGTGCACCGCGCGATTCCTGCCTGAGTTCCGCAAAGACACTTATCAGCAAGGCGACGATTGCCGGATCAGACGAAGGCCCCTCACACTCCACTAGCGGCAGGAGCCCGGCAATCGCTTCGCGAGTGGAAGCGGCGTTTCGCAGCACGCCCAGATGCCGTGACACAATGGGGCGGATGACCGCAAGGTCCGGCGAGGCCGGCAGAGGCTCCGATGGGAGGCCTCCTTCTGATTCCTGTGGCAGACCCGCGATATCGCGTGCGGCGCGCATGCCCATGACGGCGGCCTCGAGCAGCGAATTGCTGGCGAGACGATTGGCGCCGTGAAGGCCGGTGCATGCCGCCTCCCCCACGACCCAAAGACCGCGAACCGAGCTTCGGCCGCCGGCATCCGTCGCTACCCCGCCCATATGGTAATGGACGGCGGGACGGACCGGGATAAACTCTCGCGATGGATCGACGCCCGCTTCACGACAAAACCCGTCGATCGTCGGAAAGCGGCTTGAAAACCTCGCGCCCAGCGCCTTGCGAGCATCCAGAAACACCCGGCCGCCGCGGGCGATCTCGGCGCCGATGGCGCGCGCCACGACATCTCTGGGAGCAAGCTCGGCACCCGGCTCACGAGCGAGGAAACGCTCGCCCTTCTCGTTGAGCAGGACCGCGCCTTCGCCGCGGACCGCCTCGCTCACCAATGCCAACGGCCGCCTCGGAGAATCGAGCGCGGTCGGATGGAACTGCACGAACTCCATGTCGGCAAGCATGGCTCCCGCCCTTGCCGCCAGCATGATGCCCTGACCAAAATTACCGGTTGGATTGGTGCTTGCGTCATAGAGGCCGCCCAACCCGCCCGTCGCCAGCACGACCTGCGATGCCGGGAGGACCGCAGCACCGCTCGAAGTCGCGCAGAGCAGGCCCGCGACATGGTCACCATCCATGAGCAGCCGACGGACCTCCACGTCCGTCAGGATCGAAATTGAAGGCGTGTGCAGGACAGCCTGCACCAGAGCCCGGACGATAGCCGCACCGGAGGCATCGCCTTGTGCATGGACGATGCGGCGGCGGGAATGGGCCGCCTCCAGGCCGAGCATGAATGCACCCTTGCCGGCCCTATCGAAGCCGACACCGAATTTCTCCAGCAGGGCAATAGCCGCAGGTGCCTCCTTCAGGATCGATGCCGCAACGGCCGGATCGCAAAGCCCGTCACCGGCGGCAAGCGTGTCGGCCAGATGCAGGTCCACGCTGTCATCGGCACCAAGACTCGCGGCAATGCCGCCCTGCGCCCAGGCGCTCGACGTCCCGGCGCCGAGGCCAGCGCGGGTGACAAGCACGACCGGGCGCGGAGCGAGCGTCAGCGCCGTCATCAGACCGGCCAGTCCGCTCCCGACGACCGCGACGCGGCCGGCGAGATGATCGAGCTGCTCGGTCATACGGCGAGCATCCTTTCGACAGCGCGGCGCGCAGCGACGGCGACCGCCGGATCGACGATCACCTCGTGCCGGTTCTCCTCAAGCGCTTTGCGGATGTTGGAGAGCGTGATGCGTTTCATGTGCGGACAGAGATTGCAGGGCCGTACGAATTCCACATCCGGATGGTGGACCGCGACATTGTCGCTCATCGAGCATTCCGTCAGCAACACGACGCGGGCGGGCTTTTTTTGCCCGACATAATCGGACATGACCGCCGTGGAGCCGGCAAAGTCCGCCTCGGCCACCACGTCTGGCGGGCATTCGGGATGGGCAAGAACCGTCACGCCCGGATAGGCCTCGCGCAAATCCCGAACATCCTCAGCGCTGAACAGTTCATGCACCTCGCAATGGCCATGCCAGGCGATGATTTCGACGCTCGTCTCCCGCGCAACGTTGCGAGCAAGATATTCGTCGGGGATCATCAGCACTTTCGGAACGCCGAGCGATTCGACCACCTGTTTTGCATTGCCCGATGTGCAACAAATGTCGGATGCCGCCTTCACCGCGGCCGACGTATTGACATAGGTGACGACCGGCACGCCGGGATGGGCCTGCCTCAGGAGCGCGATGTCCTCCGGCGTTATCGATTCCGCCAGCGAACAGCCCGCCTCCATGTCCGGGATCAGCACCGTCTTTTTAGGGTTCAGGAGCTTTGCGGTCTCCGCCATGAAATGCACGCCGGCGAGAACGATGACCTCGGCATCCACCTCTATCGCCTTGCGGGCAAGTGCCAGGCTGTCGCCGACGATATCCGCAACGCCATGGAAGATTTCCGGCGTCTGATAATTGTGCGCGAGGATCACCGCGTTGCGGCGGCGCTTGAGGTCCAAGATGGCCTCGACATCGGCCTCATAGGCCATCCACTCGGCCTTGGGGATGACGCGGCTGACGCGATCGTAAAGTGAGGATGCCGAAATCGACGAGTTCATGCGCGACTCCTATTATACTCCAAGTGAGTATATCGAGAGCGCATAGATATTCTCAAACAGAGTTTATGTCAACTGCGTGAAAGAGGAAGTTTCGATCCCGATAGCGCCCGCTCTTCCAGCACCGCGTGGCGATAGCGGAACAGCTTGGCCGGCCGGCCGCCGGTCTCGCTTGTGACCTCGCCGGTTTCCTCGATGAGCTCCTGCTGATCGATCAGCCGGCGGAAGTTCGGCTTGTGCAAGGTAAGCCCGGCCAGAGCCTCGACGGTGCGCTGCAGTTGCAGGAGCGTGAAGCTTTCCGGCATCAGTTCGAAGACGACCGGCCGGTATTTGATCTTGGCGCGCAGGCGGGCAATACCGGTTGCCAGGATGCGGCGATGATCTGCGAACATCGCCCGGCCAGCCGAACCGGACCCCGGGGCCGCTTCGGCAACCAAGCCTGCTTCGTACATCAGTTCGTAGCGATGGAGGACAAGCTCCTCGTTCCAGGGAGCGCCCTCAAGACCGAAGGTGAACTCGACCCGGCGCTTCCGATATTCTCGGCGGGATGGTTCCGCCTCCGCCCATCTCTGCAGCCGGTCGGCAATTTCCGACAGGATTTCCGGCCTGCCCTTCCTATGGTCCTCCCAGGGAAAATATTCGTACCAACCATGCCAGCCGGGGTTTCCGGCACCCGGTGCCGCCTGCTCGCGCACAAGGCCGAGATAGCTGATCGAGATCGCCCGCCATCGGGCGCTTTCATGCGTGCGGTCGCGATCGGCAAATGTATAGAGCTGCTCCAGGTAGCCGACGGGATGACCCGTCTGGTCCTGCACCCATTCCCTCAAGCCCGCCTGCAGGCTCCTGTGGCCGAGCTCGAACGGTCCCGACGGCAGTGCCTCGCCCCGCCTCACGGTCATGACCTTCGGCTCCCCCTGGGTCGCTGCGATCAATACGGCTATGAGTTCAGCAAGGGCAAGTCCAGCCGTCACGCGGGTCACATCTCCAGTGGCAATCAAGCGCCTTTATAGCCGGCAACCGGCGAATTGACAGCGCGAACACATCGAGAGCCGGCATAGCGTCTTCGCCAGTCAGGACCGAGGCTTGAACGTATGTTCCGGTCCGGGAAACCGGCGGGAGCGGACGTCGGCCGCGTATTCCTCGGCAGCCCTGGAAATTCTCTGGCCGAGCTCGTCATAGCGTTTGACGAAGCGCGGCGTGAACTCATTGAAAAGCCCAAGCATATCGTCCGAAACCAGGATCTGGCCGTCGCATGCGGACGACGCGCCGATCCCGATGGTTGGAACATCGATCAACCCGGTCAGTTCGCGGGCGAGCGGCTCCACGGTTCCCTCGATGACCACCGCGAATGCGCCGGCGCCGCCAACCGCGCTTGCATCGCGCCGCAGCTTTTCGCCTTCCTGTTCAGAATGCCCAACCGAACGGTAACCGCCGGCCGTGTTCACCTGCTGAGGCATCAAACCGATATGTCCGAGAACGGGGACGCCACGAGCCGACAGGAAGCCGATGGTCTCGGCCATCTCCTCTCCACCCTCGAGCTTGATCGCGTCGCATCCCGTCTCCTGGAGTACGCGCACTACGTTTCTGAAAGCGACCTCCTTGGATTCCTGATAGGTGCCGAAGGGCATATCCACGACCACGCAGGCCTTGCCCGCTCCCCGCATCACGGCCTGACCGTGCGCAATCATCATTTCAAGGGTGACGCCGACGGTGGTTTCCATCCCATAGAGAACCATGCCCAGTGAATCGCCGACCAGCAGCAGATCGCAATGGGGGTCGAGCAGACGCGCCGTCGGCGTTGTGTAGGCGGTCAGGCAAACGATCGGATCGCTGCCTTTCATCGCCTGGATATGCCGGGGCGTGAGGCGTTTTGGGCGCGTGGGAGCGCTCATCGCTCGGTCCTCCCTGTTTCGCCCTGTCGCGGATGAATGACCCTGTTGTCGAGCAGTCGAGTGGACCCGACGCGGACGAAAAGTGCGATCACCACGGGCTCGATGATGGAGGTCACGGGCCGCAGGGTCGTAGCATCCCTCACCGCGACGACCTCGGCGCTCGCCAAAGGCTCGCGCGCCAGAAAAGCGCGCAGCTTCTCTTCCAGTTCCATGGGATCGGTCAAGCCATCCTCGACCAGTCGCTCCGCTTCGGCCAACGTCCGGGGCACGATCACGGCCGCGCGGCGCTCCGCCTCGCTCAGGTAGACATTGCGCGACGATAGCGCCAAGCCGTCGCTGTCACGCACTGTCGGAACCGCGACGACACGGACCGGCAGCGCGAGGTCTTCGACCATTCGTTTGATGATGACGACCTGCTGGTAATCCTTCTCACCGAAATAAGCGGCCTGTGGCTGGACGATGTTGAACAGCTTGCAGACGACCGTCGCCACGCCCGCGAAGTGTCCGGGCCGCACCGCACCTTCGAGTTCGATCCCAAGTTCCGGCACGTCTACGACCGTCTTCATCGGACGGGGATACATCTCCTCCACACCAGGGGCGAACAGGATGTCCACGCCGGCGCGTTCAAGCATTCCACTATCACGCGGCAGGTCGCGGGGATATCGGGTGAGATCCTCATTGGCGCCGAACTGCAGAGGATTGACGAAGATCGACACCACCACAATGTCGCATTCGGCTTTTGCCCGTTCGACGAGCTCCATATGGCCGGCATGCAGATACCCCATGGTCGGGACGAAGCCGACGCTTTTTCCTGAAGCCGCAAGCTGCCGAAGATGGCCGCGTAACTCTTCGATCTTGCCGATAACACGCATGGCGTCTCCCCCCATGGCACAACTCTCAGTGCTTTAGTCAATTGAGGGGAGCTTCACAATCCGGTTCTGCCCGGTTCTGCAAGCTCGCGGCACGTCACGTCTTGAGGCCAAGAATTCCCTCTGAATGCGGTCAGAGACCATCAGGGGTATCTGAGCTGCACTGAATTTTTTTCCATCGATGCACTTTTTTGTGCATTGCCATTACACCGGCCCGGTTCTGTACTATCTTCATAATAATGATTCTCGGAAATTGCCGCATCACCTCTTATGGTTGCGGCATTGGGCTGTGGCGCAATCCTGACTGGAGGGGCCGATGCTAGGTGAATCCTTGTTGGACGCATTCACGCGCAACTACGAAGCGCGGCGCGAAGCCGACATGTCGATCGAAGAATACCTGTCTATATGCAAGAAGGATCCGATGGCCTATGCCAATGCCGCCGAGCGCCTGCTCGCGGCCATCGGAGAACCTGAAATCGTGGACACGGCGAAGGACGCACGCCTCGGCCGGATTTTCGCGAACAGAACCATCCGCACCTATCCGTCCTTCCCCGGATTCTACGGCATGGAAGATACGATCGAGCGGATCGTCTCCTTCTTCCGGCACGCGGCTCAGGGTCTGGAGGAACGCAAGCAGATCCTTTATCTGCTCGGTCCCGTCGGCGGCGGCAAATCCTCCCTTGCCGAGCGGCTGAAACAGCTGATGGAGGCCAATCCCATCTACGTCCTGAAGGCGGGCGAAGAGATGAGTCCGGTCTTCGAAAGCCCGCTCAATCTCTTCGATCCGGCCGCCATGGGCCCGCTGCTGCTCGAAGAATACGGCATTCCGACGCGGCGCCTCAGCGGCATCATGAGCCCGTGGTGCCTGAAGCGGCTCGATGAGTTCGGGGGCGACATATCGCGGTTCCGCGTGGTGCGGATCCAGCCCTCGAGGCTGCGGCAGATCGCGGTCGCCAAAACCGAGCCGGGCGACGAAAACAACCAGGACGTCTCGTCTCTGGTCGGCAAAGTCGATATCCGCAAGCTCGAGCACTATTCGCAGAATGACCCCGATGCCTATAGCTATTCGGGCGGCCTTAACCGGGCGAACCAGGGCATCCTCGAATTCGTCGAGATGTTCAAGGCGCCAATCAAGATGCTGCATCCGTTGCTGACCGCGACGCAGGAGGGAAATTACATGGGCACCGAGAATATCGGCGCCCTCCCCTTCTCGGGCGTCATCCTGGCGCATTCGAACGAAGCGGAATGGCAGGGCTTCAAGGCGAACAAGAACAACGAGGCCTTCATCGACCGCATCTGCGTCATCAAGGTGCCCTATTGCCTGCGCGTGACCGAGGAACAGAAGATCTACGAAAAGCTTATCGAGAGCTCGGAACTGGCGGCTGCCCCTTGCGCTCCGGCGACGCTGGAAATGCTGGCGCGTTTTTCCGTCCTCTCGCGCCTGCGCAAGCACGAGAATTCGACGGCGTTTTCCAAAATGCGGGCCTATGACGGCGAGAGCCTGAAGGAAACCGACCCGAGGGCCCGCAGTGTGCAGGAATATCGCGATGCTGCGGGCGTCGATGAAGGGATGGACGGCATTTCGACCCGCTTCGCCTTCAAGGTGCTTGCCTCGACCTTCAACCACGACACGACCGATCTCGGCGCAGATCCGGTCCATCTGATGTATGTCCTGGAACAGGCCATACGCAGGGAACAGTTCTCCGAGGAAACCGAGAAACGCTATATCGAGTTCATCAAGGCGGATCTGGCGCCCCGCTACGCCGAGTTTATCGGCAACGAGATCCAGAAGGCGTATCTGGAATCCTATTCGGATTACGGGCAGAACCTCTTCGACCGGTATGTGGACTATGCCGACGCCTGGATAGAGGATGTCGACTTCAAGGACCCGGATACCGGACAGCTTCTCGATCGCGAGCTGCTCAATCAGGAACTGACGAAGATCGAAAAGCCGGCAGGCATCGCCAACCCGAAGGATTTCCGCAACGAGATCGTCAAGTTCTGCCTGAGATCACGGGCGAACAATGGTGGAAGGAACCCGCCCTGGACAAGCTATGAGAAAATTCGCGAGGTGATCGAGAAGCGGATGTTCTCGCAAGTCGAGGACCTTTTGCCGGTAATTTCCTTCGGTACGAAAAAAGATGGTGAAACCGAAAAGAAGCACAGCGAGTTTGTATCTCGTATGACCAGCCGCGGCTATACCGAACGACAGGTTCGGCGGCTTGTGGAATGGTACATGCGCGTAAAACAGGCAGGTTAATGCTCACGGACCAGGTACCGACATGCACATCATCGACCGGCGGCTGAACCCGCGCGGTAAAAGTCTGGAAAACCGGCAACGATTTCTGCGGCGAGCAAAGGACGCCGTACAGCAAGCGATCAAGCAATCTTTGCAAAACCGCGGAATCCGCGATGTACTCGATGGCGGCGAAATCCATCTTCCGATCGGCGGCTTGGGGGAGCCGGGCTTTCGCCGCGCCGCCGGAGGCCTGAGAGATTATATCCTGCCGGGCAACCGTACTTTTGTCGAAGGCGACATCATTCCGCGGCCCGTCGGCTCGGCGGCGGGCAGGTCGAGGCTTGCGGGAGAGGACGACGACAGCGAGGATAGCTTCCGTTTCGTTCTCACACGCGAGGAATTCCTCGACATGTTTCTCGACGAGCTGGAATTGCCCGATCTTGCCAAGCGGCGGCTGAGCGAGACGACGGAGGTCGTTCCGGTGCGGGCGGGCTATTCCGTTTCGGGGCCGCCCTCTAGCCTCGCGGTCGGCCGCACCACACGGCTTGCCATGATGCGGCGCATCGCTCTTCACCGGCCCAAGAAGGAGGATATCGAAGCCCTCGAAAGGGCCATAGAGGAATGCGACAGCGAGGAGGACCGCCTGGCGCTCAAGGCCGAATTGAAGCTGCTCACCGAAAAGAGCCGGCGCGTTCCCTATATCGATCCGCTCGACGTGCGGTATCGCCGTTTCGAAAATACTCCAAAACCGGTCGTCAAGGCCGTGATGTTCTGCCTGATGGATGTGTCCGGTTCCATGACCGAGCACATGAAGGACCTGGCCAAGCGCTTCTATCTCCTGCTCTATCTTTTCCTCACCCGCCGGTACGAGAAAGTGGAAATCGTCTTCATCCGGCATACCGAGAAGGCCGAAGAGGTCGATGAACAGACCTTCTTCTACAGTCCCGCAAGCGGCGGCACGATGGTTTCCAGCGCGCTTGCAGCCATGCGCGCCATCATCGGGGAACGTTACGATCCGACCGAATGGAACATCTACGCCGCGCAGGCTTCGGACGGCGACAATTCCTACTCCGACGGCAGCGTGGCAGGGCAGTTGCTGGAGCATGAAATCCTGCCGCTCTGCCAGTATTTCGCGTATATCGAGGTGGGCGACGAGGACGACGATTCCTCTTCGTCCTCCTCCACGCTCTGGCAGCTTTACCAAGATATCCATGCGGGTAAGCGCCCCCTTTCGATGCGCAAGGTCTGCCGTAAGAACGAGATATTTCCCGTCTTTCACGATCTCTTCCGAAAGGGTCAGGTACATTCCGAGGTGGTACCATGACGAAAGCGTCGGCTGAGCTCTTTCAAGGCGCCGACTGGGATTTCGGGACCCTCCAGCGCATCCATGACGCCTGCGAGGAGATCGCGCTCGGCGAGCTCGGGCTCGACGTCTATCCGAACCAGATCGAGGTGATCACCACCGAGCAGATGCTGGATGCCTATTCCTCGACAGGCATGCCGCTCTTCTACCGCCACTGGTCCTTCGGCAAGCATTTCGTCCATCACGAGGCGCTCTATCGGGGCGGCAAGCGGGATCTGGCCTATGAGATCGTCATTAACAGTTCTCCCTGCATCTCCTATCTGATGGAGGAGAACACGGCGACCATGCAGACCCTGGTGATCGCCCACGCCGCCTTCGGTCATAACCACTTCTTCAAGAACAACTATCTCTTCAAGCTGTGGACCGATGCCGAGGGCATCCTGGATTATCTCGAGTTCGCGAAATCCTACATCGCCCGCTGCGAGGCCCGCTATGGCGAAGCGGCCGTCGAAGCGACGCTCGACGCGGCCCATGCATTGATGTCGCATGGGGTCCACCGTTATGCCGGAAAGACCAGGATCGACCTGCGCGACGAAGAGCGGCGGCAGCAGGAACGGCGCGCCCACGAGGAGCAGATATTCAACGATCTCTGGCGCACCGTGCCGGGTACGCGCAAGCGCAGCGCCGCCGACGTGGATTTCGAGAAGCGCCGCGCAGCGCTGGGCCTGCCCCAGGACAACATCCTCTACTTCCTCGAAAAATCGGCGCCACGCCTGCAGCCGTGGCAGCGGGAAATCCTACGCATCGTCCGCCATATCGCGCAGTACTTCCACCCCCAGCGCCAGACCAAAGTGATGAACGAGGGGGCGGCAACCTACACCCACTACAGGATCATGCAGAGGCTTCACGAGCGGAAGAAGCTCAGCGACGGCAATCATCTGGAATTTTTGAAGTCGCACACGAACGTCGTCTTTCAGCCCACCTACGACGACCCGCGGTTTTCCGGCATCAACCCCTATGCGCTCGGCTTTGCGATGATGCAGGACATAGAAAGGATCGTGACAGACCCAACCGACGAGGACCGCGAATGGTTTCCCGATATCGCCGGCCAGGGCGAACCGATGGAGGTTCTGCGCGCGATCTGGGCCGATTATCGCGACGAGAGCTTCATCCGCCAGTTTCTAAGCCCGCACCTCATCCGGAAATGGCGACTCTTCCAGCTTCATGACGCGCCCGAAATCCACGAGGGCCTGCTGGTTTCGGCGATCCATGACGAGCGTGGGTACAAACGCCTCCGCCGCGAGCTTGCGCAGCAATACGACATAGGCTGGGGCGACGCCAGGATCGAGATCGTCGATGTGGATCTTGCCGGCAACCGACGGCTCGTGCTGCATCATCTCATGCTGAACGACTGTCCTCTCGACGAAAGCGAGATCAAGCTCGTGCTGCAGCATCTCGCGGATCTATGGAGCTATGAGGTCCTGCTTCAGGAAATCGACAGCGCCGAGAAGGTCATCAGAGAACATACGGCTCATCCGCGTGAAAATCTCTATAGAGCTTCCGCGACGTCTTAGCCTTGTTCCCGCGGCAAACCTTCTAGCTGCATCCATCCACCCGTCGATGCAGACCACCGCTATACGAGATGACCTGGCCGCTCGATAGCTGTATCCAGGAGCTGCGCAGTTCATGCGGCGGCCGGCAATTGCGCAGCGCCAGCACCGTTACCCGGTCGCCTACCCTGATCCGATCCCTAAGAGCATAGAATTCGCCCACCGGAGAGAACTCGACCTCGCGAACCTCGCCGATATCCTCCTCTCTAGCGATGAACGGTCCGGTGAACTCATCCGGCCGGTTCGGGTCGAGTGCGGGAACTTCACGGCCCTCCACGCGAACGGAGAGAACCGGATGCGGTGGCGCGAAGGTGGCGCGCGTGACCATGCCCGCGAGCACGATGGGGCTGGAGCTATCATATTGCCCGCTCACGCCGTGATGCGCCAACACCGCGGTGCCGGTCAGCCCCGCTGCGATGATCAAGCTGAACAGTATGCGATGCCTCAATGCCTTCAACATGGTGGTCTCCTTGCCTTCCGTACCTTCTCACCATGCTTCCTTTCCATGGTGAGCAGACTGTTAGAGGAGGTGCTCGATGCGGATCGGCAATTCCCGCAGCCGTTTGCCGGTGGCGTGAAAGATGGCATTTGCGATCGCTGGTGACGCTCCTACCATCGCGACTTCGCCGAGGCCCTTGAGGCCGGTGGAATTGGCGAGAGGATCGGGCCGGTCGATGAAGCCGACATCGATCTCGCGGATATCGGCGTTCACCGCCACGACATAGTCGGCAAGATCGTTATTCAGATAGCCGCCGTAACGAGGATCGATCTCGGTGGCCTCCCGCAGCGCCGCACTCAGTGCCCAGACAACGCCGCCTCGTACCTGGCTCGCCGCCGTGCGGGGGCTGATGACCCGCCCGCAATCGGCGATGCTGACGACGCGCGGCACGCGCACCCGGCGGGTACGCGGCTCAATATGGACTTCAACGAAATGGGCGATGTAGCTCATCGTTGTGAAGTTCGGGTATTCCGGTCCGGCGACGGCATAGGCGCCGCGACGCAAGGCCTGCAGCGCCTCAGGCCCCTGGCCCGGACCGACTTCAGACACTTCGATCTGCAGGAAAGGCCGCCGCACGGTCGAAAGCTGGCGGTGCAGATTGCCCGCGATCTCGCGTCCGGCGAGCAGCTCTCTCATCGCTTCCCGCATCCGCGCTACTGCCTTGGCCGTGGCGGGAATTGCGCCGGCGGTCCCCCAGGAGCCCGCGGTTATATGTTGGGGAGCGGCAGTGGTGTCGCCAATGACGATCTCCAACCGATCAGGATCGATCTCGAGACCTTCCAACAAGACCGCGGCAATTGCCGTGCGGATGCCCTGGCCCATTTCATGGCCCGAAACCGCGTATCGCGTGCTCCCATCCGCCCCGATGCGCAGCGTCGCGATCGCAGGCACCATCATAGACGGATAGGCCCCGCAGGCCACACCCCAGCCGATCTGCGTCCCATCCGAAGCCGTCATCGAGCCCGGTTCCGGCGTGCGTCGCGACCAGCCGAAACGCCGCGCCCCCTCTTCGAGGCACTCGTTGACGAAGCGCGACGAATACGGATTGCCGGTCCGGTGATCGATGCGGCTGTCATTGGCCAGCCGCAGCGTGACCGGATCGCGACCGAGCTTATGGGCGAGTTCGTCGACCGCGCTCTCGAAAGCGAAGCAAGCCGCCTGAGGATGAGGCGCGCGCATCCAGCCCGGCGGCTGTCGATCGATGCGGATGTCGGCTGCCGTGCCGCGATAGTTTTCGATGCCGTACAGCCGGCAGGTGGATTCGTGATATTCGGCGCAGGGGAAGAAGCCGTGGCGCGACTGCTCCTGCTCGGCGTCATAAACGGCGGCGGTCATCTTGCCGTTGGCGTCCGCACCCAGGCGAACATGATGCCGGCTGTGCGGCCGATAGGTGGCCAGATGGAATATCTGGCCACGCGGCATGACGATCTTCACCGGTCGGCCGAGCAGCATCGCCGCCTGCGCCACCAGAGCCGTCTGGCGCTGGCCGATCCCGCCTTTCTGCCCGAAGCCGCCGCCGATATAAGCGCTCTTCACGTCGACGATCGCCGGATCGAGCCGCAGCGCCCGCGCGGTCGCGCCTCTCGTTCCCGCGCTGCTTTGGGTGCATTCGTAGATCATCAAGCGGCCGTCTTCCCATACCGCGGTCGTCACCAGCAGCTCGATGGGATTGTGATGCTGCGTCGGCGAGACATAGGTCGCTTCCACCGTTGTCGCCGCACTCGAAAGCGCCACCTCGGCATTGCCGAAAACGACGTCTTCGCCCGGATCACGCTCGCTATCCTCGCTGTCGATCAGCGCAGCGAAGGGCTCCGGCGCGTAGCTCGGTCGAACCGCTTCGGCGCCCTCGATCGCTGCCTCGAGCGTTTCGGCTACGACCAGTGCAATGGGCTGACCGCGATAGGCGATGCGCCATTCGAGCGTGGGCGGCGGTGGCGGAGGGCCATCCTCGCTCACCGGCGCCGGGGAAGGAAAATCATCCGGCGTCAGCACGCGTACCACTCCCGGCACGCGCATCGCCGCCGATGTGTCGAGTGCCGTCAAGGTGCCCTTGGCGATGCGAGACGGCACCGTCATCGCGTGAAGTATTCTCGCCACCGGCACGTCGCCGGGATAGACGGTTGCGCCGAGAACCTTGTCTCGCGCATCGACTCGGGCGCGGTCGGGAAACGATGCAGTGTTCATGAGCGGCTCCTCTCGGCGGCAATCAGAAGGGCATCGGCGACCGTGCGCGCGCCGAGTTCGAGCTTGAATCTGTTGTGGCGACCTGGCTGGGCCGTCCGGAACGCGGCTCGCCCGGCCTCGATGGCTCTCTCGGGCGTCAGGCGCTGTCCGGCAAGCACGGCTTCGGCCTCGGTAGCGCGCCACGGGCGCGTCGCCACCCCGCCGAGCGCGATCCTGGCGCGGATCACCTGATCGTCTTCGATTTCGAGCACCACGGCGGCCGAAGCAAGTGCGAAGGCATAGGATTCGCGGTCGCGGATCTTGTGATAGGTCGAACCGCGGGCCGTCCCCGCCTCAAGCGTTTCTCTGGGCACTTCGATCACCGTGATCAGTTCGCCGGGTGCCAGCGAGAATTCGATGTGCGGCGTATCGCCTGGCAGTCGATAGAGCTCGGCGATGGGCACGCGGCGTTGACCGGCTGGGCCGACGATCTCGACGCTGGCATCCATCGCTGTAAGTGCGACAGGCCAATCTCCGGGTGAGACTGCATTGCACGACCCGCTCGCCCCCAGCACGGCCTGCCCGCGGTCGAGCCCACCAATCGCGGCGCATCCGCTGCCTGGCTCGCGCTTGTTGCAGGGATAGACGCCGTCCACGCCGTTGCGGAAATACATGCAGCGGGTGCGCTGGAGCAGGTTCCCACCCACCGTCGCCATGTTGCGGAGCTGTTGCGAGGCGGCTTTCCACAGCGCCTCGGCCAGAACCGGGTAATCACCAGCCACGACCGGATCGGCGGCGACCGCGCTCATCGGGGCAAGCGCGCCGAAGCGAAGCCGGTCACCGCTCGTATCGATCGTGGCCAGCCCTCCGATCGCGGTCACGTCGATCAAGTGTGTCGGCCGTTCGATGTTGAGTTTCATCAGATCGTAAAGCGTCGTGCCGCCGGCGATGAAGCGGGCTCCTGCCTCCGCATCGGCAAAGGCGTTCACGGCTTCCTCGGCCGTCGTCGGCCGGATGTAGCTGAACGGTCGCATCAGCCCCTCCCCATCTTGGAAGCGGCATCCTCGATCGCGGCCACGATGCCGGCATAGGCGCCGCACCGACAGATATTGCCGCTCATATACTCGCGGATGCGTTCCCTGGATGTAGCATTGCCCTCGACGACGCAGGCGACTGCCGCCATGATCTGGCCAGGCGTGCAATAACCGCACTGGAGCGCGTCATGATCGATGAACGCCTGCTGCATCGGGTGAAGATTATCGCCGTCGGAAAGCCCCTCGATCGTGACGACCTCCCCGCCTTCCACCTTGGCCGCCAGGGTCAGGCAAGAGGCGACGCGCCTGCCGTCGACATGAACGGTGCAAGCTCCGCACTGGCCGTGATCGCAGCCCTTCTTCGCGCCGGTCAGTCCCAGACGCTCGCGTAAGAGATCGAGCACGGAAGTCCGGGTATCGATCTCGACTTCGACCATCTCGCCGTTGACGGTCGTTCGCACCAGCAAAGGGTATTGCGGCGTGACCGGAAGAGGTGCTGCGCGGTCGGCTGCTGCCTCGGCTGAATTCGGTCCTTGTGTTGAAAGCGACACTGCCACGATGGCGGCGCCGCTCTTCAACGTGTCTCGGCGGGTAAGGCCAAATCCGCTGCATTGGCCTTTATCGCTTTCCTCGACCCATTCGTCTTTTGACATCCGACGCTCCTTTTGCTGCGATCCAGGCAGGTTCTGGTCAATCGAAACATACTGCGCAGGCCGGCAGCACGCTTGCCAACAGCTGCGAAAAACTTGCCTGATTCTTCGGGAGCGGTGACGTCGCCGGACGATCCTGCTAGATTGGGACCTCACGTTCCGGAGACGTCGCATGGATGTACTCAAAGACGCCGTCCGCGCCTATGTCAGCCAGCATGGAAATCATGAAGGCCTTGCGCCGACCCCGGTGCCCGGCCTCCGGCTGAAATGCGTGGAAGCGCCTCACGGCGATCTGCATGCGATCACCCGGCCCCTGGTCATCATCGTGCTGCAGGGCACCAAGCGCATGGTTGTCGGGCGCGAGGAACGGATATTCTCCGCGGGGCAATCGGCGATCGTCAGCGCCGACATGCCGATCGTCACGCGCATAGAGCGCGCCAGCCCAAGCGAACCCTATATGGCCATCGCGATTGAGATTGAAATGGCGATGCTTTCGGAGGCCGCGGCCCATCTGGGGCCGGCGCGCCTAAAACGCCGCTCGATCATGCCAACCCTGTTTACCGAAGACACCGAAGCCGCGGCGCTGGACTGCGTCTTTCGCTTGATGCGACTGTGCGATCAGCCAACCGCCATTCCGCTTCTTCACCCCGGCATCATGCGCGAACTGCATTTCTGGCTTCTGTCGGGGAAACATGGTCCCGAATTGGCAACGCTCTGCGACCCCGCGAGCCACGCTAACCGTCTGGCCGCCGCCGTCGCCATTCTTCGGGCCGAATATCGCTCCCGAATATCCACCGAACGCCTCGCCGCGGCAGCAGGAATGGGCCTGACCGCATTTCACACGCATTTCAAGCGGATGCTTTCGCTGTCTCCGGGGCAATATCAAAAACGCCTGCGCTTGATCGAGGCGCGCCGCCTGATGCTGGACGAAGGCCTTTCGGCGAGCAGTGCTGCTTTTGACGTCGGCTACGAAAGTGTGTCGCAGTTCACCCGCGAGTACGGCCGGCTGTTTAAAGTGCCGCCGAAGCGCGACGTGCTACGCATTCGCTCCATGCCGACCGGCGTTGAAGAGTGGGCGCCTTAGCAACGGCTGTGGAGATGGAGACACTGTTCACAGCATCGCCGCCATGGGCGCTGGCTAAACGGCTCCTGGACATCTCAGACTTTTCCAACCGCGGTTGCTCTGATTTTCGAAGCTGCAACGCTCCAGAAGCCAGGATCTGCTTTCACCCAGAATCTAGCCAACCCTGCACGTAGTTTTGCGGTGTCATGCCAACCTGGCGCCGGAAATGGCGAATAAAGTGGCTCTGATCGCTGAACCCCAAATCATTCGCGATCGCGGCAGCCGGGTATCCGCTTCTCAAGAGCTGCTTGGCACGCTCGATGCGCAAATGGTTCTGGTAGGCATGCGGTGGCAATCCGAACGCCTGGCGAAAGAGCCTGCAGAAATGGAATGGACTTAAGCCAGCAAGGGCTGCCAGTTCCGCGAGCGAAGGATTGGCCGCAATCTGGTCGTTCAGAAAACAGCGAGCAAGTTGCAGTCCCCTGTCATGACGCTTAACCGGCCTCGGAGACTGCTTGACGTTCCTGATAAGTAGATCAGCAATCAAGCCGCGAAGGATCGAAGAAGACTCCAGCCTGCTCATCGGCTTTGTCAGTTCAGCGTGAACATGGGCGAATGATCGCCATCCCGGCGCATCTGGAACAAGATGATCCCGGAAATGCGGAGGGTGGGAGCGCCGCCCCTCAATCTCCTCATCAATGGTCGCAAGTGAAGCCGGGCTCACGACGATGACGCGGTAGCTTGCTTCGGCCTGCCCATCGAACGCGCAGAGGCTCGTTTCCCCAGGCTCTGCAAATTGCAGGCGACCCGGCGCCATGACGTGGTCTACCCCGCGATACCGACTGATCCAATATCCCGACGCGGAGATTCCGAAGCGGTAATCTTCGTGAAGGTGCCGAAGGGCCGATTTTTGGTCATTTGTTCCCCAGCAGATATCGACTGGCGGGTCGCAGTCGAGCCGCTTCAGGCCGAACTTCGATGCGGCGTCGACCGATGGCTGCGTTCGGTGGGTTTTCGGCCCGATATCAGGACGGCTGGTACGCACAACGAAACCCCACATAGACCGCGTAGAAGTCCGCCGGTTTCCATTGCATGGCCTCCGACGTCGTCTGATCGCCGCCATACCACCAGGAGCCGCCGGCGGTCAGCGCGTCTGCGCCGCGCCGATCGGCGATCCATTCCCAGACATTTCCTCCCATGTCGTAGAGGCCGTTAACGCCGGGAGGCGTCGATCCGACCGGTGCGTGGCGAGACCATGGGTCTGCGTCCCGCGTGTTCATGCCGTCGGGTGTCTCGCCGGAGGAATAGCGATAAAGACGGCCGGTTTCGAAGCCGACCGGTGCCTCTCGCATTTCGTGGTAGGCGGCAAGACGCCATTCCTTTGCTGTCGGCAGCCGGCCGTTACGCCAACGGCAATAGGCGGATGCCTCATGCCAGCTGACATGAACGGCCGGTTCGTCGAGGGAAGCCGCATCGCTCCCGAAAGGACGATAGACCGTCCAGCCGGCACGTCGCTCCCATCCCGAACCCCATTCGAAACCTCCGCCGGACTCCTCGGCGGCAGTTTCGAGACCGGTGGCGTCGGCGAATTCCCGGAACTGGCCGATGGTGACTTCCGTCGCGTCGATCTCGAAATCTCCGACAGTTACACGCCCGCCCACTTCCGCGCGGACGGTGGAAACAAGTCCCATGACAAGCCCGGTTCCCAGAAGAAGATGGATTGCGCACCGAAGAGACATGGCTCAAGCTCTCCTGAACGGCCAAGTCACCACGCCACCATAGTTCTTGCCTGGATACGGCGGCTGCTTCAATGTCTCCGCGAAGCCTTCGATCCCTTCCATGTGCTGCACCATCCGCACGCGCATGGCCTCATCCGGCAGATCGCCATAAAGCGCACCCATATTGTCGCTCAGATGATCGGGGCTGCTGGTCGCCGGAACCACATTGGTCACCGCCGGATGGGAAATGATGAATTTCAGAAAGAATTGCGCCCAGGTCTCTGCTCCGAACTCGGTCGCGAATTCAGGTAGCGGCCTGCCCTGCACGCTGGTGAAGAGCCGCGCCTTCTCGAATGGAATGTTGACTTGCACGGCAACGCCATTGTCCGCGCAGGCCGGCAGAATGCGCTCCTCTGCCTGGCGCGAGAAGATCGTGTAATTTACCTGTACAAAGTCGAGGTTGCCGGTGCGGATCAGTCGCTCCATGGTGGCGTAGTATTCGGGGCTCCACTGCGTGACGCCGACATAGCGTACCCGGCCCTCGTCCTTCCAGCGCCGGAGGAGATGCAGCACCTGATCGTAGTTCTCCAGGCTGTGCACCTGCTGGACGTCCATCCTACTGCGCCAAAGCCGTTCCATCGAGCGGCGGAACTGGGCTTCCGAATGGCTGTCGTCGGAAAGCCATTCGCCAGTCGTCCAGGTCTTGTTGGTGATGAACAGGTCGTCGGCAATGCCGAGTTCGGTGGCGAAGTCTCCGACACTCACCTCCGACATGCCGTAAAGTGGCGAGGTGTCGATCACCCGCCCACCGGCCTCATGAAAGCGGCGGATGATCTCGCGGATATGCCCGCGCGGCTCGCCCGGCAGTATGTCGAAGGTCTCGAAGGTGCCGAGGCCGATAACCGGAACCTGCTCTCCGGTCTTCGGGATGGCCCGCCTGATAATGGGCCGATCGCCAGTCGCCTGGGCAAATGCGCGCCCGCCGCTCAGCGATCCGGTGGCGAGAGCGCCTATGGCTGCACCTGCCGCCTGCAAGATTGTTCGCCTTTGAATTCCCGTCATGTCAGTCTCCGTGCCTGTTGCAAAGGCCGCAGAATTAAGATCTTCGCGGGCAACCGTCGCTCACGATCCTGATCTCAACCGCACGGAACTGACATATTCGGAAGGCACCGCTTGCTTTCCATCACACATCTTAGTGAGGACGGTATTCGGATGGGAAACATCCGACCACTTTGTGGAACACGCGCGCAAAATGTGTCGGGCTTGAAAAGCCGACCGACAGAGCCAGTTCAGTGACGCTCGTCGGGCGCTCGCCCATTATCTGAATCGCCTTTTGTACCCGCAGCTCGTTTATGAATTGCAGCGGCGTTCGTCCGATCGTCGCGCGGAATGCGCGATGGAAATGACCTTCAGAAAGACCCAGTATATCTGCCAGCACCGCGACGCGGATTTCGCCCGGAAGCTGGGCTTCGACATATTCCCTAATCCGGCGGATCCCCCAGGAAGGAAGCTTTCCCGGTAGGGATACGATCGGAGCATTTTCATTTCCGTAGCGGAGCCTCAGGTGCTGGACGAGCGCCAGGGACATCGCGTCGACATATGTGATGTCCAGTTTGCCATCCTGCTCCTGGTGCCAGGCGAGCTGACCAAGGAGCGAAACCAGGAAGGGATCTTCCCGAGTGCTGAAGGCGCGGATAGTCGCACCGTCGGTCAGTTCCCGGAACCGGTCGGGTGAGATCGCGATGCTCGCCCACCGCCAGGAGACTGCCTCCAACCTGAGACGGCGCTCCGTATGGGCCGGCAGAAGAGAGGCACAGCCTGCGGCATCGATCCCGTCATAACTGTATCCGCAATCGGTCACATAGCGGTGGCGGGCCGCGCCGCCTTCAAGTGTAGCCATGATGAGGTGACTGGAGGAACGGATGGCGCCTTCCACGAATTCCGTATAGCCGCGGCGTGCCACGTCGAAGCGCCCGTCAGACCACGAAAAAGTTCTGTGTTCGCCGGCGCGGGAGCTGAGATTCTGGAGATAACTGGCATGCGCAGCAACATTCATGGAACTCTCCGCTATGACTTTCACCGACTGGATGTCATCAGATATCCGCCGCCATCACGCGCAACGCAAGCAAGGCGCTCGATAAAAGATACCCGATCATTTGGTGCAAAGCATGAAGAGGATCGCGCCGGATTTCGGCATGCACTTTTCCAATTTCACGAGGACGCACGCATGCGGTGGAGCATGCGCTTGTTGCGAGGGTCCGGGTTGGGAACCGAGGAGATCAGCCGGCGCGTGTATGGCGCGGATGGATCGGTGCAGATGGTCTCCGCATCGCCTGTTTCGACGATATGCCCTTTATGCATGACCACCACGCGGTCGCAGAAATAGCGGACGACGGAAATATCATGCGAGATGAATAAGAAACTCAAGCCGAGCCGCTGCCTAATGCTCAGCAACAGATCGAGAATCTGGCTGCGAATGGAGACATCGAGCGCCGAGGTCGCTTCATCCGCTATGATGACGCGCGGCTCGAGCGCCAGCGCGCGGGCAATTCCTATGCGCTGGCGCTGTCCGCCAGAAAACGCATGCGGATATCGTTCCATGGCCAACGGATCGAGGCCGACCATCTTCAGCAGTTCGGCTACTTTCTCACCGGCCTGCCGATCCGTCATCTTGCCGGAAACGAGAAGCGGATCCGCGATAATCTGCCTTACCGTCATACGGGGATTGAGCGAAGCGAAAGGGTCCTGGAATATCAGCCTGACATCGCGATGATAGGCCCGCAGCTCCGCCTTATTGAGATCCGTTACATCTATCTCGCGCCCTTCGGCCGTTCTGTAGGTGATGCGTCCCGATGTCGGCTCCGTGATGCGAAGAACGAGACGACCGAGCGTCGTCTTGCCGGAACCGCTCTCACCGACGATACCGAGGCTTTCGCCTGGGTAAAGGTCGAAATCGACGTTATCGACCGCCTTCAGTGCGCCACCATTTCCGGAGCCGAAACCAAAGATTTTGCCGACCGAACCGTAGGACTTGGTCAGGCCGCGTACCGAAATCACGGGTTCGACCGCCTTCGCCTCGAACAACGCGGTCGCCGGAGATCCGGCCGCGCCTCTTTCCAGCTTCATCGTGGCATCGAGCAACTGTCTCGTATAGGGATGCGTCGGAGCGTGAAATATCCGGTCCACCGGACCGTTTTCCACGATCCGGCCATAGCGCATCACCGCCACGTCGTCGGCCGTCTCCGCGACGACGCCCATGTCATGGGTGATCAGGAGCATCGCCATGCCGCGCTCCTGTTGCAACCTCCTGATGAGGTCGAGGATTTCCGCCTGCGTGGTAACGTCGAGCGCCGTGGTCGGCTCGTCGGCAATCAGGATATCGGGGTCGCAGGCGAGCGCCATGGCGATCATGGCGCGCTGCCGCATACCGCCGGAAAACTCGAACGTGTAACGGTCAAGCATGCGTTCGGGATCGGGAATCTCCACCTGCCGCAGCAAATCGGCCGCGCGGACGCGAGCATCCTTTTTTGAGAGTTTCCGATGCTGCCGTATGGCCTCCATGATCTGCGAGCCAACCGTATGGACCGGGGACAACGAACTCATCGGCTCCTGAAATACGAGACCTATCCGCCCGCCACGCAAGGCAAGTATCTCGCGGCCGCGTTCGGGAAGGGCAGCGATGTCCACCACCCCGTCCGGGCCATCGAGAAGGATCTGCCCGCCGACAAGTCGGCCCGGTTTATCGATGATCCGCATCAATGCCCGGGCGGTCACGGATTTGCCCGATCCGCTTTCGCCGACCAGGCAGAGCGTCTTCCCCCGCCGCAGATCGAAGCTGACATCGCGCACGGCATGCAGAATGTGCGTCCTGAGGTGGAAGTCGAGAGAGAGGTTGCGAACAGAAAGCATGGTGTCCCGCATGGTCATGTCGCCTCTCAGCTCTCGTAAGGATCGGCCGCATCACGCAGCCCGTCGCCGAAGAAATTGAAGGAAAGCACGGCGGTCACGACCGCCAGGCTTGGCCAGATCAGAAGCCACGGAGCGGTGGCGACGGAGCGGACATTCTGCGCATCCTGCAAGAGAACGCCCCAGCTCACCACAGGCGGCTTCAGACCGACGCCCAGGAAGGAAAGCGAGGTTTCCGCGACGATCATCGTCGGCACCGCCAAGGTCACCACCGCCAATATGTGGCTGGTCAGCGACGGCAGAATATGACGGAAGATGATCCGGCGCTCCCGGGAACCGTCGAGACGCGCCGCGGTGACGAAATCCTCGCCGCGAAGGGCGAAGAAACGTCCTCTCACCTCTCTGGCGAGACCTGTCCAGCCGAGCAGCGAGACGATCAGCGTCACCACGAAGTAAACCGACAAGGGCGACCAGGTCAGCGGGATAGCAGCCGCCAGACCAAGCCAAAGCGGGATCGTCGGCATGGCGCTGACGATCTCGATGATCCGTTGAATGACGGTATCGACCCACCCGCCATAGAAGCCGGATATCGCTCCGAAGACGACGCCGAGCGTGAGCGAGATCGCGACGCCCACAAGGCCGATCGACATGGATATTCGCGTCCCATAGATCAGCCGGCTGAGCAGATCGCGGCCGAGCCGGTCCGATCCCAGCAGATACATGGGTTCACGGCTGTCGAGGGGACCCAGAAGATGCGTCTTCATGGGGATCATTCCCCAAAGCCTGTAGGCCGGCCCGTCGACGAAAAAACCGATGGGTATCACCTTGTTCTCATCGATGACGAAGGTCCGACGCAAGGCCTGCGGCTCGATCTCGATGCGGTAACCCTTCACATGCGGAAGAAATTCGTGCCCCCCGCCCGCCGTCGGAGCGAAGAAGGAGATGCGCTGCGGCGGTGCGAAAGTATATTGCGGCCGGGAGGCATTCGGCAGCCCAGGCGCCAGGAATTCGGCGAATGCGCCGACAAGGTAGAGAAGCAGGATAACGCATCCCGCGAATGCCGCGACCTTGTTGCGGAAAAAGCGGTGCCGGATGAGGGTCCATTGCCCGGCGGCGGCCTCCGACGTAATCGAACCTCCCGGTTTCAGGGGACTTATCGCCGGACCGGCATCAATGGACGGGAGAGGTCTGCTGTCAGCCAACATGGGTCAGATCCTCTCGATATCAGTTGAACCGGATGCGCGGATCGAGCACCGCAAGCAGGATGTCCGAGATGAGCATTCCGACCAGCGTCAGGACGCCCATCAGCAGGATAAAGCTGCCGGCGAGATACATGTCCTGGCCGACCAGGGCTCGAAGCAGCAGTGGACCGGCGGTCGGCAGATTGAGGACGATCGCGGTAATGGTGACCCCGGAAACGAGATCAGGCAGGACCCACCCGATCGAGCTGACGAACGGATTGAGCGCGATGCGAACCGGGTATTTCAGGATCACCTTGTACTCGGGAAGCCCCTTGGCGCGAGCGGTCACCACATAGGGCCGGCTCAGCTCGTCGGAAAGATTGGCGCGGAGCACACGGATCATCGCCGCCGTGCCGGACATGGCGATGACGATCAACGGAATCCACATATGGGACAGCATGTCCAGGAATTTGGCCATGCTCCACGGCGCGTCGGCATACTGAGGCGAGAATATGCCGCCGACGCTCTGACCGAAAAAACGATACCCGACATACATCAGCGTCAGGGCAAGGATGAAGTTCGGCACCGCAAGGCCGATGAAGCCGAGGAAAGTAAAGGCATGGTCGCCGAAGGAATGGCGGCGCACCGCCGAATAGATGCCGATCGGCAGGGATATCGCCCAGACGAGAAAAAGGCTCGCCAGCGAAATCAGAAGGGTCGAACCCATGCGCTCCCAGATGAGGGTCGATACGGGCTGGTTCCATTCGAACGAATAGCCGAAATCGCCGCGCGTCAGAATTCCCGTGATCCACACGAGATATTGGACATAGACCGGTTGGTCGAGGCCGTACTGACTGCGCAGGCGCGCGATCGTCGCCTCATCGAGATTCTGCCCGCCATCCGCCATCGTCGACAGGAGCGATGTCAGGTAGTCGCCGGGCGGAAGCTGGATGATCATGAAGGCGATCAACGACATGCCGAACAGTGTCGGAACCATGTAGAGTACGCGCCGGATGATGTAGGCGAGCATGATTTCTCCTCCCTCCTCGCATGCATCTCATTTCCAGGTGAGATGGACCACCTCCATGGCCTCGATTGAAGGTATTTCGATTTCGACCCGGCCGTGAACTGCGCTGCAGATGCACTCCTGGTCGCTGACGAGCAGCCGCGCGGAGGCGCCTTTACAGCCTTGCGGCAACGCCACCGAAACACGCTGCTGACCGATGGGGAAGATTTCCCGCAGCGGCCCTTTCATCATCATCGGGTTGGTCAGGTTGACAAGGCAGACCGCAAGCGCCTCCCGGCTCTCGTGAACCGCGATGTCGAGAACGCCTTTTCCCTCGACCGTGACGCGATGATCCTTCCCGAGTGCCCAGTTCACGGCATTGGCGATCAGCCTGCCATGGTCGGGGGCCAGGACCTCCCAGAATATTTCGCCGATATTCCACGGGATGTAGACGGTCCTGCCGCCGTAGCCGGTGTCGCGGGCGACCATTGCAGCGCCTTTCGGCTCCTCGCGTGGATAGACCTCCTCCATCGGCAGGTCCGGGAAATCCGGCACATAGAGGAACGGCGTGCTCACCCCTTCCTTCGGTTCCACCGCGATCAGCCGCGTGCCCCCGATGATGCGCGAGGCGCCTTCGTAGCCGTCATTCAGAGGATGAGTACTTGAAAGGGCGATATAGGTGTTCTTCACCGGGCCGCGCGCCGGTGCGGTCATCGACGCGGCGAAGGTTTCCGCCAAGCCGAAATCGGCACGTCGTCTTCCGGCGGCATCGTAGAGCGACGTCTCGTTGGCCGCGACCACCGAGCCGCCGCGCCTGACGTAGGCATCGATCGCCTCGCACTGCGCATCGGACAGATACGTGGCGTTGGCCAGGATGATCAGCTTGAACCGATCCAGTTCCTCCCGGGTCATCACCTGATCGGAAAGGAACTCGAACGGTATGCGGGCTTCTACCAGCGCATGATAGAAACCGAGATCGTTCCTTTCGGCGAGATGCCGCTCCTCGGGAGCCCAGTGGCGCAGTGTGGTCGAGGGATCGATAACGGCGATCTCGGCGGTTGGCTGCATGTTCTCCAGCCAAGGCTCTATATCCGCATGCAGATTGAAGGCCTCCACGACCGGCTTGACCCATCGCTGATCGGGAACGCAGGCGTTGAACTTCGTGAACCACGGAAAGAGCCCCTGGGCGATCCCGTCATGGATCCAAAGCTTGATTTCCTCTCCACTCTGCACGGAATCCTTCCAGCGATATTCCTCCTCCGGGCCGATGGAGGTGATCAGGCCGACAGGACGATCGCGAAACGTGCCGCGAATCCTCTTGCCGTTCCGGCCTGCCGACCAGCCCACTTCCACGCCCCGGCGCGCCTGGTGGTCGACGAAAAGGATCGGGCAGTGCTTCTGGATCAGCGAGAGATCGAATTCCATCAGCGAGGAGCCGCTCATGTTCGGAATGAAAGACGCATGCGGCCGGATCGCCTTGACCGTTTCGTCCCAGTGGATGACGAGGTCCGTGAGAATGCGCCGGCGCCACGCAGCCCATGCCTGCCATGCCGGATCCGTTGCATCGGCGGCAAGCGGCAGCTCGAAGCCGGTTTCGTCGCGGAAGCGCTTTCGGTTCTCTTCACTGTAGGAAATGCCATGTCCCTGCCAGCGATTGGCAAAAACCGCATCGATGTCATAGCGCTCGACGATCTCGCGGATGACGTCCGTGGTGAAATCGCGGTTATAGCTTCCCAGCGCATCGGTCACATAGATACCGGGAAACGCCCAGTGCTCCCGCGGATTTCCGTCCTTGTCGATCGCGACCCATTCCGGATGCGCCCATGCGGCCTCCTCATGTATGGCATGCGGATCCACGCGTGCCATGACATGCATGCCTAACCTGCGTGCGCCCTCGACGATCTCGCCGAAGGGATCGCTATCTCCGATGAACTTCGAAACGTAGTGCAGCGGAATATCGCTCGGATAATAGGCGATATAGCCGCCGGCCGACAGGCAAACCGCGTTGGATTTCGTCCTTCGGAAAAGGTCGATCCAGAACTCCGGATCGTAGCGCGCCGGATCGTCCTCCGCGAATGTAAGCTGGGTCCAGCGGGTTGCGGATCTGTACCATTCCCTGGAACGGCTTTCGGTCGGGGAGGAATTCGTCCTGTTCAGCATGATGCGGGTTTCCATGGCAAAAAGGTGCCGTCGCCGCCGTTTCCGACGCCGCCTGAGGTTAGGGGTTTCGCCGCCCCCCCCCCG
>NZ_JBHFJG010000009.1:71017-84786 GCF_057559155.1 Rhizobium moroccans | reverse complement strand
CGCCCACGGAGGCGGGGGCGGCGCGGGAGGTCAGGCCTTGAAGAAGGTCTCGGGATTGGCTGGTGCCGGCGTCGGATAGCCCCAGGAATTCGGCATGGTTTTCGCGACATTCACCATGTCGTTCTTGACCACACCGTAGCTGTCGCTTGGAAGGCAGATGCCGAATACGTAGAATTGGTCCGCCGCACTCTCGAGAATCTGCGCCATCAGCCGCTTCTGCTCTTCGGGATCGGGCGAGCCGAGAACCTGATCGTAGAGCGCCAGCGCCTCGCGAACCGGCTGCGGCGGCTCGACCGCACCTTTGGAGGACGGGTCGCGATACCAGAGTTGCCAACCCTTGGCATAGAGCGCCTCGGTGGTATTCGGCAGGAAGTAACGCGGGTCGAGGATGGCGGCAATTCCGCCATTTCCACCGAACCGGTGGGCCGTCGCATCGTATTCGATGCCTTGACGCACCCGCACCTCCCAAAGCGAGCGATCCATCGTCCGCATCTGGACATCCACCCCGACCGCCTGGAACATCGGCAGAGCCAGCTGGAAAATATCAAGGAAGGTCGCGCGCGCCTGGTCGATCTCGAAGATCACCGTCACCCTTCGGCCGTTCTCGTCGAGCCTGAAGCCCTCACCGTCCTTGTTCGGCAGTATTGCATCCAGAAGCGCGTTGGCGGCGTCGGGATCGTATTGGGTATATTGCGTCGCAAGCCGCTCATTGTAGAGCGGATCCTCCGGCCGGATCGCCGGCTGAGACACGGTTCCCTGCCCGATGAACACGGTGTCGATGATCGCCTGCCTGTCGAGCGACATGGAAAGTGCTGCGCGAAAATCCCTGTTGTTGAAAAGCTTCCGCTTTGCCTCGTCCGGATGGTTGAGGTTGAGCTGGAACACCATCTCGTTGGTTTCTGTGGAGTTCAGCGTATAGAAACCAAAGCCACCCTGCTGCTGCGCATCGTAAAGAACGGCCCGGTTGGCAGGAGTGGCGATATATTGGTCCATCAGGTCGATTTCACCCTGCATGGCCTTCAACAGAAGCACCTGCGGATCGGAGACCATCTGATAGACGATCCGGTCGAGATACGGCAGTTGATTGCCTTGCGGATCGACCTTCCAATAATACGGATTGCGCTCGGCAATCGCGCGGTCCGTGGTTTCGCCGGGCGCAACCGTCATCTTCCACGCATGGATCACCGGCCGCCTCGAATTCTGGAAGAACTCGTTGTCGACGACAAGGCCTGCCTCGCGCTGGAAAAGCTGGATCCAGCCCGAAGCGCCCTTGGCCTTGGCCTCTTCCTCGGCATTGGGATTATATTTCGCGTGGAACTGCTTCAGATAATGTTTCGGAGCGCGGGTCGTCTGATCGTCGTTTGCCCAGGCCAGACGCAGTGGAAACAAACCGTTGGGCTTTTCGAACAGGACCTTGAAGGTTACATCGTCCACCGCTTCGAAACGGGCACGCTTGCCCCCGGCCGTCAAATGGTTCTGCCCGACGTCGTTCAATCCCTCGTAGGAGAATACGTCCTCGTACCAGAACATGATGTCTTCGGTCGTGAACGGAGCGCCGTCCGACCATTTCATGCCCTTGCGCAGGCGGAAGGTGAATTCCGTCGCTTCCGCATTGCTTTCATAGTGCTCGGCAACGTTCGGCACCACGCCGGACCAATCGGGCGCATAGCGTAAAAGCGGCTCATAGGCCTGGTACCGGAACAGCATCGAAAGCGAGCCGCCGCCAACGATGGCGCTGTTCCAGTCTCCGCCGTGCTTGCCTACCCTTTCCAGCGGCGTAACCACCATTGGATTGATCGGAAGACGATCGGCGACCGGCGGAAGCTTGCCCGCTTCGACAAGCGATTTCAGCGTATCCGGCTCCACGGGTTCGGCTGCAAAGCCATGAGACGGGAAGCAGGGCAACAAGGCGGCTGCGGTTCCCGCAGCCAGAAAATTACGACGAGTGAATTCGCGCATGGGTTCCTCCTCGACGAGGGTACGCGGCCATCCTCCTCATAAGACGCTTGCGTACCGGACTCGAAAACGGCGCTTTCGTTAGCTTCCTATTTCCGATAAAGTTAGCTTGAAGATATATTTTTGTTAGGTAAAGCGTTATGTTCAAACTTCGTCATCCTCTGTGGAAAGAGGGCTAAGCTGGGATTTTCAGCGCCCGAGAATCCGCCCCGCAAAAAACCACCGCCGAGAAACCCTGATGACAAAAGTGACCTTGGAAATCATTGCCCGGCACACTGGGCTTTCGAAATTCGCCGTATCCCGATCGCTTTCGGGAAAGGATGGCGTCAGCGCCGAAACGAGGCGGAGGGTCGAAGCAGCAGCCCTGGAACTGGGATACAGGCGAAGCCGCTCGGCTGATCCGCAAAGCGAGATCGGCATCGTCTTCCATGATGTCGACATCATAAACAGCGAGCTGCGGCACATGATACAGGATGGTGTCCAGCGCGAAGCCCACCGCACCGGAAGACAAATTCGGCTGCAATGGACCCATGATGTGGAGCGCGTCGCCGAAATGGCCGAAACCAGCGCCGGGCTCATACTTGTCGGCCCGCATGAGAAGGCCACACTGGATATCGTAAGAGCGTCCGGCGTACCGGCGGTGCGCATGGGCTGGGTCGATCCCCTGGAGGCCGCCGACCATGTCGGGGGTACCGATCACGAGGCCGGTGCCGCGGTTGGGGATTATCTCATCGGCCTCGGCCACCGAAGCATCGCATTCATCCATGGAATGCCGGGCTACCGCGGTCGGCTGGAGCGATATTACGGCCTTCGGGAGCGCGTCGAGGCGCATGGCGGCATCGAGCTCAACCAGATGTGGTTCGACGAAAATGACGGGTTCGTCCCTGCGCTTCGAGATCTTCAAGCCAAAGGTGCGGCGCCGACGGCGCTTTTCTGCGCCCATGATGGGTTGGCGCTCACCGCCGTCTCGGCATTGCTCGCTCTCGGCTACCGGATTCCGGAGGATATGTCGGTAGTCGGCTTCGGCGATTTTTCGGCGGCAACCCAGATTGCGCCCAATCTAACGACCGTGAAGGTGCACGGCGTGGAAATGGGAGAGGTCGCCCTGCGACTGCTCATCGAACGCATAAACGCCGAAAGCGAGTCCCTTCTGCCGGCCCGCCGGGTTCTGCTCGCCTCGACATTCGTCGAACGGCGCTCCTCCGGCCCCGCCCCCTCCAAGCCGAAACTGCTTTGACAGTCGCGGTTAGCGCATTCTCATGGATGCGCGATAGCTGTTACATGCATGACACATCCTGCGCCTAGAGCATTGCGCCGGATGAACATTCGCGAGATCGGATCTCATCATGACGGACTTTCCCGGCCTGACCATAACCCATTTGGGGCACCCGACCCGGCTGAAGTGGCATCGACTGCGCCGCAGCTTTTCCGATCCGCTGTTCGGCCGCCAAACCATGGCCGAAGGCTTCCGGCTCGGCGCCTCGATGGAGCTCGATCTGAGGGTCCGGGGCGACGGCGGTTTCGTGGTTCTCCACGATGAAGAACTCCAAGGCGAGACGACCGGGCACGGACTTGTCCGCAAGGCCTCCGTATCCGAACTGCGCGGGTTGTGCATGATTGATGGCGGTCATGACCTGACACTGAGCGAGGACCTTGCGGCCATGCTCGATGCAGCGCATCCGGATGCATTGCTGCAATTCGATATGAAGGACGGTTTCGCCACGGTGAGCGAGAGCGGCATGGACCATATCGCAGACCATTTCCGCGATGCCGGATCGCAGATCATCATCAGCGCGGCGGACCTCGATCTCGTGCTCGCAGTGAAGGATCGCCTTCCCGGTCTCCGGCGCGGCATAGATCCGACCGACAAACTGGTGGAAATCTATCGCCACGAAGGACTGACGGCAGCCGAGCGCGAGCTTGTCGCGGATCTCGCCGGCCCCACCGAGCCGGATACGATCTATCTCGCCTGGCAGCTCGTTCTTCAGGCTGCTCGCGACGGGCTCGATCTCATCGGCCTCTGCCACGACCATGGTAAGCTCGTCGATGCCTGGACCTACAATCTGAAGAACCCGGAAACCGGATTCAGCGATGCGGAATGGCGCGAGTTTTCCGGGCTGATCGAGCTGAAGCCGGACCAGATCACCACGGACGAAGCCCCCGCCACCGAACGCGCATGGAACAGTAAGCTGGCGGAAGCGGCCTAACCCGCCTCCTCCAAAAGGCCCTCCATCTCCATCAGGAAAGCGAATTCGGCTTCCAGCTGAGGAGCATGGGCGACCACCGGCCCGCCTCCTGTCAGAATTTCGGCAAGCGACGGAACCGCCACCTTCGCACCCGCCTCACGCGCGATTAGCACGCCGGCCAGCATGTCCCACACCGAAAGATGCCGCTCGTAATAGAGATCGGCGATGCCCTCCGCCACGCGAACGAGACCGATCGCCGCCGCCCCCATGCGCCTATAATCGATGCCGCGTTCGTAGAGCCGGCGGGAGATGGCAAGATAATCCTCGAACTCCGTGCGACGTGAGTGCCCCAAGATGGCGATCGCCTGTGTGGGATCGGTCGTCCTCGCGGCAGCGATCGGCACGCCTTCCTTGAAGGCGCCCTCGCCGCGGATCGCATGAAAAACACTGTCTTGCGCCGCGTCATAAATGACGCCGACCTGGATTTCGCCGTCCGAGACGAAGGCGATGGACACGCCCCAATGGCGGAAGCCGCGGATAAAATTGGTCGTGCCGTCGATCGGATCGACCACCCAGGTTCCGGCGTCGCCGGAGCGCCCTCCACCCTCTTCTCCCATGAAGGCATCCTCGGGAAAGGCCGCAAGCAAGGCGGAACGAATTGCCTCTTCGCTGCGGCGGTCCGCGATTGTCACAAAGTCCTGCGGGCCCTTGTTCTCCACCTCAAGCGTTCCGGGCATCGCCTCCCTGCGGAACCGCGCCACGTCCTTGCCGACCCGGCGCGCAACCGATACTGCGGTCTCGGCTCGCGCCCGAAGGGTCGAATTGTCGAACATGAAATCCATCTATGCGCTTCTTCGTTTGATGAGCGTGATCGGCGTGAACTCCACCCGTGCGACCGCCTCCGGTTCGGCGATCCGGCTGATCAGAAGATCGAGCGCCTGTTCCGCCTGCACTTCGCAAGGCTGCAGAAAAGTGGTGAGTTCATAGGCGCCCCAGCTCGCCTGGGGAATGTCGTCATGGCCGATGATGCGCACCGGCGGCGAGCCGCTTCGGTCGAGATCGCGCGCCAGCCGGTCCAACACCCCGCAGGCCATGTAGTCGTTGACGCAGAAGACGCCGTCGATTTCCATTTCCAGAATCCTCTCGGCCGCCTCGAAACCATCCCTGTAGCCGTTGATCGGGACCGGAACCAGCCGCGCCTCGATACCGAGCCCTGCGCAGCGCGCAAGGAAGGCTTCCGCCCGCCGCCGCGCGGAATAGGAGACGGCGGTGCCGGCCACGACCGCAAGCCGTTCGGCGCCCGCTTCGAGCAAATGATTGGTCGCCATCTGCCCCGCCATCCGGTCATCCGAAACAACCCGGTCGACGAAGGGGAAATCCTCTCCCTTGTTGATGAGCACGATCGGAACGCCTTCGGCGGCGCATTCCTCGCAGATGTCGGAGGGCGGCGCATCGGAGGTGACGATGACACCCGAGACGGCGTAATGCAGCAACTGGCCGATTACGGCGGACGTATCCGCCTCCTTCGAGGTCGGCAGCAGCATGGGCCGGAAATTGCGCGCCAGAAGCGCCCGCGCCAGGTGCTCGATCTGCTGCATGCGAAAGGGATTGTCGAAGCCCGCCGCCACGAGACCGACGATATCGGAACGCTTGTTGGTGAGACTGCGCGCCAGATAATTCACCCGATAGCCGAGCTCCTTGGCCGCCTGGAAGACCTTTTCCCGCGTCTTGGGAGAAACGCTGGCATCTGGCGTGAAGGCGCGCGAAACAGCGGCGCGGGATACGCCCGCCGCACGCGCCACATCGAAGGAGGTAACCCGGCGCTGCTCCCGGATCGCGCCATTCGTCCCCTTCGCACGCATCAGGTCCGGCAGGTCGGTGCAGATGCCGAGAACCGGCAGCGCCATGATGTCCTTCAGCACCTCCGGCCGCTCCTCGTGCCAGAGCACCAGCTCCTTGCCATCGGCAAAAGCCCTTTCGATCAGTTCGCCGGTGACGAATTCCTGAGGCGTGTCGCTCGCCCTTTCCCAGCACAGATGCAGGATATCGGCGCCGGCCTCCTCGCCGAGCTCGTGCGGATCATGACCAACGCGGATCAGCACCGAGAGCGGATAGTCGCAGCCCATGTCCCGCAATTCGCGCACCTGCGCCACATCGAACGATCCGAGGCAGGCGAAGCGCTGCTCTACCTCCTTCAGGTGCCGCCAGCAGAGCGGGCCTGTGCTCGGCCGCTTCAGCTCCACATAGAGCCCGCAGCCCGTCTCACGGGCAAGCGCGGCAACCTCCTCGAAACTCGGCACGGCCGGCACGGCCGAGCGCAGCTCCGCGAATGTCATTTGCGAAATATGCAAATCCTTGCCGAAGACACGCTCCAGATGATCGTCGTGACAGACCACCACCACGCCGTCGGCCGTCATCTGGGTGTCGAGCTCCCACATCTCGGCGCCGAGCTCGGCCGCCTTGCGGAAAGCCGCGAGCGTGTTTTCCGTTATGTGGCCGCTCGCACCGCGATGACCGATGCAAAAGGGCAGCCTTCCCTTGTTTTCCGGCCAGCCAAAGCGCTCCATGAACACCGTGAAATCCCGCATGGTCAGAGCCTCCGGCCGTCTTCGGCAAAGACGAAGGCCGCCTTGCTGTCGAGGTTCCAGCGCACGTCGTCGCCCGGCTTCAGATCGCCGCGCACCGGCTGGATCGATCGCAGCACCGAGCCGTCCGCGAACATCACGTCATAGAGGTTTTCCCGGCCTTGCGTCTCCGCGAAGGAAATCCGTCCGGTGACCGGGACATCGCCCCCATTGCCGAAATGCTCCGGCCGCACGCCAAGCATCAGCGGCGTGCCGTCCGGCATGCCGGAAAGGGCCGCAAGCGGCAGTCTGATACTGCCATCGCCAAGCACGAATTCGCCCTGCTCCGCCGTGCCTTTCAGGAAGGAGATCGGCGGGTTGCCGAGGAAACCGGCGACGAAAGCCGTGCGCGGATCGTTATACATTTCGGACGGCGTGGCGATCTGGACGATCTCGCCCGCCTTCATGATGGCGATGCGGTCGCACATCGACATGGCTTCCACCTGGTCGTGGGTGACCAGTATGGCGGTGATGCCCGTCTCCTTCTGCAGCCGGCGGATTTCCGAGCGCATTTCGAGCCGCAGCTTGGCATCGAGATTGGCGAGCGGCTCATCAAGCAGCAGCACGTCCGGGCGGCGGATCAGCGCGCGGGCAAGCGCCACGCGTTGCTGCTGGCCGCCGGAAAGCTGCGATGGACGCCTGTCGAGCAGATTGTCGATATGGACGAGCGCGGCGATCTCCGCGACCCGCTTCCTGATCTCCGCGGTCGCCACCCGCCGAACCGTCAGGGGAAAGCCGATATTCTCGGCAGCCGTCATATGCGGATAGAGCGCATAGGATTGGAAGACGACGCCGACATTGCGCTCCTGGCTCGGCAAGTCGGTGACATCCTTGTTGCCGAAGAGAATGCGGCCGGAAGTCGGCCGATGGATGCCGCAGATCGAAAACAGCGTGGTGGACTTGCCGCAGCCGGAAGGGCCGAGCAAAGCCAGCATCTCTCCGGAGCCGACGTCGAGATCCATGTCCTCGATAACCTTGGTAGACCCGAAGCTTTTTGAAAACTTTTCGAGCAGGATACGCATCAGCCCTTGGTGCCTCCGCCGTAGATGTTCATGAGATGCTTCTGGAAGAAGACGTAGAGGATGAGGACCGGCACGACGTAGAAGACGCCAACGGCCTTGAAGGTCCCGAAATCGAAATTGTTGTCGTCGACGATCAGGCCTGCGAGATAGACCGACAGAACCTGCACCTGCGCCCCCGGCGCCAATACCTGCGGCAGGATGAATTCGCTCCAGCCGGTGAGGAAGGAGAAGAGGCCAAGCGCCATGATCGCCGGCTTGATCTGCGGCAGCACCAGCCTGCGCCACACCGTGAAGCGCGAAGCGCCGTCCACCAGGCCGGCCATCTCGATCTCCCAGGGGACGGTGTCGTAGAAACCCTTCATGAGCCAGATGCCGAGCGGCAGATCGATCGCCGCCTTGACCAGGATCACCCCGATCAGCGAATTGTAGAGCCCGATCCACTGCAGCACGACGAAGATCGCGATGATCAGCGTCACAGACGGGAAGGCGTGCAGCACCATGACGCCTGCGAGGAAGACGCCGCGCGCCGGCACGTTCAGGCGCGACAGCACATAGCCGGCCATCGAGGAAACGAGGAGGATGACCGCGGTGATGCTGCTGGCGAAGATGAAGGTGTTGAACGTCACGCGCCAGATGTTCGGCTTGCCCGTCTTGGTTTCCCAGAGGAAGCTCCAGTGGCGCAGCGTGAATTGGCTGGGGACCAGCGAACCTGCCTGAGAATCCGTGACAGTATCGATGAACAGATAGGCATACATCAGCAACAGTGGCAGGCTGATGAGCCCAAGCAGCAGGATCACCGGCAGGCTGGAAAAGTTCGCGGAGGTGCGGCGCTTTTGGGCCATCATCAATCCTCGATCAACGGCTTGGAGATCAGCGTGTCGTAGCGGAAGACGCGCAGGTAGATGAGGGAGAGGATCACACCGATCACCACCAGGACCAGCGCCATGGCGGCGCCAAGCCCGTATTCGAGATTGCCGGTATAGTTCTGGAGCGCGGTATGGTAGGCGGCGAGCGACCACACTTCGGTCGCCCGCCCCGGCCCGCCGCGGGTCGAAAGCAGGATTTCGTTGAAGGAAGCGAGCAGCGACAACGTCTGGTAACAGGTCACGAACAGGATCGGCCAGCGAAGCTGCGGCAGGATGATATAGCGGATCTGCTGCCAGCGGCTGGCACCATCCACCTCGCTTGCATGGAACTGCGCCTCGGGGATCGCCTTGATCGCCGAGGAGAAGACCAGCATGCCCATGGACGCGCCGATGAAGCCGTTGATCAGGATCACGAAGAACCAGGCGTTATAGGCACTGTCGAGCAGGTAGTTCTTGGGCGGATGGCCGAACTGGCCCATGAACATGGAGATGAAGCCGCTATCCCAGGTGAGCCATTTCCACATCAGCACGTAGATCACGACAGGCGTGATGCGCGGCAGGAGCCAGATGGCCCGGAAGATGGATGCGGTCGTCGCCGGCATGTAATGCGTCGTGACGGCGAGGAACAGCGCGTAGCCGACATTGAACAGAAGCAGCGTCACCGCGACATAGAAGGCGGTGTTGACAAAGACCTGGGCCATATCGGGAGAATTGCCGATGACCCGGAAATTATCGGTGGTCCAGACCCAGCCGGTATAGGTGGCTCTCGCCATTGCCTCCTGCTGCTCGGGCGTCAGCGTCACGCCGAGTTTTTTCAGCCCTTCCATCAGCGCTTCCCGGCTTTCAAAGCGGGTATTGATGACCGAGCGATTGAAGAAGTCCGAAATCTGCTTGGTCTGACGCGTCGATGGCCGCTCCTTGAGAGCCTTGATCATCCGCTCCGCCTCGCGCCGGGACGCATGAACCTCCCCCAGATGCTCCGTCCGCAACTCGGCGGCAATCGCCGAAGCAAGGCCGGCGGCCTCGACCGCGGCGATGCCTGCCTCGTCGATCACGAAACGCGGTTCGGAAATGGCGTCCGCGATCTCGGGCATTTCGGTGCGCAGCCGGTTCACCGCGCCCTGCGTGACCTGAAAGGCGCCACCGGAAATGCCCGTCGCGGTGCTCATATTGGTCATCGAGAAGACTCCGGTGAGAATGACCGGCATGAGGTAGAACAGCAGGATCATGATCGCCGCGGGCGCGATCATGACGAGGCCGAGCGTTCGCGATGTTCTCATGGAAAAAGCCCTGGAAGCAAAGCAGGCGGACGGCGGAGTAAGACGCCGCCCGCGGCCGGCGTCAGCGGATGATGATGGCGTCGCCGAGCGTCGACTTCAGTTCCGCCTCGGCATCGTTGACGGCAGCATCGACCGTCTTGGCGCCGGTCCAGCTTGCTTCGAAATTCTTCCACATGATCGTCCAGTATTTGCCGAAATCCGCATTGTTCGGCATGGCGTTGGCATGCGGCAGCAGGCGGGCGGTCGCCTCGCTCGCCCAGCGGTCGGCAGCATAGAGATCGACCTTCGTCTCGGCTTCCGAAATGCCGAGATGGGCGGACTTGATGGCGTGCAGCGCGTTGATGCGCGGTTCAGACGCGATCTTGACGAGATCGGCGGCGATCTGCGTCGTCTCCTCGTCGTGGCCGGCCATCAGGAGATAGGTCAGCGGGTGGGTGAGCGTATTGGCCTTGCCGCCCTCGCCCGCCGGGATCAGCGTGAACTGCACATTGCCGAAGAAGTCCTTAAGGCCTTCCTGGTTCACGAGGCGTGCATAGTGCCAGGTGCCGCCATGCCAGATGCCGGCCTTGCCGGACGCGACTTCCGCCCACCATTGATCGCCCGGCATGCCGATATGGTTCTTCTTGGTGACGCCGGCCGCGACGAGATCGACGAAATACTGATAGGTGCGGGCCATCGCGGCCTTGTCGAAGACGAGCTTGCCCTCCTCCTCCATCACGCCGCCAAAGGAAGTGTAGAACTGCCAATAGTCCGGGCCGTTGTTGGTGCGCGGATAAAAGCCGTAGCCCGCCTGGACGAGACCGGCATCCTGCATCTTCTTGGCGTCTTCCAGCACGTTCTTCAGCGAATATTCGCCGCTTTCGACCTTGGCCGGCAGGGCTTCGATATCGGCATCGCTGTAGCCGATCGCCTTCATGTGAGGCTTCCAGAAGAAGAACGGTCGGGATTCGGCGTCCTGCGGTATGCCGTAGACAGCGCCGTTGAAGGACGAGATCTCCATCAGGTTGGGATAGATGTCGCTGATCGGCCAGCTATCGAGATCGATATAGTCTTCGACCGGCACGATGAGACCCGCCTGTGCCCAGGGACCGATGTCTTCGTGGCCGGTGGCGACGATGTTCGGCGCCTTCTTGGCTTCGGCCGCAAGCGTCAGGGCCTGTTTGAACTCCTCCCAGCCCGAATAGGGCGTCTTCTGAACGGTGATATTCAGTTCTTCGCCACGCACGGCGGCTTCATGTTCGAGCAGGCCGGCGGCGATCTCGATCGCATCGACGCGGTAGTTGTCGTTCGGTCCGGAACCGCCCGACCAGACGGAAATGGTCACGTCCTTGGCAGACGCGAATGCGGCGGTCGAGGCCAACAGAACGGCCGCGAGCGTGACGGACTTGCATGTTGAAAGAACGGTCATAGCCAACCCCCGAGAAGAAAACGGTGTCTTCCGGGCCGCAAAGATCGGTCGTGCCGGGGCCGCGGAAGCGTTGAAAGGATCATCAACGAGGCTTGATTTACGGGCGCCGCATAACAGCCAAATGACAGAATGTACGCGTGTGCAATTTTCCTCAGAGGGAATTTCCGACAACACCGCGCCCCGATTTGCCTCCGGACAAGTGGCTGCAGAATTTAACCCGCGTCGAAACCGACTTAGAGAACCCGCTCTTTCCCGCCCTTCGCTGATTCAGTTGAATTCCGCCATTACTGACGCTATATAACGTCATAATAATTGGCAATCGAACATGGAGTGAGAGAAATGGGTCTCGCCCAATATGCAGACGACGGGCTCTTCGCGCCACGCAAGATTGCGGATGCTTTCCGGACGACAAGCGAGGAAATCGCCCGTACCACCGGGCTCGGCAAGGACGCTATCCAACGCAAGGACCGCATCCGCTCCGGCAAGACGCAACGGCGCCTGCGCGAGATGGTCGAGGTCGTCAACAAGGTCGAGCCGCGCTTCGGCTCTGCATTGATGGCCTATGCTTGGTACCGCTCCGAGCCCTTGCCCGGCTTCTCCGGCCAGACCGCCATGCAGCTGGTTCGCGATGGACGCGCTGACGAGGTCCTCGACTATATCGACGCGGTCGATGCCGGCGTTCATGCATAGCCCTGGCCGATGCGATATGAAGGAAAACTCTACCGGGCGCTGAACCCGGTCTATGCGCGGCAGCCGCTCTTAGGCCGTGGAGCGGAACTTTACGGCGGCCGGTTCAACCCCAAGGGAATGCCGGCGCTCTATACCTCCCTGTCGGTTCTTACAGCGTTGCGCGAAGCCAATCAGGTCGGCAATCTGCAGCCGACGACACTGGTCTCATATGAAGCTGTTTTCGAGCGCGTCTTCGACGGCCGCGACGAAGATGCCCTTCAGGCCGAAGGAATGGGTGCCGCCGCGATCTCAGACGCGACATGGCGCGATCAGATGAAATCAGGTGGCGAAGCCAGAACGCAGGGTTTTGCCAGACGGCTTGTCGCCGCCGGCTATCAAGGCCTGCTCGTCAGGAGTTTCGCTCCCGGCGCAACCAGAGAGGATCTGAACCTCGTTCTTTGGACCTGGGGTGAAAGTCTTCCCGCACTGCTCACCTTGATCGACGACGAGAACCGTCTCGGTCGGCCCGAATAGCCTCGAACGCACCGGAAAAGCCTCACCGGTCGCGCTAGCCTTCCTCATTAAACCGGTGTGCAACACCCAGCCTCCTGCCAGTGTGCCGGATCGGCAAACTTTAATGACAATTCGCTCGCGATCATATTTTTCTTTTCTCGTACATATTTAAAAGTTGACACGCGTAAACTTGATATTCTAATACTCCACCGCATTCGAGGTTGGGAGGGCCGCCTCGGGTGCAGAGTATCAAAGGCCCCGTGCCCATCTTTCCTGGGGAGGAAATATGTCCATCAAGAAAATCGCCGCTGCGCTCGCACTGTCCGCAGCATTTTCCATGTCCGCAGCCGCAGCCTATGCGGAAGGCATCGGCGCCTCGCTCCTGACGCAGCAGCATCCCTTCTATATCGAGCTCGCCAATGCGATGACGGCTGAAGCCAAGGCCAAGAACGTTCCGCTCGAGGTCTCAATCGCCAATCAGGATCTCAACAAGCAGCTCGCCGACGTCGAAGACTTCATTGTCAAGGGCGTCGATGTCATCATCATCTCGCCGGTCGACAGCCAGGGCGTCGTGGCCGCGATCGCCAAGGCCGAGAAGGCAGGCATCAAGGTCATCACCGTCGACGTGCCGGCCGCAGGCGTGAAGGTTACCTCGCATATCGGCACCGATAACTTCACCGGCGGCGTCAAGGCCGGCGAACTGATGGCCAAGGAGCTCGGCGATAAGGGCAATGTGGCGATCATCGACTATCCGACCGTCCAGTCCGTCGTGAACCGCATCGAAGGGTTCAAGAAGGCGATCGGCGAACATCCGGACGTCAAGATCGTCGCCCAGCAGACCGGCATCACCCGAGCCGAGGCACTCGCCGCCGCGCAGAACATGCTGCAGGCCAATCCCGACATCAACGGTATCTTCGGCTTCGGCGACGACGCCGCTCTTGCCGCAGCCGTCGCCGTCAAGGCAGCCGGACTGGAAGAGCAGGTCAAGGTCATCGGCTTCGATGGAATGGAAGAGGCGCGCAAGGCCGTCGACAGCAATCCGGTCATGGTCGGTGTGATCCAGCAGTTCCCCGATCAGATGGGCAAGACCGCCGTCGAGACTGCCGTCAAGGTCATTGCCGGCGAGGAAGTCCCCGCCGAGCAGCCGATCGTTCCGGGCGTCTATACCAAGAAATAACTTTCTCCCAAGACGGCTCGCCTACCGGCGATGACCGTTCGAAGCATGGCGGTCCCGCGTCCCAACCC
>NZ_JBHFJG010000009.1:0-70997 GCF_057559155.1 Rhizobium moroccans | reverse complement strand
CCCCCCCCGGCGAGGAATGAGAAGGAGGCCGCAATGGCTGCGCCCACCGCCGATACCATTCTCAAGATCACCGACATCTCCAAGACCTTCGGCCCCGTCGCGGCGCTCAAGAACATGCATCTCGACGTGCGCCGGGGGCGTGTTCACACGCTGCTTGGAGAAAACGGCGCCGGCAAGTCGACTCTGATGAAGATCCTGGCCGGCATCTACCAGCCGACGGAAGGCAGCATCAGCTTCGAAGGCAAGCCGTATCATCCGGCAAACCCGCAGGACGCCGCCGCTTTCGGGCTGACGATCGTCTTCCAGGAACTCAGCCTCTGCAACAACATGACGGTCGCCGAGAACATACTGGCGACCCGCGAACCGGCGACGGCCGGTTTCATCAACGACCGTAAGCTCAACGGCAGAGCTGCCGAAATCGTCCGCGAGCTCGGGCTGCCTATCTCGGTGGAAGCCAAGGTCGGCGATCTTTCGATCGCCCAGCGGCAGTTGGTCGAAATCGCCAAGGGGCTCAGCATCGAAGCCAAGATCGTCATCCTCGATGAGCCGACGTCTTCGTTGAGCGACAGCGAGGCGGAGATCCTGTTCGAGATCATCGCGCGCCTGAAAAAGCGCGGCGCAGCCGTCATCTACATCTCTCACCGCATGGAGGAGATCATGCGGCTGAGCGACGACATCACCGTCATGCGCGACGGAGAATACATCGCCACAAGAGAGCGCGACGACGTGACGATCGACGAGCTCATCTCCCTGATGGTCGGACGCAAGATGGAGGAAATCTACCCTCCCCGCATCTCGGCCGCGCCCGACATGGCGACTGCGCCCATTCTGTCCGTTGAGAACTTCCATCGCGATGATGAATTCGAGGAGGTTTCCTTCGAGGTCCGCCCGGGAGAAATCCTCGGATTTTTCGGCCTGATCGGTTCCGGCCGCTCCGAAATCATGAATGCGCTTTTCGGCATGCGCCAAGCGGCAGGCACTGTGCGTCTGAACGGTAAGCCCATCGTCCTCGATTCACCGGTGAAGGCAATCGAAAGCGGCTTCGGCTTCGTGACGGAGAACCGCAAGGAAGAGGGGCTCGTCCTCAGCCACAGCGTGGAAAACAACATCTCCATGGTGGCGCTGAAGGATTTCGCCTCGAAACTCGGCTTCCTGCGGCGCCGCGCCGAGCGGCAGGCTGCCGTTTCCGAAGTTGCCAGGCTTGCCATCAAGACCGGTTCGCTCGACACGCCGGCCGGGGCGCTTTCCGGCGGCAATCAACAGAAGATCGTGCTGGCCAAGTGGCTGCTCACCCGGCCCAAGGTGCTGATCCTCGACGAGCCCACCCGAGGCGTCGACGTCGGCGCCAAGTTCGAAATCTACAAAATCATCCGCCAGCTGGCGGCGGAGGGAACGGCCATCCTCCTCGTCTCGTCGGAACTGCCCGAAGTGCTCGGAATGAGCGACCGCATCGCGGTCATGCACGAAGGCAGACTTTCCGGCATCGCCGCGGGTGGTGACCTCAATCCCGAAAAGATCATGGCCCTTGCGACAGGTTTGACAGCATGAACCCGAACACGGCATCCAACGCGATGCTGCTGAAGATTTTCAAGCAGTATGGCGGCATCTTCCTCTCCCTCATCATCCTCTGCGTGATCTTCTCGGTCATGAACCCCCGTTTCATGTCGGTCGCAAACTTCATGAACGTGCTGCAGCAGGTCGCGGTCATCGCGATCGCTGCCTTCGGCATGACATGGGTGATCCTGCTCGGCGAGATCGACCTGTCGATCGGTTCGATCATCGCCGTTGCCGGCATGGTGGGAGCGCAATGCTTCGCCTTCGGCATGGGCTTTGCGCCGGCGCTTGTCCTGACGCTGCTTGCCGGTGCCTTCATGGGCCTGATCAATGGCGTGCTGACCGCCAAACTGCTTTTGCCGTCCTTCATCGTCACGGTCGCGACCATGGGTATCTATCGCGGCCTGGTCAGCTTGCCCACGAATGGCGCGCCGGCAATGATCATGGACGAGACCTGGACGGCGATCGGCACCGAAAGCTTCCTCGGCCTGCCGATCATCATCTGGATCGTCGTCCTTCTCTTCATCGCCAACCAGATCCTGCTCGGCAAGACGACGTTCGGGCGGCGGGCCTATCTCACCGGCGGCAACCGGGAGGCGGCACTTTATTCCGGCATCAAGGTGGACCGGTTGAAGATCACCATCTTCATGATTTCCGGCCTCATGGCCGCCGTCAGCGGCGTCCTGCTTTCCTCCCGCCTCTACTCGGCGCAGACGAATGCCGGCATGAGCTACGAGCTCGATGCGATCGCCGCTGCCGTACTCGGCGGCACCAGCCTTGCCGGCGGCGTCGGCACCATGGTGGGCACGCTCATCGGCGCGCTGATCATCGGCGTCATGAACAACGGCATGAACATGCTGTCGGTCCCGTATTTCTACCAGTTGATCGTCAAGGGCCTCGTGATCCTCGTCGCCGTCTGGCTGGACGTTCGCGCAAAACGCGCAAGGCAGTAGGCGACAGACAATGACCAAGATACTGACCATCGGCGAAATCCTCGTCGAGATCATCGCCACCGAGCGCGGCAACGGCTTCCGTTCGGCCACGCCCCTGATCGGCCCCTTCCCTTCCGGCGCGCCGGCAATCTTCGTCGACCAGGTCGGCAAGCTCGGGCACCCTTGCGCGATCATCTCGGCCGTCGGAGATGACGACTTCGGCCACGTCAATCTCGATCGGCTCACGGCCGATGGCGTGGACATCACCGGCATTGCCGTCGATCCGGACGGCACGACCGGCAGTGCCTTCGTCCGTTACCGGCAGGATGGCAGCCGCGCCTTCGTCTTCAACATCCGCCATAGCGCCTGCGGCAGGATAGAGATCACCGATGCGGCGGCGCAGCTGATCGACGAGGCCGGCCACCTGCATGTGATGGGCACCTCGCTTTACGCGCCAAGCGTCATCGACACAGTGCTTTGCGCGCTCCACTCCATCAAGAAGAAAGGCGGGACGGTCTCCTTCGATCCAAATCTCCGCCCCGAGATCCTCAACAGTCCGGGTATGCGAGAAGCGCTGCAGACGGTGATCGCCGAAACGGACATCTTCCTGCCGAGCGGCGAGGAACTCTTCCTGTTCAGCGAGGCGAAGACCGAGGATGCCGCAATCAAGGAGCTTCTGGGCAAGGGCATCAAGGCGATCGTACTGAAGCAGGGAGCTGCCGGTGCGACCTATCATGACGCCGAAAGCACGGTGCGGCTTGCGAGCATCCCCGTCGAGGAAGTGGACCCCACCGGGGCGGGCGACTGCTTCGGCGCCACCTTCGTCACCTTCTGGCTCGAGGGCGCGAGGCCGGAAGAGGCGCTTCGCTATGCGAACGCCGCCGGCGCGCTCGCCGTCACCAAAACAGGACCGATGGAGGGCGCATCCACGCGCGCCGAACTCCAAGCATTCCTTCAAGCTTAAGAGAACCAAGTCATTATGCAGCAGAACCATCTCCTCGACATTGCGACCTGGCGCAACCGCTCCGCCGGTTTCCGCGGCATACCGTCCATATGCTCGGCACATCCCTTCGTGATCGAGGCCGCCATGCTGCATGCGGCCAAGGCAGGCTCGCCGCTTCTCATCGAGGCGACCTGCAATCAGGTGAACCAGGACGGCGGCTATACAGGAATGACGCCCGCGCATTTCCATCGCTTCGTAAGCGAGATCGCGGCGAAGACCGGCTTTGCCATGGACCGGGTGATCCTCGGAGGCGACCATCTAGGACCCAATCCCTGGAAGTCCTTATCCGCTGCCGAGGCCATGGACAGGGCGGACGTCATGATCCGCGCCTATGCAAAGGCAGGCTTCACGAAACTCCACCTCGACACCAGCATGGGATGCGCCGGCGAACCGGTGGCACTTCCCGACGAGATCACGGCGGAACGCGCTGCCCGGCTTGCCGCCGCTGCCGAGGACGAGATCGGGAATACGACGACCACGAGGCCTGTCTATATCGTCGGAACCGAAGTGCCTATCCCCGGCGGCGCGATGGAGGAACTGGAGGTCCTGGAAGTGACCAGGCCCGAAGCTGCCATCGAGACGGTCAAGGTTCATGCGGAGGCCTTCGAAAGAGCCGGTGTGGGATCGGCCTTCGATCGCGTCGTCGGCGCCGTCGTCCAGCCGGGGGTCGAGTTCGGTAATCACAATGTCATCGCCTACAACCCCGAACAGGCGAAATCGCTCAGCGCATGCCTTAAAAAACTGCCGAACCTCGTCTTTGAAGCCCATTCCACCGATTACCAGACCCGAGCGGCCCTGAAGGCACTCGTTACCGATGGTTTCGCCATTCTCAAGGTCGGGCCCGGCCTGACCTTCGCCCTTCGCGAGGCGCTCTACGGTCTTGACCAGATCGCCGCTTTCCTCATGCCGGAAAGCCGCCGATCCACGCTGATGGCGGTCGCCGAAGCGGTCATGGTCGAAAACCCGGGCAACTGGAACAAGTACTATCACGGAAGCCCCGCCGAACAGCATCTGCAGCGGCATTACTCCTATAGCGACCGTATCCGCTATTATTGGCCGGAAGCTCGGATCTCAGAGGCCGTCTCGGCCTTGCTGTCGGTCCTTGGCGAAATTCCCATCCCGGAGACGATGATCAGCCAGCATCTCGGCGCGCTTTATCCCGGCGTTCGCGCCGGAAAGATCGCGCCGACCGCCAAGGGGCTCATCCTCGGCGCGATCGACCTCGTGCTCGAGGATTATTTCGAGGCGTGCCGCGCCTGACCGACCGGATCCGTCGGCCCGCGTTTCGCTTGACAGGCGCGGGCTTTCCAACGGAATTGAGGTTCAAGTTTTGGGGGAACGCGATTTGGAAAAGCCAATCAGGACGATGGAAGACTTCGCCGAATTCGTCGGTCTGTCGCGACCGACGATCTCGAAGTATTTCAACGACCCGAAATCGGTACGGGGCAAGACCCGCGACCTGATCGAAGTCGCTATCAAGCAATCCGGCTTCCGCCCGAATATCTTCGCCGTCAATCTTAACCGCCGGCGCACCAATATCCTCGGCATCATTATCCCGAATTCCACCGACCCTTTCTATATGGCGCTCACGCGCCGCATAGAACTGATCGCCAATGAAGCCGGTTTCCTGGCCTTCGTCCTGTCCTCTGATGGCAAACCCGAGATGGAGGATCGCGCCATCGAGACGTTCAAGTCCATGAATGTCGCCGGCGCGATCATCGCTCCACTAGGCGTCGATTCTCACAAGGATCGGCTGGCCGCACTCGGAGAAAGCATCCCGCTCGTCTATGTGGACTCGCCGCTGGACGGAACCTCCTATTTCGTCGGCACCGACAACAGGCAGAGCTTCCAATTGATCGTCGATTACCTGTGCCGTTCAGGCGAGCGGCCCTGCTATTTCGGGATGCCGACGGTCAACATGAACGCCCGCACACGCAAGCAGGCCTATCTGGACTCCATGGCCCAGCTCAACCTGGAACCGGTCACCATCGATCTTGATGAACAGAAGTCGTGGGATTTCGAGCGGTTCGGCTTCGAGCAGACGCAACGAATCCTGAAAGACGGCGGCTTTCCGACCCGCACGGTGCTTTGCGCCAATGATCGTGTCGCCTTCGGCGTAATCGCCGCTGCCTATCAAGCCGGTCTCAAGATAGGCCACGGCGCCGCTTGCGATCTCCGCGTCGCCGGCCACGACGACCACCCGCTTGCTCGCTATGCCTGCCCGCCGATAACCACCGTTGGGCAGAACTACAACGAGATCGGACGGCTGGCGATCGAGTTGTTGCTCCATAAGCTCGGCGAGATTGACAATCTCCCTCAGGGAGAACTCATGACGGGGCGGATTCTTCTCAAGGCCGAGCTACAACTCAGGCAGTCGGCCTGAAAGTGTCCTGCAGATACGGCAAACTATGCCCGGTCGCATCGCTTCCGCGCGTCCTGCTGAAGGACATCACCTTCCCCGCCGTTAGTCGTATGGGCACAAGCAAGCCAAAGGCTGCCCGGTTGCCGCGAAGCTTGCTTATAGCTTCAGCAGTGCGCGCGCATTCTCCTTGAGTATCAAAGGACGGACCTCGTCGCGGATATCGATCTTTTCGAAATCTGCGAGCCAACGATCCGGAGTGATGGCCGGCCAATCCGAGCCGAACAGCATCTTCTTCTTCAGAATCGTGTTGGCATACTGGACAAGGATCGGCGGAAAGTATTTCGGCGACCAGCCGGACATATCGATATAGACGTTGGGCTTGTGAGTAGCGACCGAGAGCGCCTCTTCCTGCCATGGAAAGGATGGATGAGCCAGGATGATGGGCATGTCGGGGAAATCGACCGCCACGTCGTCGAGATGGATGGGATTGGAAAACTTGAGCCGCATGCCCATGCCGCCCCGCAGCCCTGCACCCACCCCCGTCTGCCCGGTATGGAAGAGCGAGATGGCGCCTTCCTCCGCAATGGCTTCATAAAGCGGATAAGCCATCCGGTCATTCGGAAAAAAACCCTGCATGGTGGGATGGAATTTAAACCCTTTGACACCGAACTCTCTCACTAGGCGCCGAGCCTCGCGCGCACCTACCTTGCCCTTGGCGGGGTCGATCGAGGCGAAGGGGATCATGATGTCGCGGTTTTCGGCGGCGATCCTGGCCACCTCCTCGTTCTCGTAGCGACGAAACCCGGTTTCGCGTTCGGCATCCACGGGGAAGATGACGCAGCCGATCTTGCGTTCGCGGTAATAGGCTGCTGTCTCTTCGACCGTTGGCAGCATGCCTTTGTGACCCGCCGGATTTTTGAAATACGTCGCCATGCCGGCCTGGAAGTCGTCATAGCCGTCATCGCGTGGCCCGCAGCAGGGCTCCTCGGCATGGGTGTGGATATCGATCGCTACCAGTTCGTGGAGGTTCATAGGCCAGTTGCCTTGATGCCGATGAATTTCTTCAAGAGCCCGATGAGCCGCTCGCGCTCACTCGCCGAAAGATTTGCCCCAAGCGATTGCTCGTAAGCGAAGAACCATTGCGAGGCCGCCTCGACCGCCGCCCGCCCCTTGGTCGTCAGGGATAGCTCCACGGCACGGCGATCCGCGTCGGGAATACGCCGGGATACCAACTCCTGCTCCTCCAGCGCTCGGATGAGCTTGGTCATGTGCGCGCGCTTGATCATCAGCCGCTGGCCGAGCAGACTCTGGCGGATGCCTGGATTGCAGGAGATGACCCAAAGGACGGAAAATTCCCCAGGCTTTATGCGATGATCTCCTACCTGATCGAAAAACTGTTCGTAAACCTTGAGCTGAGCCATGCGAAGCAGGAAGCCTGGCGCATCTTCCAGCCGGCCGAGAGCCACTTCCTCCTTGGTGCGGACGGTCATATCCATGGAATTATCCTCAGGCTGAGCCCGGCGCCTTGACCCGCGCCACGCGCTTTTCGAGGAAGGCCCGCAGTCGCTCCTCCGCCTGCGGACTGGTCGCCGTGAAGGAGGCAATGAAAGATTCGACGAACAGGCCATCCTCCTTGGCCATGTCCTGGATCCGCGGCAACGCGTTGATGACCGCGTAGTTGGAAATCTCGGCGTTGCTTGCCGCAGCTTCCGCCAAACTATGTGCCTTTTCCCGCGCCTCGCCGGGATCCACGATATATTGCGCGAGATTCCATTGCTCTGCCTCGTCGGCGGAAACCACCCTTCCCGTCAGCATCATGTCCGTCATGCGGGCGACCCCGGTCAGACGTGCCACACGGACCGATCCGCCACCGCCGACGAAAATACCGCGCTGGCCTTCTGGAAGTGCAAAGAAAGCCGATCGATCGGCAACGCGAATATGAGTCGAGGCGGCAAGCTCCAGCCCGCCACCGATGACCGCACCGTGCAATGCGGATATCCAGGGGATGGCGCCATGCTCGATACCGGAAAAAACCGCATGCCAGCGGCGGGAGCCGCGCACGCCTTCCATCGGCGACTTTTTCACGTGCTCGGCAAGGTCGAGCCCAGCGCAGAAGTGCTCGCCATGGCCGAAGATCACCACGGCCTTTGCCTCACGCTCCGCCCGCGCGGCGGCTTCGGCAATCATCTCGACGAAACGGTCGTTGATTGCATTGCGCTTTGCGGTGCGATTAAGGCCGATATGCGCGATGTCGCCCCTCAACTCATAGGTGACGAAACCTTCCGCGCCGTCTGCCGCCATGCCCGATGATCTCCCGTTACGTCAGGCTCTCCTCGTCGCCTGTCAACTTGATTGTTTACAGGGAGATTGTTTCCTTGTAAACAAATTTCAGGAGGAGCTGTTGCGGCTCAAAGTTCGAATTCTCGCGATTGACGTCTGGGAGGAGTCATGACGGGGAAGGCTGTACGAGACGTCGAATTGTGGGCGCCGGTTCTCGAATGGGAGACCCGCCAGGATGGCACCGTACTCATCTGGCGCAAGGATCCGCTCAAGCCCTATCCCGCCAAGCTCAACGAGCGTCTTGTCCATTGGGCCTCGGTGGCTCCCGACCGCCCGTGGATGGCGGAGCGCAGGGAGGATGGAGGTTGGCGCAAGATCAGCTATGGCGAGGCCCTGGACCGGATACGACGGATCGGGCAGTCCCTCCTCGACTTCGGTCTTTCGCTCGAAAGCCCCCTGGCCATCCTGTCCGACAATTCCATAGAACACGCGCTGATGGCGCTTGCCGCCCAGCATGTCGGCATTCCTTCGGCAGCGCTTTCGCCCGCCTACTGCACGCTCTCCACCAACTTCGACAAGCTTAAGGATATCGCCCGGCAGATTACCCCAGGCCTCGTCTTCGCCGATGACGGAATGGCTTTCGTCGAGGCGGTCGATGCGGCCTTCGGCCCTGACATTCCGTTCGTCTCGGCGCGCAATCCCGTCCCTGACCGTCGCAATGCCGTGCGGTTCGATAGCCTCCTTCAGGCGGGTGCAGGCCCGTCTGTCGATGCGGCCTTCGAGGCCGTCGGTCCCAATACGATCGCAAAGTTCCTCTTCACCTCCGGTACAACCGGGTCGCCGAAGGCAGTGATCCAGACACAGCGGATGCTGTGCTCCAACCAGGAAATGGTCGCCGACTGCTATTCGTACCTGCGCAGCGAGCCGCCGGTGATCGTCGATTGGGCACCCTGGAATCATACCGCAAGCGGCAACAAGGTATTCAATCTCGTCATCTACAACGGCGGCACTTTCTATATCGACAGGGGCAAGCCAACACCGGCACTGATCGGCGAAACCGTCGCAAATCTCAAGGAGGTCTCGCCAACCTGGTATTTCAACGTACCTGCCGGCTACGAGATGCTCGTGCGGGCGATGCGCGAGGACGAGGCGCTGCGCCGCACCTTCTTCCGAGACCTGAAGATGCTGATGTATGCCGGTGCCGGCATGGCACAGCATACCTGGGACGCGCTGAACACGCTCGCCGAGACGACGCTTGGCCATCGCGTGCCGCTCGGCACGGGCCTCGGTTCAACGGAAACTTCCCCCTTTGCGATCTTCTGCACCGATCCGCAGCAGGGCCCCGGCAACGTTGGCATCCCAGCCCAGGGTGTCACGATGAAGCTTGTGCCCATCGACGGCAAGTATGAGCTGCGGCTGAAAGGCCCCAATGTGACGCCAGGCTACTGGCGCAATCCGAAGCTGACCGCCGAGGCCTTCGACCAGGAGGGCTTCTATCGAATAGGCGACGCGTTGAAGTTCGCCGCCCCCGGCGATCCGACCAAGGGCTTCTATTTTGACGGCCGGACCGCGGAGAACTTTAAACTGAATACGGGGACATGGGTCGCTGTTGGGGTTTTGCGCGCGCAGCTCGTCAACCAATTCGGCGGATTGATCCGTGATATGGTCATCACAGGTGAGAACAGAGCGGAACTGGGGGCCTTGGCGGTCCCCTTTATGCCCGCACTGCGCGAGCTCGTTCCACCCGATGCAGATTTGGACGACGAAGCTGTGCTTGTCCACCCAAGTGTACGCGCAGAGCTTGCCGCAAGACTTGCAGACCATCAGCGAAAGGCGAGCGGTTCGGCCACCCGCGTGATGCGCATGCTGCTGATGAAGGAGCCACCGCGCTTCGAAAAGGGCGAGATCACCGACAAGGGCTCTCTGAACCAGCGTGCAGTGCTCGCGCATCGAAGGGAACTGGTCGAGGCGCTCTATTCGGATACGCCCGATGTCATCTACGCCGGCAAGGAGCTCGCAGCATGAGAATCGAAGGATCGAGTGCATTGGTGACCGGCGGCGGTTCCGGCCTCGGTGAGGCGACCGCTCGCATGCTGGCAGCTCGCGGAGCAATCGTACATGTCTTCGACCGCAATGGCGAAGCGGCCGAAAAGGTGGCGCGCGGCATCGGCGGCGTGGCGCTTGCCGGTGACGTCATCAGCGAGGCGGATGCCGAAGAAGCGCTCGACCGCGCGGCTTCGGCCGGCGACGGACTGCGCATCCTCGTCAATTGCGCAGGCGTGGCTACAGCAGGTCGGGTGCTCGGTCGAGAGGGGCCGCTACCACTTGCCGATTTCGAAAAGGTGATCCGGATCAATCTCATCGGCACATTCAACATGATGCGGCTTGCCATCGCACGCATCGCCCAAGCTTCCGAGAGGGAAGACAAGACACGCGGCGTAATCGTCAACACCGCATCGATCGCCGCTTTCGAGGGACAAGTCGGTCAGGCGGCCTATGCAGCTGCGAAGGGCGGCATCGTTTCGCTGGCTCTGCCGGTCGCCCGGGAAGTCGCTCGCTTCGGTATTCGGGTGAACACTGTGGCACCCGGTATTTTCATGACCCCGCTGCTCCACACGTTGCCGCAGGAAACGCAGGAAAGCCTTGCCGCCGCCGTTCCGTATCCAGCGCGGCTCGGCGATCCAGCCGAGTACGCCGATGCGGTCCGCTTCCTCATCGAGAACCAATACGCAAATGGCGAGGTCATTCGGCTCGATGGCGCCATGCGCATGCAGCCGCGGTGACGAAACATGTGTCTCTTCGCAGGACAGGCCGCCGGAACTTTCGATTTCTTGCAGGCCATGCGCAGTTGGAGGCCATACAGGCGCTCAACCCCGGGACCACGGAGGAGGAGATGGCAATCGCGATACCGGGCATCCACCATCGACGGAGCGGAAATGCCCGCAACGCGATTACAGCTTTAGTGCGGTCGCCCGGCATCTCGGCGGCGCTCAAACAATATGCATGCGCCGCAATCTGATCGGTGACGGAAGGCTAGCCCTTTTCGGGCTTAAAGGGAGGAAGAACATGGCGAAATACATTGCTATTTGGACGGCCGGCGCGCTTGCCTTGTCCTTTGGGAACCCGACGCTCGCCGATGTGACGATCGGCGTCACGGTCTCGTCGACGGGATCGGGGGCGGCGCTCGGCATTCCGCTGAAGAACTCGGTCGAGCTCTGGCCCTCCGAGATAGCCGGCGAGAAGTTGAAGGTGATCGTGCTGGATGACGCCGGCGATCCGTCGATCGCCACGACCAATGCCCGGCGCTTCGTCAATGACGATAAGGTGGACGTGATCGTCGGATCGGCACTCACGCCCGCATCCATTGCGGTCGCGGGTGTGGCCGCCGAGGCCAGCACCCCGCATTTCTCGGCTTCACCCGTCCCGCCAAACATTTCCAAGGGGAAATGGACCTTTGTCTTGCCGCAGGACGCGGGCCTTATCGCTAGGACGCTTTTTGCAAAGATGAGGGCCGACGGGGCAAAGACCTTCGGCTATATCGGCTTTTCCGACTCCTATGGCGACCTGTGGGTCAACCAGTATAAGGCGATCGGCGCCGAATATGGCCTCGAAATGGTCGCCGACGAGCGATACGCGCGTCCCGACACGTCCGTTTCCGGACAGGTACTCAAAATCGTGGCCGCCCGGCCTGACGCCGTCCTCATCGGCGCATCCGGCACGGGCGCAGCACTGCCGCAGATTGGCCTTCGCGAGCGGGGTTTCATAGGCACCATCTATCAGACCCATGGCGCGGTGACCTTCGACTTCCTCAGGATCGCTGGCGCATCGGCCGACAATACCGTGTTTGCTTCCGGACCGGTGATGGTTGCCGAGGCACAGCCCGATACCGCCGAAACCAAGAAGGACGGCATGGACTACGTGACAACATATGAAGCCAAGTTTGGTGCGGGCACGCGGACGCAGTTCGGGGCTCACATTCATGATGCCATGGCGATCCTGAAGAAGGCGATACCGGTGGCACTCGAAAAGGCCAAGCCCGGCACATCGGAATTCCGCAATACGCTTCGCGATGCGATCGAAACCGGCGGTCCCTTCCCGGCCAGCCAGGGCGTCTTCGAATACAAGGCAGACGATCATCTCGGCCTTGACGAACGCGCCGTGGTGCTGCTGACGGCCAAGGATGGGAAGTTTGAGCTGATCGAGTAAGGGGTACCAAAGCAAGGCGCCTGGGAACCGGAATTCCGGATGCGGGACCTGATTGAAGCCACCAGCAAGGCGAGGGACTATCATTGGATGCAACGATCGCGACCTTCCTGATCCAGGACGGCCTCACCAATGGCGCAGTCTATGCGCTCTTGGGGCTAGCCCTGGTGCTCGTCTTTTCGGTGACCCGGGTCATCTTCATTCCGCAAGGCGAGTTCGTCGCTTATGGAGCGCTGACCCTTGCTCTCCTCGACGGTGGCCGCGTGCCGGCGACTGCGTCGCTGCTTATATGCTTCGGTCTACTTGCCTTTTTGGTCGACCTCTGGACGATGCGACGCGGGACAAGCACTGCTGCAATCTTGTGGAGCGTCCTCTTCAATCTCGCGCTGCCTGCCGCGATCTACGCCGTAACGCTTGGCATCGCTCCCCTCGCGCTTCCGTCCCTGGTCAAAGCTCTCCTGACTGTCGCCATCATTGCCCCCATGGGGTTTTACGTCTATCGCATCGCCTATCGTCCGCTTGCGGATGCTTCCGTGCTGGTACTGCTGATCGCCTCTGTCGGTGTCCATCTGGCGATGATGGGACTGGGCCTGGTCTTCTTCGGCGCCGAAGGATTACGCGCCCGTCCCCTTTCCGCCGGCAGTTTTGCGGTGGGCCCCTTGCTTGTTTCCGCCCAAAGCCTGTGGATCTATGGCGCGACGATCGCGATCATCGTCGGCCTCTATCTCTTCTTCGAGAAAACACTGCTCGGCAAGGCACTCCGCGCAACCGCGGTCAATCGGCTCGGTGCACGGCTCGTTGGCGTACCGACGCAATTCACGGGCGTGACGGCATTCTTATTGGCGGCAACGATCGGCGCAGTCTCGGGCGTGCTGATCGGGCCGATCACAACGATCTACTACGACACGGGTTTCCTGATTGGGTTGAAGGGGTTCGTGGCCGCCATCATCGGCGGTCTCGCGAGCTTCCCCGTCACCGCCATCGCTGCAATCGGCGTTGGCATGGTCGAATCCTTCACGTCGTTCTTCGCCAGCAGCTTCAAGGAGATCATCGTGTTCGGGCTGATCATCCCCGTATTGATCTGGCTGTCGCTCGGCGCCGGCCTGCATGAGGAGGAGTGAGTGATGACGGCAGATCTCAAGCACACCCTGCCCGGCGCGATCGCCATCGTCGTTCTTGCGCTGGTACCCCTATTGCCGGTGCCGCCCTTCTGGATCACACTCCTCAACAATATCGGCCTCGCCTCGCTGGTGGCGATCGGACTGGTGCTGTTGACTGGCGTCGGCGGCATGACCTCTTTCGGACAGGCGGCCTTCTGCGGCTTCGGAGCCTATACGACCGCCGTGCTGACGACGGCCTATGGGTTTTCTCCTTGGGCGACCTTGCCGCTTTCGCTGATCGCCGGCGCCGCCACGGCGCTGCCGCTCGGGCTGATCACCGTACGGCTCTCCGGCCATTTCCTACCGCTCGGCACGATCGCCTGGGGACTTGCCCTCTATTATCTCTTCGGCCAGGTCGAACTGGTCGGCCGCTACGACGGCATCTCCGGCATCCCTCCGCTGGAACTCGCCGGCCACCGCTTCCTCAGTGGCCAGTCGATCTACTATGTTATCTGGTTTTTTGTCATTGCGACGGCAATCGGCGCCCGCAACCTGCTCGATTCCCGTGTTGGTCGCGGCATTCGGGCGTTACGCGGCGGCGGCCAGGTGGCGGAAGCCTTTGGCGTCGACATCGTTCGCGCCAAACTCACAGTCTTCATCCTGGCCGGCATTGTCGCCGCGCTTTCCGGCTGGCTTTACGCTCACATGCAGCGCTCGGTGAATCCCACGCCATTCGGTCTCAACATGGGCATCGAATATCTGCTGATGGCTGTGGTTGGAGGGGCGGGCCATGTCTGGGGCGCTATCTTCGGTGCAGGGGTCGTCCTGATCCTCAAGGATCTCCTGCAGCGCTTCCTGCCGGATCTCATCGGCTCCTCGATCAATTTCGAGATGATCGTCTTCGGCGCGCTGCTCGTCACAATCCTCCAGTTCGCACGAGACGGCCTGTGGCCCCTTGTGCTGAAATTCGCTGCGAAGCGACCGACCCGCCAGCCTGCGGCGGCAGGTTCGCTGCCGCGACGCACCATGCCTGCGGTCGGCACCCCGTTGTTGCGCATCGACATGGCCAGAAAGGCGTTCGGTGGACTGGTCGCCGTGAACGACGTCAGTTTCGAGATTAAGGCTGGCCAGATCGCCGGTCTGATTGGACCGAACGGCGCGGGCAAGAGCACGACATTCAATCTCATCACGGGAATGCTGTCTCTGACGAGCGGCAGCGTTTTCTATGGCGGAGAGAAGCTTTCGGGCATGAGCCCGCGCCGCATTGCCAAACACGGCATTGCCCGGACGTTCCAGCACGCGAAGATCCTTCCGACGATGTCGGTTCTGGAAAACGTCACACTGGGCGCGCACCTGCGCGGTTCTGCGGGCGTGTTCAAGAGCTTTCTCCATCTGGAAAGGCAGGAAGAGGCAACACTTCTTGCCGAAGCGGCACGTCAACTCGAGCGCGTCGGCCTTGGTGCCAACATGCACCGCCCCGCCGGCGACCTGGCGCTTGGCCAGATCCGCATCCTTGAAATCGCTAGGGCTCTCTGCCTCGATCCGACAATCCTGTTGCTCGATGAACCTGCTGCCGGCCTTCGGCACGCCGAAAAGCAGGAACTTTCCGCTCTTCTGAGGAAGCTCAAGGAAGAGGGCGTCAGTGTGCTTCTCGTCGAACACGACATGGGGTTCGTCATGGGTCTGGTGGACCATCTGGTCGTGCTTGATTTCGGCACGCTGATCGCCGAGGGCAAACCTGCGGAGGTCCGGCAGCACCCGGCCGTCATCGCAGCATATCTTGGCGAGGTGGCGGCATGAATCTTCTCGAACTGAAGGACATTCGCGTCGCCTATGGCAGAGCGCCGGTTCTCCATGGAATTTCGCTCACCATGGCTCCCGGCACCATCGTGGCGGTGATCGGTGCAAACGGTGCGGGAAAAACGACGCTGCTGAATGCCGTTATGGGCGTGATCCCGAGCAGCGGGACCGCTCTTTACGACGGCAAGCCGATACCGCCATCGGTGGAGGCCCGTGTCGCCGCCGGCCTGTGCCTCGTACCGGAACGGCGCGAACTCTTTACCACCATGTCGGTGAAGGACAATATCGATCTCGGCGGCTTCCTTCGTTCTGCGGCAGAGCGGGCCGATACACGCGAGGAGGTCTATGGGCGCTTTCCGAGGCTTGCCGAGAGGCGCAAACAACTCGCCGGCACGCTTTCGGGCGGCGAACGCCAGATGCTGGCACTTGCCCGCGCCCTGATGAGCCGGCCGCGGCTCCTGCTTCTCGATGAGCCGAGTCTGGGCCTTGCTCCGAAGATCGTCATCGATATCCTCGAAATCGTCTCAGAACTGCGAAAAACCGGCGTCTCGATACTCTTGGTCGAGCAGAACGCACGCGCCGCTCTGGAAATCGCCGATCACGGCTATCTGGTCGAACTGGGAGAAGTTCGCCGCTCCGGGCCTGCTGCCGAGCTTTCGCATGACCCCGCGCTGATGGAAAGCTATCTCGGTCTGGTGCCCGAATGAACCACGAAGATGACGTACTCTCGTGCTGATCCACTTCAATCCGCAGCCCGCGCGCCTGGATCAACCCGTCCGCCGCTAAGGTCTGGGCCGAGTTCAAGACTTGCAAAACCTTAAGCTGCTTGTCCCGGTCGAGACCTGCCAGTGACGACAGCCGGCCCCAGACCGGGACGGCCAAAGAAGAAGCCCTGTGCATGCTTCCCAGAAGCCCAGAATGGCTATCCCGGCGGACAAAACGGTCGGCATGAACGCAAAGCTGATTGAGAGGCCCCCATCATAGGCAAGCATCGCAACAAAATGCGTGCCCCAGACGCCGAGGCCGCCGGCCAATCCGCTCAGACCCAGCCAAGAGGCGCGGCGTTCGGCACGGCATTCCTGGGCGCGTTCCAGTGCCAGGAAGAAGGCTATACTACCCATAACGCAGATTGCCGCTGCCAGCCCGACGGTAAGGTGATCATGCTGCGTCCAAACACATCGACAACTCGAAACATTAGGGCCTCCGTTCGCAACGGAAGTTCATCATGGACACCCTCGGGTTGCAAAACGGTAAACAGGAAATGAACATTTCAGCAGGTCGTTGTGGACAAGCTCATTCACACTTCAACCGGCAATGGCTGCGAGACTGAAATGGAGACCTCTTGCTTTTGTTAAACTGCTCCCAATTTTGACTGAATCGGCGGCATAAGCAGAAAGGCCTCCATGTTTACGATCGCCGAGCTCTTGAAAACAAAAACTCACATCGTGATCGCCGTCGCCATGATGTTCCTGGCGGGCTGCGCCACGAGACCTTCGTCGAGCGTCCTCAGTCCGGTTCATCTGGATAAGGCCGCCTCGGATCAGGTGACCATCTTGACCGCAACCAACAGGAATCGCGACGCCACAACCGGGGGATACGGAAGCACCTGGGCGGAGAACCTGACATACGAGCAGTACGAGTTCTCGGTGCCTCCCGACAGGAAGGGCACCACCATCACCTATCCGTCGGCGAGACCGAATCCGGAGCGCCAATTCGTGGTGACCGGGCGCAAACAACTTCCGAAGGACGCGTTCGTGCAGGCAGCGGCGCGCTCGGCACGATTTGACGGCTCGATCGGAATATTCGTTCATGGTTATAACTACAGCTATCAGGAGGCTTTATTCAGAACAGCGCAGATAGCCGCGGACGCCAATTTTCCGGGCACGCCTATCCTGTTTTCCTGGCCATCGGCTGCCGCGGTCGCCGGATACGTCGCTGATCGCGACGCGACCTTGTATTCGCGCAGCGAACTCGCAGACCTGGTGAAATCGCTCGCCGCTTCCAGGAGCCCGAAACGCATCATCCTCTTCGGACATAGCATGGGCGGGTTCCTGGTCATGGAAGCGGCACGCCAGCTCAAGCTCCAGCGCCGCGACGATATCCTTCAAAAGCTGGTCGTCATCCTGGCCGCTCCCGACATCGACGTGGATGTCTTCCGATCGCAGTTGAAGGACATCGGCAAGATGGCGACCCCGATCACTCTCCTCGTCTCGAAAGACGATCGTGCATTGACGGCCTCCAGCCTGATCGCCGGTGAGCGGGCCCGCGTCGGACGTCTGGATATCGACGACCCCCTTATCGAGGAGGTCGCCCTGAAAGAAAAGCTCCGGGTAATCGACATCACGTCCGTCCAAGGATCCGATGGGCTGGGACACGATCGTTATGCATCGCTCGCCAAATTCGGCGCGCAGCTTGCCACCTTCGAAAACAGCACGCGCTCCGGCGCCGGCGATGTCGGTGCCTTCGTGTTCGACACGGCTGGCGCGGTGGTCACAAGTCCATTCCGCATCGCGGGCAGTGTGATCCACTCACCACGGTAGCGTTATTGACTCGACGTGAAGCTATCCGTCTCGGTCCTGGTTGGAATGCTCGATTGACTGCCGGCGCGCAAGCAGGCGATGCCCGCGGCGATAACGGCACGCTGCATTGCCTCTTTCAGAGTCCGACCCCGGTCGAGACATGCCGCGAGGACACCGACGAAACAGTCTCCCGCCGCGGTCGTATCCTTGACATCGACTTTGACGGCGGGGACCCGGACAAACTCCCCCTTGAAGACGGCTTCAGCCCCGTCTTCGCCGAGCGTTCGCAGCACGCCCGTGTTCAACCTGTGTGCGATTCCTTCTGCCGAAGGCTCACATCCAAACCAGCCAGCCAAGGCAACAGCCTCATCGTCGTTGACGATGATGAGATCGCAAAGCGAAAGCAGGTCGAACTCAAGCTCGGTGGCGGGAGCAAGGTTCAGGATCGACATTTTTCCCGCATCCCGCACGCGGCGAATGAGTCTTTCCGTCTCACCAATATTGTTCTCCATTTGCATGAGCACGATATTGGCTCGGTGCAAAAGATCATCGTCGACGGACCCGGCAGAGGCTGCGAGATTGGCGCCGGCCGCGACAGCAATGAGATTACGGCCTTGCGCATCGATGAAAATCGAGGCGCAGCCAGTCGGCTCCGAAACGCGGCTTACGCGTTTGACATCTGCGACTGTCGCAAGATTCGCAATTGCGATCTCCGCCAGCGGGTCACGACCGACAGCGCCAACGAACACCACTTCAGCTCCGTCGCGCGCCGCCGCCAGCGCCTGGTTTGCCCCTTTGCCGCCGGCTTCTGTGCGCAAACACTTCGCCAGTAGCGTTTGGCCAGGCTGCGGCATGGCCTCGAGCGAAAAGACGAGATCAACATTGAGCGAACCGAAGGTGACGATCATCACGCGATCTCCTGCTATGCGACCTGAACGAAGTGGCCTTCCCCGGCTTCCCGGTAGAGGCGCTTCGAAGGTACATAGTCGGCCGCACGGAACGGGCTCTTGATCTCCTCGTTGGAAATTCGCCGCGTCTGCCGTCGCGACGGATCGGCTATCGGCACCGCCGCCATCAAGCGCTTCGTATATTCGTGTTGCGGATTTTCGAAAACGGCCCGCCTTGGCCCGACCTCGACGATCTCCCCGAGATACATCACCGCAACCCGGTGACTGATCCGTTCCACGACGGCCATGTCATGGGAGATGAACAGGTAACCGAGTCCATACTTCTCCTGCAGGTCGAGCATCAGGTTGATGACCTGCGCCTTGACGGAAACGTCGAGCGCGGAAACGGATTCGTCGGCGATAATCAGCTTCGGCTCGAGCGCCAGGGCTCTTGCGATGCAGACGCGCTGGCGCTGCCCGCCTGAAAACTCGTGCGGGAAACGGCTCGCCATCGAAGCCGAGAGACCGACCCTTTCGAGCAATTCCCCAACACGTTCCTTCGCTTCGGCAGCGTTTGCAAGCCCATGTGCGATGATAGGTTCGGCGATCGCCTCACCGATGCGGATACGCGGATTGAGGCTTTCGAACGGGTCCTGGAAGATCATCTGCGCCTCACGGCGTATGTCGGCCAGTTCGGATTTGCCGGCGCCGAGCACATTCTTTCCGTCAATGCGGATTTCGCCGGCGGTCGGATCAGTCAGACGAATGATCGAACGACCGGTCGTGGATTTGCCGCAACCGGACTCGCCGACGAGCGACAAGGTCTCACCCTGCCGCAGTTCGAGTGACACGCCTTCCACGGCATGAATGCGACCCACCGTCTTGCGCAGGAAGCCCTTCTTGACATTGAAGCGCGTCACCAAGTCATCGACCTTGAGGATCGGGCCGGCGTTCAGCTTCACCGTGTCCTCGGTTTGCTGCACCGGCTGGATTTCACCCGTCGCCATGTCGACCTGCGGAAAACGAAGCGGCCGGTCCGTTCCCGTCATGGAACCGAGCTGGGGCACTGCCGACAGAAGCGCACGCGTATAGGGATGTTTCGCGGCTTTGAAAATGTCGCGGGTCGTTCCGCTTTCCACCGCCTCTCCCCGATACATCACCACGGTCCGGTCGGAAATTTCGGCAACCACACCCATGTCGTGGGTGATGAAGAGGACAGACATGCCCTCTTCCTCCTGCAGCGTCTTGATCAATTCCAGAATCTGCGCCTGGATGGTGACGTCCAGCGCCGTCGTCGGTTCATCGGCGATCAGGAGTTTCGGATCGCAGGCAAGCGCAATCGCGATCACCACACGCTGGCGCATGCCTCCGGAGAAGCTCATCGGATATTCGTTGAGGCGCGACCTCGCCGAGGGGATGCGGACCTTCTCCAGAAGCCTGACGGCTTCGGCTTCTGCCTGCGCGTCCGACATGCCGCGGTGCTGGACGAGAACCTCGGTGATCTGCTGACCGATCTTGAGCACCGGATTAAGACTCGTCATCGGCTCTTGGAAGATCATGCCGATGCGGTTGCCGCGAATGGACTGCATATCGCCAAGCGGAAGGTCGAGCAGGTTTTTCCCCTCGAATTCGATCCTGCCGGTAACCCGGGAATTGGCCGGAGAGAGCAGTCGCATGATCGACATGGCCGTCACGCTCTTGCCCGAGCCGGACTCCCCGACGACCGCGACCGTTTCCTTTTCGCCGATGTCGAAACTGACGTCGCGCACGACATTCTGCCACTCGCCGTTCACGCGGAACGATGTGGTGAGATTGGATATGGAAAGTGTCGGTTTGATCATGGCTCAGCCCTCCCGCCGAGGATTGAGGATGTCGCGCAGGGCATCACCGATCAGGTTGATCGCGACGATAAGCAGCAACAGCGCAAGACCGGGGAAAAAGCTGATCCAGTAATCCCCGGAGAGAAGATATTCGAAGCCGTTCGAGATCAGCAGGCCGAGCGAGGGTTCCGTCACCGGCAGGCCAATGCCCAGGAAGGAGAGCGTCGCTTCCAGCATGATGGCATAGGCGACACGCATGGTGGCCACGACGATCAGCGGCGGCAGGCAGTTCGGCAGGATGTGCCGGAAGAGGATGCGCCTGTCGGGAAGCGCCATGGAGCGGGCCGCATCCACATAGGCGCGCTTGCGCTCGACAAGCGCGGAACCGCGAATGGTGCGGGCATAGTAGGCCCATTGGGTGACGATCAGGGCGAGGATGATCTTATCGACGCCTTGGCCAAGGATGGCGAGAAAGATCAACGCGATCAGGATCGCCGGAAAGCTGAGCTGGATATCAACGATGCGCATCAGCACGGAATCGACGCGACCGCCCGCATAGGCACTGATCAGGCCGATCGATGCGCCGATGACCAGCGCGATCGCCGCGCTCGATATGCCGACGAGGATGCTCGTGCGAAGCCCGTAGAGGATGGCGCTCAGAAGATCGCGGCCCTGGTCGTCGGTACCTATCACATAGACCAGCCCGTTCATGCTTTCCGAACCGGGCGGCAGGCGCCCGTCGAGGATATCGAGCTGCGACAGATCATAGGGGTTCTGAGGCGCGATGACCGGCGCCAGAATTGCCGCGACGACGAAGATCAGCACCAGAACGATGCCGAGAAGCGCCAGCTTGTCATTCAGCAGGGCCGAGATCGCCTGGCGGAACGGGGAGCGGGATGCGGTCGGCTTGCCGAGATTGTTGCCGACATGGACCGAGCTGGTCGTGCCTGTCTCCTGGTTCATCACGAATTCCCCTCAAGTCGAACGCGCGGATCGACGATCGAATACAGAATGTCGACAAGCAGGTTGATGATGCTGAACATCACGACGGTGATCATCAGGTAGGCCAGGATGACCGGGCGATCGAGAACGCCGATGGCGTCTATGATCAGCTTGCCCATGCCGGGCCAGGCGAAGATCGTCTCGGTAACGACGGCGAAGGCGATCAGCGATCCGAGCTCGAGACCAATCACGGTAATCAGCGGGATCAGCGTATTCCTGAGAACATGGACCAGGACGATGCGGCGCTCCGGAAGCCCCTTGGCCCTGGCGAAACGCACGAAATCGAGCTGCATCGTTTCCATCACCCCGGCGCGGGTGAGGCGGATGACGAGGGAGATTTTGAACAGCGCCAGGTTGAATGCTGGCAGCAGGAGATGGGAAAGGCCATCCAGCGTGAGGAGGCTCACCGGAACACCGAAGACCGGCACGGTATCGCCGCGTCCAGAAGCCGGCAGCCAGCCGAAATGCACGCTGAACAGCATGATCATCACCAGGCCGATCCAGAAGGTCGGCAGGCTGAAACCGAGGATCGAGAAGGTCATGATCGATTTCGAGATCAATCCCTTCGGCTTCAGGCCGGCATAAACGCCGAGCGGAATTCCGACGATCAGCGCCATAACCAGCGCGACAAAGGCAAGCTCCAGCGTCGCCGGCATGCGGTTGAGGATCAGGGTAAGCGCCGGCTGGTTGAAGACGAAGGAATTGCCCAGATCACCGGAAAGCGCCCGCGTCAGGAAAAGCCAGTATTGCTCCCAGACGGGTTTATCGAGGCCGAAGGACTGGATAACCTGAAGGCGCTCGGCCGGCGTTGCCGTCGGGCTCAAGAGGACGTCGACCGGATTGCCGACCAGATAAAGGCCGACGAAAACCAGAACCGACATCACAAGCAAGGTCAGAACAGTCTGTATCGACCGGCTCAACAGATAACCGCTCATAGATATCAGCCTCCCAGCGATTGGGCGTCGGGCGGAGCAACGCGCCCATAGCGCGATATCCGCTCGACCATCAGGTTGATGAACCCTTCTTCATCGACATCGGTGACGATGGTCGCCTTGGCAGCAAGGTTCATCTTTTGGTGGAAATCGGCGTAGGTATAGCCTTTCGTGAAGCCAGTGACCTGTACGCCGACGGTGGCCTTTCGACTTTTGAAAAGATCGGGCCGGATGAGCCAGGCAATCGTCGTGGCATCGTGAATGGGGCCGCCCGGACGTCCGAAGCGGTCGACATCACTACGATCGAAGGTGGTGAACAGTTTGAAAAGCGCGGCGCCGGCCGGCCCGCCCTGCTCGGCAAAGCGCTCGAAATGCCTTTGAGTGAATAGCGCCTGGAACGTCATGTCGAGCGGCATGACCACGACCGGCACGCCGGATCGATAGACGATCTCGGCAGCATGCGGATCGGCATAGACGTTGAACTCGGCCCATGGCGTACGGTGCCCGAGCGCCGCGAACGCCCCACCCATCGACACAATCTGGCCGATGCCGCGCGCGACATCGGGATGCTGCATCAGGGCAAGCGCAATATTTGTGAGCGGCCCGATCGCGCAAATCGTCACCTTCTCCCCGCTTGCGGCCGCTTCGCGCGCCGTGCAGACGATGAAATCGACTGCGTGCCCGCCGGCTGGCATGATATTGCCATCGGTAACGAAGTCATGGCCGAACGGGCCGATGCGCGCGTATTTGCCGAAGACCTGGTCTCTCACCAGCGGACCCGGCGCGCCCGCATAAACAGGAACGTCATCACGGCCCGATAGATCGACGACCTTGCAGGCGTTCGCGACCGCATCGCTCAGCGGAACGTTGCCGGCCACGACGGACAGGCCAAGTAGGTCGATCTCCGGCGAAGCAAGCGCCATCAGGATGGCGGCGGCATCGTCGACTCCCGGATCCGTATCGATGATGACCTTCTGAAGGCTCATGCCACGACCTCCTCGGCATAACGCGAAAGCCGGTCGAGGAAGAGCGCGATCACGCCGTCGGCATCCACCCGGGTGACGATCTCCGCATTCGGCTCCAGACCGCTCTTGCCGTACCAGTCGGCGATCGTCTGTCCCATACACAACTCGCTTTCATGCTCCACGAACACGCGAGCGGGTTGCGTCTCGAAGAGATCGGGGGAGAGCAGGTAGGCGATCACGAGCGGATCGTGCAGCGGCCCGCCGCGCGAACCGTAACGACGGACATCGTTACGGTCCCAGAACGCCATCAGCTCCGCTAGGGTTTCGGAGATGCGTCCGCTGACCTTGGAAAACTGCGCAACGTGCTCCGGCTTGAGCATGACCTGATGTGTCGCATCGAGCGCGAGCGCCACGATTTTTATGCCACTGGCAAAGACCACGTGCGCGGCATGCGGATCAGCCAGCACGTTGAACTCCGAGGTGATCGTCCGGTTGCCGGGCTCGCGATAGGCCCCGCCCATCATGACCACCTGCTCTATGCCTTCGGCGATCTGCGGCTTCATCCGCAAGGCGACCGCCAGATTGGTCATCGGGCCGAGACAGCAGATCGTGACGCGCTTTTGCAATACGGCTGCGGCAGTCAGCGTATCGATGAGAAAATCGACCGCCGATTTGCTTTCGGCAACTTTGACCGGTTCCGGCAGCGTGGTGTTGCCGAGCCCGTTCTTGCCATGGAACTGGCCATAAATGGGGTCCCGGAACATCGGCCGGAAACAACCGGCATAGACGGGGATATCGGTCCGGTCGCCGAGTTCGCAGACCTGGAGGGCATTCCGGACCGTCCGATCGAGCGGCTGGTTGCCGCAGACAGGGGTGATGCCGAGGATTTCGAGTTCGGCCGAGACGAAGGCGGTCAGAAGCGCGATCGTGTCGTCGATACCGGGATCGCAGTCGATGATGATCGGAATTGCAGTCATTCTATGGTTGCCTGATGTATCGATCGGGAAATTGACAGTTCAAAGCGCGCCGACATCGCGCAGCACCGCGCTGATTTCAGCACGGGCGACTTCGCCGAGCGGCGATTGCGGCACGATCGGCGCTCCGACCGGAAAGCCTTGCAGGTCGAGCGCCGTCTTGATGCATCCCGCGATCGAATATTTCGCGAAGATTTCGTTGACCCGCCAAAGAGGCCGCTGAAGCTCCATGGCTCTCGCCCAGTCGCCTGCCTTCGCAGCCTCGTAAAGGGCGATGCTCTGGCGCGGCACGATGCAGGCTGGGCCCGCCATCCAGCCGACCCCGCCGATCATCATCACGCAGGCCGGAATATGGGCGGAGGCAGCGAACACCTCCATCCGGCCCCGCGTCCGCTCGATGATGGAAAGCAGACGACCAGTATTCGTGGAAGCGTCCTTGATATAACGGATGTTCTCAATATGGCTCAGACGCTCGATGACCGGCAATGTCAGGTCCGAGCGCTGAAACTGGGGATTGGTATAAAGAACGACCGGACGCCCCTTCGCAGCCTTGGCAATCGCCGTGAAGTAAGCTTCGACACCCTCGTCGCCGATCGGGAAATAGGCCTCCAGGACCGCCAGAATGCCGTCGGCTCCCGACTCAATCATGTATTCCGTCTGCGCGACGGCATCGCTCGTTGACGTCGACGCCACGCCGGCAACGACGGGAACCCGGCCACGACTGGCCGAGATCACCGTGTCGACGACGTGACGCCGCTGCTCCTGGGAGAGATAGGCAAATTCACCGGTACTGCCGAGCGGCGTCAGGCCATGGACACCCGTCTGAACGAGGTGATCCACCAAATCCGTCAGCACGCCTTCCATGACCGCGCCGGAGTGATCGATCGGCGAAACGAGGTAGGGAAAAACGCCGCTGAAAGACATGGTGGACGTCCTCCCGCGATTAGTTCGGCTTCACGTAGTAGGGAAGCGTGTAACCGTCCGAACGGCCCTCGTAGGAAAGGCCATTTTTGACCGCCCAGGTATTGGCCAGATAGAAGACCGGAATGACGCCGAGATCGGTCATGGCGATTTCCGTCGCCTTCCTCAGCTGTTCCTCGCGCTTGACATCGTCCAGCGTGCGACGGGCATCGCTCAAAGCCTTGTCGAACTCCGGATTGGAATAACGGCCGCGGTTGCCCTGCCCCGCTTTCTCGCCATAGGTCTCCAGGATAGGCCCAAGTACGCCGGAAGCTTCGCCGGTTTCGACGGCGGCGCCACCCATGATGAAGCTGAATTCAAGCGCGGAAGCGCGGGTGAAATAGACGCTGCCGGGAAGCGTCGCCACTTCCGTCTTGATGCCGATGCGGCTGAAGAACTGACCGATCGCCTGCGCCACCTTGGAATCGTTCGGATAGCGGTCGTTCGAGGCATGAAAGGTCAGCGAGAAACCGTCCGGATAACCCGCATCGGCAAGCAGCTGCTTGGCCTTGTTCGGATCGTAGGGATCGACCTTGATCGCCGGATCGTAGCCGAAATAGCCCTCCGGAACGACCTGGCCGGCCGGTACGCCCTGCCCATCCATGATCCGGTCGACGAGCGCCTCACGATTGATCGAAAGCGAAAGCGCACGGCGGACTTCCGGCTTCAGAAGCGGGTTCTTGCCGTCCGGCCCCTTGGCGAACGGCGATTCCTCCCGGTCCTGATCCATGTGCAGATACATGATGCGGTTGCCCGCGACATTGACGACTTTCAGCTTGTCGGATGCTTGAAGGCTGCGGGTATCGGCGGTCGGAATGCTCTCGATCATATCGACATCCCCGGCGAGAATGGCGGCCACGCGAGCGCTGCTATTCTTGAAAACCCGGAAGGTAACCTTGTCCCAAGCGGGCTTCTCGCCCCAATAACCGTCATTGCGCTCGACAACGACGTTATCGTCCGGTGTCCAGGAGGCGAATTTGAAGGGACCCGTGCCGATGACGCCCTTGCCGGAATTCATCTCTTCCGTCGTCGTCTTTTCCATCTCCGCCGGAAGGATGGCGATGCGGCTGAGATTGTTGAGGAGCAGCGGCGTGGGGCCGTCGGTCTTGATGCGAACCGTCAGCGGGTCAACCGCCGTCACTTCGGTGATCGCCTTCACATAGGCCGCAAACGAACTTGGGCTGTTGGTCGATGCGAGCGGGATGCGCTTGATACTGGCCACGACGTCGTCGGCCGTGAAATCGCTGCCGTCATGGAATTTGACGTCCGGGCGCAGCTTGAATTCCCAGGTCGTCTCGTCGATCGTCTTCCAGGAGATGGCAAGCGCCGGCTGAATCTGCTGCTTGGCGTCCTGATTGACGAGGCCATCGAAGATGTTGCGCGCCATCGCGCTGTTGGGGCCGACCACATAAAACTGCGGGTCCATGGACGTCGTGGACGCGGCGAGACCGACGGTCAGATCCTCTGCGTGGACTGCAAGCGGTGCGGCGAAGACGGAAGCGGCCAAAGCGGCGGAAAGGGCAAAGAGTTTCATAAACAGGGCTCCTCCATGTTTTGGGATCCGCGCTCTCCTCGCGGTTAATGGTCGAATACCCCTTTCACTCAGCAAAGAAAAATTGCATTTAGTACTCCCTTCATGCTCAAATGTTATGGAGATAAGTGGAAGTGCGCTTGAAACCACGCCAGATGGAAGCGTTTCGAAGCGTGATGATGACAGGCGGGATTACCGCGGCAGCCGACGTCATGAACGTCACGCAGCCGGCCGTCAGTCGGCTGATCCGCGATCTGGAAGATGCCGTTCAGATCATTCTCTTCGAAAGGCAGGGCACGCGCCTGGTACCCACCGCGGAAGCCGCCCAGCTTTTTCGTGAGGTCGAGCGCCTCTATCTCGGCCTGGACCAGATCGCCCAGGCGGCCGACGACATCCGAAAACATAAGAATATTGTTTTGCGCATCGCGAGCGTGACGTCGCTCGTGAGGCCCTTTCTTCATCAGGCCATCATCGATGTCGTCGGAGACCGGCTGGATCTGCCGCTGGTCATCGATGTCGAAAATAGCCGCCATATCTGGGATATGGTCGAGAAGAACCGCTATGACCTCGGCTTCGTGTTCAGTTCGCCGCGCATGGCCGACAAGAATGCGGTTCTGCTGCACAGTTCGCACGCGGTGGCGGCGATGGCTCCCGGCCATCGACTGGCGTCGCGAAGCGCCATCTCGCCGGCCGACCTCCAGGACGAACGTGTACTCATCCCCGGCCGGAATTCACCCCTGAGGTTGACGCTCGACCGCGCCTTCTCGCACGAAGACCACCCGCCGGTATCCACGATGGAAACCTCGATGCTGAACTGCTGCTATTTCGCCGCTTCCGGGATGGGAGTGGGAATTGTCGACCAGACGAGCATCCGGGCCTCCGGAGCTGAAGTCGTGACAATCCCCTTTGAGCCACGCATCGACGTATCTTACTTCGCCATTCGTCCGTCCGGCGGACAACGCATCTCCGTCCTCGACGACATCATCAGCCGGATGGCCGAACTGATGAGGCAGCTCAATTGAGCCAGCGCACTCCGTGTATCAGTTTGCACCTGTCACAATGGGCAGCGTTGCAAGGTGCTTGTCGATGGTTTCCGTCACCGTGCTATCCATCGGCAAGTGGCCTTTTTCCTTGCCCCATTGCTCCATGAACAAAGCCACCGTTTCCTCTGCCGTGCCTATAACGAGCTTGCGCGGCAACGCGGCCTTCGCCGCCAGGTGCTCAAGCTCATCGAGCGTGTATCCGGTAAAATCCTTTGTTCGGCTGAACGTCAGGGCCGACTTGTCATTCGATATATATGGAATCGTTGAGACGAAATCATATGCGGGTGATAGTCGGGCATGGCGTTGATCGGGATAGATCAGTGACCAGTTTTTCAGATGCATGTCGCCGTTCCCGATCAGGACATTGAATGTCACCCTGCGGATGAACTCGGCTACGTCGGCGTGATCCGACTCGGCTGCGATAACCGAGGCGAGATTGCGCAAGCTTGCCTTCTTGTATTTGTCTTCGGGATACACGTCGAAGACCTGCGCAAAATCCTCAATGTGAACCGCGCCGCCATCCTCCATGCGGTCGAACCGCTCAATGATGAATGCCTTGGGGCCAAGCCGTTCGATGCCCTCCGGCAGATTGCGGATCGAACTTACATCGACCAGATCAATCGCCGGTACGTCCATGCCGACCATTCTGGCCAGCGTCATCATCGAGAATTCGTTTTCGGGAACATGAGCAAACTCCCGTGAGGGAAGTTTCACAATCCAGTCACCGCCAACGCCGCTGTCTGGAATGATCAGCCCTGCGCTTGCGTCGTTCACGGCCGAAAACTTGAGTTGCACCCCCGCCAGCGAAAACCGCAAGGCGTCTTCCCTTACCGCCTGAACAGCGTCTTCATCGAGCTTCTGGTGTGCGTCTTCCGGCCATGCCTTGCCATCGGCGGGTTCTACGCTAATCGCTCCTGCCAAATCCTGCCCGAGTACCCATAACAAAAAGAACTCGCGATCAGCATGGATATCCGCCTTCGCGGCAAGGTATTTGCGCAAATGCCCTTCCGGGAGAAGGTTGGAGAAGAATGGCATCAGCTTGATCTTGTAGGGGCGGAAATCCGTGAGCAGCTCCCCGAACTGATCCTTGAACCGCAGGCCGAGCGTCGGCTTGTCAGGATTTTCAATATAGCCGTCATTGAAGGCAAACAGTGTCTTCTCGCCGCCGACATAGGTGATGGTGCCGATCTCTTGGCCGTGCAGGCGTATTTTTAGAACGGAAACGTCAGGCATCGTCATCATCGTCCAGTGTGTAGGCGGGGCGCGGCCCATCCTGAATTTCCGGTGACGGACGTGTGTGGATAATCTGATTGCGGAGATGCGTCATGCTTCGCGCGACTTCCGCGATCTTGGCCCAATCTTTTTGTGATCTTTGTATTCGCTCCAGCGTAGTCCGAAGCTCGCGCAGGGGCTGCAAAAAACTCATGTCGATCTTCAGCGGCTTTATCGCAGCGTGAGCTTTGCGCAAGGCGTCCAGATTGGGAATTTCGGGTATCTTGACCTGCATCGCACGGATTGCCTCCTGAACACGTTGCAGTTCCTTGCCGATGGCAGCGGGCTGGACAGGCGGGTGTTCGGAGGTCTGGCGCGTGATGGATTTTACGGCAGGTACGGCCTTGCGGGGAACGAGCGCGACTTCTAGGTCAAGGGCGTGCGCTAGGGCTGCGAGGCTCGACAGCCGAATATCAACGCCGCTTGCCTCAATCCTTGAAATTTGAGCCTGCGGCACGCCCGACAGCTTGCTTAACTCGGTCTGCCTCATACCTTTGGCAAGGCGCGCCTCGCGCAGAGCCTTGATGATCTTCTGTGCTTCGTAGTTCATGTTTATGTCGAATTCTGCATGCAACCCCATGTTCTATGTATAATAGTGCATAACTGATGCACCCGCAACTACCTATGTCGAATAATGCATAGATACGCCTGTTACATGTAGTTTTCTGCATATTTTCGGAAAAACCCTACCTCGAAATCACCGTCGAAGAACTGGCGTGGCTGGTCGAGCGTGTGAAGGTGCCGCAAGAAACCACCGCCGCAATCTGTGCTGCACACCTCAATGGTTTGGACTGTACTTAAAAAATAAGCCCCGCCATGACCACCAGAATGGCCGAGCGTCGATCGCCGCTATGAATCAAAGTCCGAGCCCCTTCCCCTCATGGGGATCATTCAGATACTCACTAGGGTGCGCAACGCCCGGCGATTAACGACAGCGAGATGCAAGCAGTGAGCGACAACATCATTAAGTTCCAGAAACCGAAACCACCGAAGCAGCCGAGGCAAGTGCCACCGTGGCTTAAGCGCTTGCTCCTTGTTCTTGCAATCATGGCAGCCTTCGCAGCGACCTATATTTACTTCGCTCTCACCGGCACTCCAGCGCAGGCAGCGGGTTTCCAAAGGTGTGGCGGGTCAAGCGGGACTGCGTCGTTGATGGGGACACCCTCTACGTCGGAGCAGATAAGGTCCGGGTCGCTGACGTCGACACTCCAGAGGTGTCGCAACCACAATGCGCCGACGAGAAGGCATTGGGTGACAAGGCTACCGCACGCTTTGTCGAACTAGTGAATAGTGGGCCTTTCGAGATGCGAACCTGGCAAAGACGTGACGAAGATCAGTACGGCCGCAAGCTGCGTGTTCTCATACGTCACGGAAGAAGCTTGGGCGATGTCCTCGTTGAGGAAGGCTTGGCTCGCACCTGGTCGGGACGCCGCGAGTCTTGGTGTTGATCACAATCACAGGCAGGAGGCGGTGACCGCTCCGCACCGCCTCTGGGTCATTCAGACCGAACCATCAGCAGTTCCTCTTTACTCTCCCTGCCGACCTTGAAGGGGGCTTTAAAGCTACGCTGACGCCTGGCGGGCCGGCATAACTGATGCGGGGTGAAAGCTCATTGCTCCCGTCACAATCATCGGCATGCCGGCTTCCAAGCACGCAGCGATAAAGGCTTCGCGCGCCATTTCAGCAGGAACCATTCGACGCAATGCGGCACCGCATTTTCGGACTGCGCGCTCATAGCGCTCCCCGCGACGGAGTGGCCATTCGGTCTCAAGGAAGTCGAGAGCATCGTGAACGCTGAGAAAAGTGCGTTCCAGACCGCACTGCAGCCGAACTTTGACGGGAGCTCTCCAAGGAATATCCGGAATGTTCATGTCTTCCTCCTTCAGTGGACAACCGGATGAAAACAGGCATCAAAGGATATCGGAATCGCGCAACGGGCATTCAAGATGCCCCGATAAAGCCAATCCAAACGAGAGCATCGAGCGTGATGAACTCTACATTCCGCCCATTCCACTGGCGGGGTGAACAGGACGCTCTCAATGTCGCATCCGATAACGGGCCACGCTTTTCCTCACGCTGGATCAGGAGCAGTTTTCACACGCTCGCGCGATTATCGATCGGTGAACTCCCGGGGAGAAACGCGTTCATTACCGTCTGTCCGTTCGGTGATGACTTACGTTCGGGAAGCGGAAATGCTTAAAAAAGGAATGACAAAACCGACGCCTGAACAAATTGAACAACTCACCCTCGCTTTTGAACGGTTCACCCGTCGCTTCAAAGTTGCCGAGGCCGCGGCGGCGATGGAAAATTCGCTCAACGCACTCGACGTTCAGGCCCTCCTATTCGTCAGTGAGCATCCTGATTGCACCTTAGGGGATGTTGCCCGAAACCTCCAAGTCGCGCTTACGACGATGTCTTCCTCCGCCGACCGGTTGGTCCGTAGGGAAATGATTAGGCGGCAACGACCCGAGGCGAACCGACGGTCCGTTGCGCTGACGGTAACCCCGAAAGGGAAGGAAGCAGTCGCAGGCTATATGGCGGGATATCACGATGCTTGTCGCGCGATGCTTGAATCACTTGATGCTGCAGAGCGGGCCGAATTTGTCCGCCTGACGCAAAGAATTGCAGACTACGAAGGTTGAACATTACGAAAATCGTAGTATTTCTCTGCGGTCGAAACGAGCAGGGAAATCATCATGACTCGCACACCACTCACAGCGCTTGTTACCGGTGCGAATAAAGGCATTGGTCTCGCGATTGCGCGCCAGCTCGGCGCAAACGGTCACTCGATCTGGCTGGGATGTCGAGACTTGCAGAAAGGCGACGCCGCAGCACGTGGGTTGCGCAATTTAGGTATCGACATTCGCGCAGTGCAACTCGACGTCACGAGCGACGCCAGCGTGGCTGGTGCCGTCACGACCATAGAGCGCGAGGCCGGCAAACTGGACGTGCTGGTCAACAACGCCGGTGTCATGTCCAGCCAGCCTCCTTCCCTGGCCGAGGAATCGATCGATGAGATCAGGCAAATGTTTGAGACCAACGTGTTCGGCGTCCTTCGGGTGACGCAAGCTTTCCTGCCGCTGCTGCGCAAGTCCGAAGCGGCGCGGATCGTGATGATGAGCAGTGGCTTGAGTTCACTCGGCGATGCCTTAGACATGCGGAGCGAAACCTGGACGGTCGGCTTCGGTGGATACTGCGCTTCGAAGACGGCGCTGAACATGCTTACGGTAAAGCTAGCCAAGGAGCTGGACCCAGAAGGGATAAAAGTGAATGCGGTGGACCCGGGTCTGACATCCACCGACATGACGGGGAACGGACCCGGCCATTCGCCCGATGAGGGTGCTCGCCCGGCCGTTGCCTTGGCGACGACGCACGCGTTCGGCCCCTCGGCAGGCTTTTACGCCTGCTCGGCATCTGGCGACTTAGTTCAGAAGAGATGGTGAAACGGCGGGAGTTCTGAAAGGGAAACGAGATCGCGGCGTGTCTCGTTTCTCGATCGTTTTCTGAGAAAGCCGACTACCCAATGGCAGCTTCGGCACTGACCCTTTGAAAGCTGACCGGCGGGAAGCCACCCAAATCTCAGCCGTTTATGGGTTCGCGGCCTACCGAGATAGCTGGCCTCTTACCCTGCTTTGAGACTGTAGCGTTGATAATAGCCAACGGCGCCTGTGCGAGGCACTTAATAACAATATCAGCCTTTTGGCCGTATTAACGGCACAGCGTAACCGTGGCAAATTCCTTCGCCTTATGGTCTCAGGAGGTCACGGAATGAAAACTGGACGCGATGAGCAGTTGATGGGAGCGATCAATGCAGAAGCTGATCGTTTTTTACCGGACGGAGCCTGTGAGACGAACCTCGGTCAGATCGCTGCGCGCCTGCAGGAGCGCTATCCTCATAGGACCGGACAAGAAATTGAAAGCCGGTTGCGACTGGTGATGTGGTCCCGTGGCCAATTCTCAGCAATCCGGCCAGACAGGCACGGACTCACTGCCGCCACCAAGGGATGAAGCGGAAGCGACCGAGGCGCGTGGTTCCTCCCGTATTGGGAGGGCAAAGCTGCCGGGCAGGCACTGACGGCTGCGACCGATAATTATGATATCAGCGGCCTGTAAAAGCCCAGCACCGCCGGCTATTGCTGGACTCGGCATATCATAGATGCCACTGTGCCGCTGCTAGGCAGTGATGGGAAGCACATGACAACTTTGTTCTGGGACCGGCCTGTTCGGGTTGGGGAAATCATGATCATGGGACCGCTCAACGCCTACGATTTTATGACATCGAGCTGGCCACTTCTGAAAGATTCACATTTCATGGCAGCCTCAGAAGCAATCCTTGCCGCACTCGATGGACGTGGCAGCCCTGATCTCGCCCGCGAGCGTTTCGAGATGGCATTGGCATCGGCGGAATTGGCGGTAGACGGTTAACCGAGGAACAAACCCTTCTGCACCGAGGTTTGTTGGCCATCTATAACCGGAGGCCATCCCATGAAATTTCCGCTCATTGCGACAACCGTCGCCCTAGCTGTATCCAGCGGTGCGTCTTTAGCCCAAACTCCCAACACCCCGCCGAGCCCTCCGCCACAGACAGAGGACGACCGCTCCCCGCCAGCTCCATCACCAGCGGGTGCTCCCGAGATGAATGGGAGCGATTGGCGAATGCATCCATCACCACGAGAACGAGGCGCGCGTTTTCGGATCGAGACCGGCCGAACCTCGATCGATCTGCGTTGTGCGGAGGGCGAGACGACGAAAGAATGCGCAGACTCGCTTCTGCAAGTGCTTGACAGGCTGCAAGGCTCCCCATCGGACGATCGGAGCCGGCGAGATGACGTCAGAGAGCGTCCACGTGATTGGTGAGCGGGCCCAATAGCTCCCATCGAAATCTTTCGCAAAGCTGAACGAGGACTTCAGCCATCATTCAGCGACACGGGCGCTAAATGTCTTCGTTAGAGGAGGCATTGACATGCGAAAGATCATCATTGCTGCCACCCTGCTGATCGGCTCACTGCTAGGTACCGGCGTGAATGCCATGCCGCTCGGCGGGATAAACGTTCCATCGGCGTCTCCTATCGTGAACGTCGATTGGGCATGCGGTCGAGGATGGCACCTGAACCGGTGGGGCGAGTGCCGGCCGAACCGTTGGCGGCCGCCGCCGCGACGTCATTATGGATGGGACCGCCCACGCGGATGGCATTACGACCGCCCTCACCGCCACCATCGGCACGAGCATGGCTGGCGAGAACGCCGGTGGCGAGATTGGTGATTGGCAACCTTGCCGTTCTTGCTCTTCTCAAGGGGATGGGTTCCGAGACCCATCCCTTCATTAGAACGGCAATGCATTTCCGTCCTGGACGAGTGTCAGACGGATGAGCGAGCTGATGAGGTAACCGATTGAGCCCGCGGCTGGCTAGGAATTATTCCTCGCGGAATGCGCGTCTGATCTGATCTGAAAGCGGCTTTGCCAGATAGGAGAGAGCCGTGCGCTCGCCGGTTTGAATGAAGGCCTCTGCCGGCATTCCGGGAACCAGTACCAGGCCATCCAGCCGCAGCAGTTCATCAGCAGGAAGCAAGAGCCGCACAAGATAATAGGAGAAGCCGGTGCGGGGGTCTTCCGTCAGGTCGGCTGCAACACGCGTCACCGTGCCGTTCAGCTCTGGTGTCGTACGCTGATTGAAGGCAGACATCCTGACGACCGCCTTTTGACCGACCGTGATCTGATCAATATCCTGGGGAAGGATGCGGACCTCGAGCGCCAGCTTGTCGCTCTCGGGAACAATGGACATGATCACATCTGCCGGCGAAATCACGCCGCCGATGGTGTGGACCGTCAGCTCATGCACCGTCCCCTCCTGCGGTGCCGGGATATCGATGCGCCTCAATTGATCTTCAGCGGCTATCTTTCGCTCGACGAACTCGCCAATCTGTCCCTGCACTTCCCGTAGCTCCCGGCCGACTTCCGTCTTCAGGTCCTGATCGATCTGGGCGATCTGGAGTTTCGTTTCCGAGATGCGGCCGGCGGCCTGCGCCTGAAATGCGATCTTTTCGCCCCGCTCCCCGCCGAATGTTGCCGCCTGCGTTTCCAGGCCGTTCAGCCGCTGAACCGAGACAATGCCTTTTTCATGAAGCGCGCGAAGCGAGGCAATCTCCGCCTCAAGCACCTTGAGCCCGCGGTCATAGGCAAGCTCCTGCGCCTTGAGACCTGCAATTTCGTGCTCGAACTGCGTGATCCGTTCGAGCAGTTGCGACTTGTTTCCTTCCCTGGACTTCCTGCGGAACTCGAACAGACGCTCCTCGCTTTGCAGGACCAGGTCGACATCGCTGTTACCTCGACGTTGCAGAAGCGAAGCCGGAAAGCTGATTGTCGCAAGATCATCCCGTTCGGCCTCCAGCCGGGCAAGCCGGGCATTGAGTTCATCCAGACGCTTGGTCACGATGGCGAGATTGGCTCGCGTCTGGGTGGCATCGAGGCGCATCAGAACCTCTCCGGCAGCGACGCGTTGCCCCTCGCGAACGAGAATTTCTCCGACGACCCCACCTGTCGGATGCTGTATTCGCTTGACGTAGGAGTCGACCACGAAATGGCCCGAAGCCATGACGGCCCCCGCGAGATGGGTTGTCGAAGCCCAGGCGCCTGCGCCGAAGATCAAGGCAATCCCGACCACAAGTCCCGCGAAAAGGTGTTGGTGGATCGATCGTGAGACGGGGTCCGCTTTACTGTTCAACATCGCTGCCATCCTTGCTCGCCGCCGATGTGATCTCCGACGACGCCGCCACTACCCGAAAGGGCGTGATCGTGCGGCCGCTCGCCTGAAAGGGGTGGCTCTCCCCGGCACCCCCTACACCGCGCGAGCGCGCTTTCAAAACGCGGGAAAGAACCTCATCCTTGGGGCCAAACGCCGCCATTCGCCCATTGTCGATCATCAGCACGAGATCGACCGAACCCAGGGCACTTGGGCGATGGGCCACGACGACTGCGATCCCGTTGCGCGCCCGAATCGCCGCAATGGCTTTCACGACCGCAGCTTCTCCTTCGGCATCGAGATTCGCATTCGGCTCATCCAGGACAACGAGAAAGGGATTGCCATAAAGGGCCCGAGCCAGGCCGATGCGCTGTCGCTGCCCGGCGGAAAGCATCGACCCCGCTTCGCCGATTTCCGTTTCATAACCCTTTTCGAAACGCAGGATCAATTCGTGGGCTTCCGCTGCCCTCGCGGCTTCCACGATGGCTTGCGGATCGGCGTCTTGATCAAAGCGTGAGATGTTCTCACCGATGGTTCCCTCGAACAGCTCCACCCCTTGCGGAAGATATCCGATATGCTTTCCAAGAGCGTCACGGTCCCATTGGTCGAGGCTTGCCCCATCGAGCCGCACTTTTCCGCCAACGGGTGACCAGGCGCCCACGATCACCCGGCTGAGCGTCGACTTGCCGGAACCGCTTGGTCCGATGACGCCGACCGCGCTACCTGCCCACAAGGAAAAGCTCACCCCCGCGATAGTCGGTATCTTCGCCGAACCGGGCGGAACGATCGTCAGGTTTTCGACCGTCAGACTTTCAGTCGGGGCGGGAAGCGCCATGACCGCAGGCGTTTCCGGCATCATCGAAAGCAGGCCGCTCAACCGGTCCCAGCTCTGACGTGCCATGAGGAACGGCTTCCAGCTCCCGATCGCCAGATCCACGGGCGCCAGCGCACGGCCCATCATGATCGAACTGGCAATCATGACGCCTGCCGTCACCTGCTGCTCGACGACGAGCCATGCCCCCACACCGAGGATGGCGGATTGAAGGATGAGGCGAAGCGAGCGGGAAACCGCTCCAAACTGACCCGCCACATCGCCCGCCCTTCGGTTGGAGGCGAGATATGCCGCATTCACCTGCCGCCACCGCATCGAAAGGCGCTCCTGAAGGCCAAGCGCGCGGACGACTTCCGCGTTTCGGCGACCCGCCTCCATGGCGGCACTCCTCACCATCCCATGCCTTGTTGCCTCGCGGATCGGGGTCCGGGAAAGAAAATCGGTCAAGGCTGTCATCGTAATCAGCGCAATGGCACCAACCGAGGCCGTCACGCCGATCCAGAAATGGAACGCAAAGCAGATGGCGAGATAAAACGGCATCCAGGGAAGATCGAAGAAAGCCGCAGGTCCCTGCCCGGAAAGGAAGCCTCGCACATTATCGAGATCCCGCAGGGGCTGAAGCCCGTCGCCGGGCATTTTCGTCTCAAGGGGCAGGCGGAGCACTGCCTCGTGGATGCGGCCCGAAAGCTGGTGGTCGAAGCTCTCCCCGATCCTCAGCAGGATGCGTGAACGAATGATGTCGAGGCCCGCCTGCACGAGGTAAAGAATAAGAGCCAAGACAGCCAGGCCGATAAGGGTAGGAATGCTCCGGCTCGCGAGCACGCGATCATAGACCTGCAGCATGAACAAGGGCGAGGTCAGCGCCAGCAGGTTTACAACGCCGCTGATCAACGCTACGCCCGTGATCGCCGCTCTGGCCGTCGGGACGACCGCCGCAGCCCTAAGCTGCGGCGACGCCTTCTTTGGTGTGGTGACCAAGAATTTCGTTCCCTTAGAAGACGAAATTACCGGAGGTCAGAGCGGACCTGTTCACGCCTTCAAGCGTGATCGTTCCAAGCCCTCCAAAATCGATGACGGTATTGGCGCCAACCTGCGAAGATGCCGCAAGGACTTCCGCATAAGTGTCGAAAGCCGTGCTGGCGAGGCCGGAAAGGTCGATGAAATCGCCATTGGCGCCGGCAAAGAAGCCGGAAACGCTGTCATTGCCGATCGATGATGCAAGCGAGCCGGCAATATCCCGATCGAAGACGAAGGTATCCCTTCCGGCGCCGCCATTGAGATCATCGTTTCCGTCGAAGCTGTAGAGGCGGTCGGCCAGGGCCGTTCCGTTCTGAACCGTGCCGACTTGACCGAAATAGTCGTAGAGGCCCGGCTGCGCGTTGCCACTCGGCGCCGTGACGCCGGTGAAGCTACCGCCATGCGAGAGCGAATAGATCGCACCGTTGAGCGCTGCGTTCGGGGCATCGCCGATCTGGACGGTGAGGCCGGCGGTCGCAAGGCTGAAGCCCGAAGCGGTCGAGCCGTTGAGATCCGTGCCGAACTGCAGGTTGTTCACCGTGCCGGTAAAACCGCCCGGAGGTACATAGGCGAAGTTGCCGTTCATGATGACGCCGCTGTTGGTCGTGCCGGCTACATTTCCGGCTGCCCACTGCGTTGCAGCCGCGAAGCTCGGGCTGAATTCACCATTGCCGTTGTAACCGAAGTTAGCTGTCCAATTAGTGAAATAGCCAACCAGATCACGATTGGCCACAGTGAGATTGATAGTCGCAACCATGTTCATCTCCTTAGTTTTCTGGATTGCCCGCCAACTTGGCGAACCTGGGTTTCACGGCGGCTCCGCCGCGAATGTCTCGTTTGCACCGCGTCAGAAGTTCATTTTCAGCGATGCAGTGAAGGTTCGGCCCGCCGCAGGGTAGGATTGGATGCCGAGCGAGGGAACGTATCGCTCGTCCGTCAGGTTGGAGACACCGAACCGCAGCTTGGCTTGCGGGGTCACATCGAAGGACCCATAGAGGTCGTAGGTCGTGTAGGCCGCATTGGTGTAGCCACTGAGCTGGCCGAACCCGGTCTCCGTTTCACTCACGTGATTGACGCGCGCGCCAAGCACGAGCCGCTCATCGAACAGGCGTATGCCGGCATCGAGGGTGAACTTTTCGCGGGGTGGCAGGTAGAGAACGGTGGGACGCGGCGTATTGCCGAATCCCGCGTCGGGTCCGTCGATCGTATAGGTGTCGGCCCAATCCGTATCGACGTTCGTGTAAGAGCCGCCGAAATAGACATAGCCAAGATCGTAGCTGGCCTCAATCTCGAGGCCACTCATCTTCGTCGTGCCGTCGAGATTGACGCTGCTCGTATAATATCGCCTGGCCGGCTCGAAATACCGGTAACCCATCGAGATGTAGTCCTCGATATTCCTGCGGAAATAGACGGCTTTCATCCGGAAGGCATCGTCCGCTGTGAAAACGGCATCCTGCGAGATATTGACGCCCAGCTCCCAGGTTTCGCCCTTTTCCGGCTTCAGGTCCGGATTGGGTGTGTTCTCGAACGGCAGCCCCGGATGCCCACCCGAGATGAGCGCTTCAAAAACCGCGGGCGGGCGATAGCTGCGCGAATAGCTGACGAACGGTTGCAACCATTCGAAGGGTTTAACCGCGATCGTGGCGGAAGGCAGCCATGCGCCCCCCGACTTGTCGACCTCGACCGGAAAAGCGTCATACACGGTCTCAAAGCCATCAGAGGGAGAGTCCCACTCTTCACAAGCCGGCGTTGCGAATTCCCATCCGGGACCGGGATTGGGAACGGCACCATCCAGCAAGGTCGAACCATCCGGGCTCACCCAAAGCCCGTTCGGATCGGGCGTACCGTCTGAATCGATATCCTGCCATCGCACGCAATTGCGGGGTGTTACGACGGTTCTTTGATTGTGGACAACCGTTGAACCCCGCAAGCGATAATAATCATAGCGCAAGCCGCCCGTCAGGGTCAGCCAGTCCTCGTGCTGCAAGGTGGCGCTGGTGAAGCCGCTGGCCATCAGGCGTTTGCCCGGCGGGTTGGCGCCGCGCAGGCCCCACGCACCGTCATATCCGATATCGGCTGCCGGGATCGTCAGGCTCCTGGTATTGCCGTTGTCCTGGTATCCCTCGACGCCGTAGTGAAGCGCCAGATCGCCGAAAGGCAAGGTGAGGCGGCTGGTGTTCTCAAGGCTGCCACCGAAGCTTTCCATTCCGTAGGAGTAATCGTCCGTGGTACCGGTGCCGTAATCCCGTTTCTCGTCGTTCACCGTGTCGTTGTACCAGAGCCGCAGTCTGGCATTGACCAACTCCGACTCAGGATCGTAGTCCCAAGTCGCCGTGAACGTATCGTTGAAATAGTCCTGTTCGTTGGTTCGCAGTCCCCCGACTATGCCACCATAGCCGCCGGTGGCTCCCGTAGCCTTGTAATGCATCCAGGACCCCTGAAAGGTCAGGTCATCGGTGATCTCCCATTCGGCCTTGAGAAGCGTGTTGAGTATCTCGCGGCGCGAAAAGAGCACATCGTCATCGACCACCGTCAGGCCCGGCAGCAGTGACGCGATTTCGCCATGGCTGCCGATCTTGTAGTCGCCGATGTTGCGGATGGCGACGCCACCGAGCAGCGAGAACGTGTCCGACAGGCGCACCGCACCGATGGCCGAACCGACGAAATTGTATGCGTTGGTGCCGGTGCCCGCCTCGATCTCCGCGCCAATGTCCTTGCCAGATTCCAGGATATCGTCCACGCCGACCGATCGGAAATCGACGAGACCTCCGAGCGAACCCGCCCCGCCGACGCCCCTGACCGCGCCCTTTTCCACTTCGATGGAGCGAATGAAGGCAGTGTCGACAAACGTCTGCTGATATCCGCCATGGCCGGATCGCTGGAAATTCTGCCTGGCGCCATCGATGCTGGTCGTGATCCGGCTCATGTCCTGAAGACCGCGTATGTTGACAGCGATACCCGGTTTTTGTCCTTCCGCACGATTGGTGATAACGCCGGCAACATTATCGAGTGCGTCGGAGGCGCTGCGCGTCGCGGGATTGTTCTCGATTGCCTCTCTGGAGACGACACTGACGCTTCGGGGTTCTCCGTAAACCCAATCCGGCGTGCCTTGATAGCCCGGACCTCCATTGGCATTGCGACCGGTTTTGCCCCTGACGACGATCGTGGGCAGTGTGGTTGCCGCATCATCCGAGCCCGTCACGGACGAGCTTAGAATCGCCTGATCGACGTCGCCGATCTGGTAGGAAACGCCCGTTCCCACGAACATTCGCTCCAAGGCGATTTCCGGACGATAACTGCCCTTGACGGGGTTGGTTCTGATATTAGAGCCGACGCCGGCCGGCAGGGTTATCTGAAGACCGGACTGCCGATTGAAGGCGCTGATGGCGCTCAATATCGGCAGCGAAGGAATATCGAAACGCCGCGCGCCTTGATCTGTCTGTGCCTGGGATGACCCGGCGTCACCCTGTTGCGCATAGCCGATCCCTGCACCCAGCAGTATCGCCAGCGCGGTCGTACCCCATAAAAACGCTCCGGTGCGAACCCCTCGCACCAAACCCAATGCCCCACCAGTCATTTCGTCCTGCAATCTCCAAAGGCGCCCCCAATCAGGCGCTTCCAGAAACTAGACAAACTGGCGAAGGATTTTTTCCGATGTTTTTCTCCGAAATTCGAAAAAGCTGATTCCGATCATGTTGAAGTTGATCATAGCCGCGTGATCATCCGGATCGCGGAAGAAATATCCCGGACCTTTCCTCCATGCGCGCTGACCAGCGCCCGCAGTGCCTTGTCGGGCTCCGACAGGTCGTAAACACCGGTGACGCGTGAAGCCGCCAGCCCTCTGTCGGGCATAAGGATCCATGCCGGGTGATAACGCTGAATCTCGGCCACGACTTCACCGATAGTGGAATTTGCCACCAACAGCCGTCCCGCGCGCCAGACCCCGATGTCATCCGCGGAGACCTGATCGACCGACATTTTCCCCGTTTGCCTGTCGACGATCAGCAGATTGCCCGCAGACAGTGTCTGCGTCGCCGTGGTCTTTCCGGAATGGACGGAAGCGCGAATTGAACCCCGTGCAAGACCGATATCGGTTTGCCCTTCTCCCAGCCGAACATCGAACGCGGTGCCCAGCACCTCTATCCTCACCTCGGAAGCATCGACAATGAATGGACGTGCCTCATCGTGGGCCACATCGAAAAAGGCTTCCCCCTCGAGCAGGGTAACCCTCCGGTATCCTCCAGAAAAGTCCGTCCGGATTGCCGAAGAGGCCCCCAGTTGAACCGTGCTGCCGTCTTCGAGAGCGATCGAGCGGGTTTCGGCCGTCGTCGTCAGATAATCGGCCTGCCATTCGATCGCCAAGCGAGGAACCACCAGGAGCGCCGCAAAACAGAGAAGGGCCGACGTTATCCCTCCAACGAGCATCCTCCGGGCAAAGCCCTTGATCGCCTTCTTCCTTGCATGCGGCGATGACGGACTGGCCTTGTCGGCAGTGGGGGAACGAGGCGCGCTGATCCGTTTATAGTGCAACGGCGCCGCGCCGAGGGCTTGCCACATGAGGCGGGTTTCTTCCCACACCCGCCGGTGCTCGGGCGAGCGGTCCAGCCAGGCATTCAGGCCATCGAAGTCACGACAGTCCGGTGACTGGAGGTCGATCAGCCACCTTGCCGCTTCTTCTCTGATGGCATCGATGTCATTTTCATGCGGGACAGTCGGCTTCATGCACTCTTTGCCTCGGCGAACAGATTTTGTTTGTAACAAATTAGACAAATAGCTCGGGCGTTTTTTCCACCTGTCCGGTCATGTAAGGTGCCTGGTCAACCGTTTGGACAACTGGCTCATCGCGGATGTCAGGGTTCTATGCACCGTCGTTACCGACAGGTCGAGACGATCGGCAATCTCCTGGAGCGTGTATCCATCGAACCGGTGCATTTCGACAATGACACGCGTCTGGTGAGGGAATTCGCTTAGCGCCTGCGCGATGATCCTCACCTGATCGTTGAAAACAGCTTCCTGCTCCGGCGTGGGAACTTTGAGAGGCTGAATCCACTCAGGCGCATGTTCGGTGGCCTGTGCCAGCTCGTATCTTTGCCGTCGGCGCCTGTTGAGTGCGAGATTTCTGACGACCCGCCGAAGATATGCGCTCGGGGTCTCCACGCAATCGAGGTTTTCCGCGGAAAGCTTCGAAAACGCCTCCTGGACGATTTCTTCCGCTTCATCTCTCGAACCGACGAAGGATGCGGCATAGGAAATCAAAGAGGCGCGATGCGTGGCGTAGAGGCCGTTACGTCTGTCGTCCCTTTCCATGCCCATGAAATCAGATCGCCGTGTATTGCAACGAGTCAGCTCTATACGCTTCAGGTTGCGAATAGCACAGAAAAATATGAGTTACACAATCATGTTTTGCATGCCCGATTTTCGATGGACTGCGGCGACATCGCTTCCTTGGGCAGCAATAGCTTCAAGCCGCCGTCAGCAGTGCCAGCAGCGATCGCCAGTTCCGAATGACTTGCGAACGCCACGCGGCCGAATCCTGGCGAGGTTCAAACAGCTCCTGCCGCATATTGGATAAAGACGAAGGCTCTCCCAAACCGGTCAACACCATTGCTGCGGCACCGAGAGCCCCCACCTCGGCCGCGCCGCTGCGCGTGACGGAGCGATCAAGAACATCTGCCTGCAATTGCATGAGAAAGTCGTTTGCGGATGCACCGCCATCGGCCAGCAGGCCATGCAGTTGCGCGCCTATGTCTTTCTCCATTGCCAGGAACACATCGCTCACCTGCAGCGCTATGGCATCGAAGGTTGCACGAGCGATGTGAGCCCGGGTCGTGGCCAGCGTCATGCCGGAGATTGTACCCGATACCCTGTCATTCCAATGGGGAGCACCGAGCCCCGCAAGGGCCGGTACGAAGACGACCCCAGCCGAATCCGCTACCGTCTGCGCGAGGTCGGAAAGAGCGCCGGCATCGGCAAGCCCGAGCACATCGGCGGCGAAGGCGGCCGCCTGAGCGGATACGGTGATATTGCCTTCCAGCGCATAGGCTACTCCGTTCTTGTCGCTCCAGGCGATCGTGCTGGAGAGCCCGCTATGCGACAGCACGCGGCTTGATGTGAGGGTCATCAGCGAGGAGCCGGTGCCATAGGTGGCCTTGACCAGGCCCGGCGCGCGGACGCCATGGCCATAAAGGGCGGCATGGCTATCGCCCATCATGGCGAGAATTGGGACCCCGCCCTTGAGCGCCGTTGTCCCTTCCGCCACCTCACCGAAGCGGCTGTCGGATGGTCTTACCTCCGGCAATACCGATAACGGCACCTCGAATAGGTCGCAAAGGCTCTCATCCCATTGAAGGTTGCCCGTGTGGAAAAGCTGCGTACGCGAGGCGTTTGAATGGTCCGTGGAAAATATCGCTCCGCCGGTCAGCTTGTACAGGAGCCAGCTGTCGACCGTACCGGCACGTAGCCGACCTTGCGCGGCGAGCGGCGCAGCCTCGGACACGTTTTGCAGGATCCAAGCCAGCTTGGAGGCCGGAAACAGGGCATTGATGGAAAGGCCAGTTGCTTCCACTACGCGCGTGTTCGCGCCATTGGCGATCAGTGCTTCGCATGCCGGAGTGGTGCGCCGGCACTGCCAGAGAATTGCCGGCGCGATTGGGTTGCCTGTTTTTGCGTCCCAGACGACGAGCGTCTCGCGCTGGTTGGCGATTGCAAGTCCTTCGATCTCGAAGGTACCGCTCCGGACGAGATCGGCAATCGCGGTCTGAACACTGGTCCAGATATCTTCGGCGGACTGCTCAGCCCATCCCGGGCGAGGATAATGAGACCTCAAAGGCGCCGAAGCCTTGGCAACCAAGCCGCCGGCGGCATCGACCAGAATGGCTTTCGTGTTGGTCGTGCCCTGGTCGATGGCGATGACATACCCGCCACTCATCCGCGTTTGCGCCCGATCGCCTTCCGGGCCGTTCTGGCGATGCCGGCGGCCGTTAGGCCGAAATGCTCGAACAGCCATTCCACCGACCCGGTCGGAACGAAGCCCGGAAACCCCATCCGCTCGACCGGAACCGGCAGATTGCCCGCCGTATGTTCGGCAACGGCACCGCCGAGGCCTCCATGGATGCTGGCCTCCTCGACTGTGACGATTGCCCCCGTTTCGCGCGCTGCGGCCAAGACGGCCGATTCGTCGAGAGGGGAGATAGTGGCCATGTTCAAGACACGTGCCGAGATGTCTCCTGCCTCCAGTTCGGCCGCCGCCGCGACCGCCAGGTGAACCATGGTGCCGCAGGCTATGATGGTCACATCACTGCCCTCGCGAACGAGTTCAGCTTTGCCAGGCCGGAATACACGGTCTGGAACGGCAATATCCGGCACCGGCATGCGGCTCAACCGGATATAGACAGGACCGTCGTGGACGGCGGCCCATTTGACAGCCTCGACCGTTTCCCAAGAATCTGCGGGAACGACAACGGTGATGCTGCCCAGTGGTCGAAGCCAAGCGAAGTCCTCGATAGAGTGATGGGTCGGCCCCAGTTCGCCATATGCGACGCCGGATGATTGGCCGATGAGCTTGACGTTGAATTTGGCATAGGCGATGTCCGCCTTCAGCTGTTCGAGCGCACGGCCCGTCAGGAAGCAGGAAGCGGCGGAGACGAAGGGGATCCGACCGCCATTGGCAAGACCTGCCCCGACACCGACCATGTTCTGCTCGGCAATGCCGACATTGACCAGGCGGTCCGGATACTTCTTCTGAAAGCCCCCAAGCTTCGACGAGCCGACGGAATCGTTGACGACGGCGACAATGCGTGGATCTTGCGCCGCAAGCTCTTCGAGCGTGCGCGCCCAGGCGTCACGACAATCGTGGGTGCCTTCGTGTTTTACAGCGGGCGCGGCCATCACACCAGTTCCTTCATTGCCGTTTCAAATTGGTCCGCATTCGGCACCCCATGATGCCACGAAGCCTTGTTTTCCATGAACGACACGCCCTTGCCCTTGACGGTATTGGCAATCACGCAGAGCGGCTTCGACCGTCCGCTGGGCGGCGTCGATAGCACGTCCAGCAACGCTTGCACGTCATGGCCATCGACGGTTTTCACATCCCATCCGAAAGCGCGGAACTTGTCGTCCAGAGGATCGAGACCATTTGTCTCCTCCGTCCCCATCCCCTGTTGCAGCCGATTGCGATCGACGATCAGCGTGAAATTACAGAGCTTGCGGTGGCCGGCAGTCATTGCCGCTTCCCAGTTCGAGCCTTCCTGCAACTCACCATCACCGGTCAGGACAAAGGTGCGATAATCGCTGTTGGTCAACTGTCCGGCAATCGCTATGCCGACACCGACGGGCATGCCGTGACCAAGCGGGCCGGTATTGGTTTCCACGCCCGGGAGATAGTTGCGGTTCGGATGGCCGTTCAGCTTCGAGTTCGGCTGCATATAGGTGGCCAGCCAGTCTTCCGGATAATAACCGGCGGCGCAAAGGGCGGTATAGAGCGCACCGGTTGCGTGTCCCTTCGACATGATGAAGCGGTCCCGCTCCGGCATATCCGGCTTCCTCGGGTCATAGTGCATGACGCCGAAATAGAGTGTTGCGATGATGTCGATCGCCGAGAAATCCCCACCCGGATGCCCGAGCTGTGCATCGAACACCATGGTGAAGGCGCGGCGGCGCATCCACAAGGCTTTCTGCCTGATCGTGTCGACGATATCGTTCTTCAACATGGTAATAGGCCTTTCAATGCCGATCTGGCTCCTGCCGTTTCCCGCGCCTACATCGCCCCGAACAGGGCTTTCTGAGCGATCTTCAGCGCGCCAATCGCGTCATGGCGGCTTTGCGCCTCCTTGAGCGCATCCACGTCCAATGCATCGAGACCTTTCGCTGCAGCCTTGAGAAAGTCGATGGCGTGATTGGCGGTGGCGACGCTGTCCTCGCGGAAGGGGAACTGATCAAGTTGCCACACGCCCTCCCACTTGTTCTTCCGAAGCACGTGGAAAAACTCGAAGATCTCGATCGGGTGCAGGCTGCCGGCAACCAGGTCGTCGTCCCAGGAGCGATAGTTGTCGTTGACATCCATGCCGAACAGCCGCCCATAGTCGATCGCGAGCTGAGCGCTGTCGGCAGCCGATTCACCGCCCATGATGGCGTGGCCGAAGTCGAGCAGGATGCCGACATTGGGCAACCCAATCTTCTCGATGCCAAGAAGCGTGCGAGCGACAGAACCGAAACTCATTCGCACCCGCGGCTCGCGCGGCTTGTACTCGATGACAAATTTAAGATCCGGGTTCTCACTGGCGAGCTGGCCAACTCCATCCAGCGAATGCTTCCAAAGTGTGCCGTAGTCGACCTGGAAGGGATAATCCCAGCCGTCCTGCCCCGGCCACAGCTTCACGTAGTCGGCGCCGAAATAGCGAACCTGATCGCAGGCTTCGGTCACCAGCTCATGGGTGCGACGGCGGACGCCCGCATCGGGATTCGTGAAGGAGCCCTTGACGAATTCACGCGTGTAGATTTCCGGCGTGATGCCGATGACACCGAGCTTGTTGCGATCCAGCGCCTCCTTGATCTGGGCATTGGAGAAGTCGCCGCCGAAAAAAGGATAATTGATGTCGACCACCGAAAGGTCCCGGACCTGACCGGCAAGGTCTATGGCCTCGATGACGCTCCGCGGGATGCCATAACCGTCAGTGGCGTAGCGGTCGAGGTAGGTGGCAAAGTGCCAGATTCCGGCGCCGAAACGTGGGGTGGTCATAAGGTTCCTCCATTTGACTCAGTTATTGGAAAGGACAAGGCACCGACGGCAGGAGCGGAGAACTGCAGTGGCGCGATTGAGCTCGGCCCAAGCTTCCTCCAGTGCACTGCCGCGGCAAGCTCAGGCAGTTGCTACGAGCCGGCACATCTCCTCCTAAGGCCGCGTTCTCAAAAAAAGCCGCCTTTTGAATACTTTTGATCTCTTTCGTTTGTTGCGTTTCATCGCATGTATCATGACTGGGTTCAAGAAGTTTTTCCCCTCGCGGCCAATTCCACGCACTCTAGCCTCGTGTATGCGCCGCCGCACGCCAATTTTCCACCTTCTATGCGGCGCATAAATCGACCTAGATTAAAAGAATATTGACAGGAAACGAAAGCAATCGATAGGATATGAAAACCACTGGAGGGTGGGTTCGTTAAAGGGAGGTCCACATGCTTATTACCAAACGTCTACTTATGTCCGCAGTAGCTCTCGGCATGCTCGGACTTGCGTCCGGCACCGCGCTTGCCGCCGACACCATCGCCATCATCACGCCCAGCCACGACAATCCGTTCTTCAAAGCCGAGGCTGATGGCGCCGCAGCAAGGGCGAAGGAACTTGGCTACGAGACGATGGTCATGGTCCACGATGACGATGCCAACAAACAGAACGAGCTGTTCGATTCGGCGATCGCCGCGGGCGTCAAGGCCATTATCCTGGACAATGCCGGCGCAGACGCGTCCGTCGCAGCGGTCCAGAAGGCAAAGGACAAGGGCATTCCCTCGTTTCTGATCGACCGCGAAATCACCGCGACCGGCGTCGCTGTCTCGCAGATCGTCTCCAACAATTATCAAGGAGCGCAGCTCGGTGCGGAAGAATTCGTCAAGCTGATGGGCGAAAGCGGAAATTACGTGGAGCTGGTGGGCAAGGAGTCCGACACCAATGCGGGTATCCGCTCGCAGGGCTATCATGACGTGATCGACCAGTATTCCGACATGAAGATGGTTGCGCAGCAGACGGCAAACTGGTCGCAGACGGAAGCCTATTCGGTGATGGAATCGATGCTGCAGGCACATCCGGACATCAAGGGCGTTATCTCGGGTAACGACACGATGGCGATGGGCGCCTACGCGGCACTCGAGGCGGCCGGACGAAAAGACGTGATCGTGGTGGGTTTCGACGGTTCCAACGATGTTCGCGACTCCATCAAGAATGGAGGCATAAAGGCGACCGTGCTTCAGCCGGCCTTCCAGCAAGCCCAGCTTGCGGTGGAACAGGCCGACAAGTTCATCAAGACCGGATCAACGGGCCTCGAGGAGAAGCAACTGATGGACTGCATTCTCATCAATAGCGAGAATGCGTCGAAGCTCGAGACGTTCGCACTGGCTGAGTAAGCAGCGAAAGCGCCACCCGGACCACCAACGGTCCGGGTGGGTTTCTAACCAGATAAAGTCGACACGTCATGAAGATGAGAACTCTGCTCGCTGCAAGCGTGCTCGCCTGCATATCGCTTGCCAGCTGCAAGCTGGTGAAGACCAACCAAGGCGAAGGAGGTGCGCCCGTCGACCCGATTGCCGAGCTCGTGGAGACGACATTCGAGGCAAAGCTCGTCCCCGCGCTCAAGGAGAAGGCCGTCGAGCTCACAGCTTTGCAAGAGGCGATTGCACGTGGCCTCGATGAAGCAGGCGGACAATACGGTATGCGTGTCGGTGGCGCAGGCGGCGGCTGGAACTTTCCCGTCAAGGGTACGGCCACCGTGGTGGATGAAAATCGCGCTTCCAAGGCCGCGGTAGCGGCTATCGACCTCGATGGTGACGGGCAGGCGGATGCGACGCTCCAGCTCGGGCCGGTGGTCAAGGGAACCGCGCTGCGCGATACGACCAATCTCTACGATTTTTCAACCTTCCGCGATCAGATCGAGTACGCGAAGCTCGGCCGCGCCTTGAACGACAAGGCGGTTTCCAAGCTTTTCGGACCCGATATCGCCCTGAAAGGCAAACGCCTGAACTTCCTCGGCGCCGCCGTGATACGCTCCGCCAGCGAGAAGCCGACCATTATGCCGGTATCCATCGAGGTTGCGCCATGAACGAGGCCCACCCGGTCGGTCTGTCAATCCGCAACGGCTCAAAAATCTATCCTGGCACGCAGGCGCTCAAGAGCGTCGATTTCGATCTGCGCATGGGTGCTGTGAACGTCCTGGTTGGCGAGAACGGCGCGGGCAAGTCGACGCTTATGAAGGTGATCGCCGGTGTCGAGCAGCTCAATGGCGGCACGATTCTCCTCGATGGTGAACCAGTGGTTTTCGCCGACAAGAACGACGCTGCCCGGCATGGCGTGGGCATCGTCTTTCAGGAGCTTAACCTCTTTCCCAACATGACTGTGGCCGAGAATATCTTCGTTGGCCATGAGAAGACGTTCGCAGGGGTGCACATCAACAAGAGCGCTCAAACCGCAGCCGCCCGTGCGCTAATGAAGCGCCTCGAGCAGGATATCGATCCGGATACGCCGCTTGGAAATCTGCGAATAGGGCAGCAGCAGATCGTCGAAATCGCCAAGGCTCTGGCGGAAAATGCGCGCATTCTTATTCTTGATGAACCGACCTCCGCGCTGTCGGCAGCCGAGGTTGAGGTTCTGTTCCGGGTGATTGAGGACCTGAAGCGGCAGGGCGTCGGCATCGTCTATATCTCGCACCGCCTGGAGGAGTTGATCCGCATCGGTGACTACATCACGGTGCTGCGTGACGGAGTAGTTACAGGTTCGCGGTCGATGGAGGGTGTCGACATCCCCTGGATCGTCACCAACATGATCGGCAGCGCCTCCAAGGACTTCCCGAAAACGGTACAACACGAGCTGGGCGACGAGGTTTTCCGGGTCGAGGAAATCTGCCTGCCCCGTGCCGCCGGCGGTTACGCGGTCGATCATGTCTCGCTCTCCGTCCGCAATGGGGAGATCGTCGGGCTCTATGGATTGATGGGCGCAGGCCGTTCGGAACTCCTTGAATGCGTCATGGCCCAGCATCCCAATTCCTCCGGGCGCATCTTCATTGGAGGCCAAGTGGTCCGCGAGAAAAGCGTGTCCGGCCGCATTCGCAAAGGTCTCGCCCTCATTCCCGAAGACCGCAAGCGTGACGGCCTGGTTCAGATCATGACGATCCGGGAGAACCTGACGCTTTCGTCGCTGCGCGACTTCACGCGCATCCTGCACCTCAGTCTGCGGGCAGAGGCTCTCAAGGCCGCCGAATCCGTAAAACAGATGGCGATTAAGGTCGCCAGCCTTGAACATCCTGTCTCCAGTCTTTCGGGAGGCAATCAACAGAAGGTCGTGATCGGGAAGGCGCTGATGACGAAACCACGCATCCTCCTGATGGACGAGCCCTCGCGTGGCATCGATATCGGAGCGAAGGCCGAGATCTTTCGCGCCATGCGCCGTCTGGCAGCCAGCGGTCTTGGCATCCTCTTCGTGACCTCGGATCTGGACGAGGTTCTCGCCTTGTCTGACCGTATTTTGGTGATGGCCAATGGCAGACTGACCGGAGAGTTTCCGGCCGGCGCCAATGCGTCCGACGTAGTGTCCGCGGCAACGCCCAATTTCAACAGGGTTGCAATTCAATGAGCAGCATCAACACGGTGAGCAGCGAGAAAACGGTACCCGGTGGATCGAAGACGTCCGGACTTCTGCTGCTTTTGCACATGCGTACATTCGTTGCCTTGATCCTGGTTTTCGGGTTCTTCGCCATTTACGCGCCCAACTTCCTGACGGGCGCCAACATGCTGATCATCTCGAAGCATGTCGCGCTGAATGCCCTGCTCGCGATTGGAATGACCTTCGTCATCATCGCCGGCGGCATCGATCTTTCGGTTGGTTCCATCGTCGGCCTTTGCGCCATGGTGGCCGGCTATCTCGTGCTATACGGCATCGACCTTGGCTTCATCGGTATTGGATACAGTATCCAGTTCAACACGATCGAGATATGTTTTCTCGTCCTGCTGGTCGGCGTCTTTATCGGGCTGATCAACGGCCTGTTGATCACGAAGCTCAACGTTGCGCCCTTCATCGCAACGCTCGGTACGCTCTATGTTGCGCGCGGCGCAGCACTTCTCTTTTCGGACGGTCGTACCTTTCCGAACCTGGCCGGCAATCCGGAATATGGCTCCGATACCTTTCGGCTCATCGGCTCCGGCAGTTTCCTCGGCTTTCCCCTATCCGTCTGGATCATGGCGATCGTGGCTCTTCTTGCGGCCTATCTCGCAACGCGCACGCCGCTGGGGCGTCATATCTATGCCGTCGGGGGTAATGAACGGGGTGCCGCCCTCTCCGGCGTCAACGTCGATCGGACAAAGCTGTTCGTGTACATGTTCTCGGGGATTTGTGCGGCGCTGGTCGGATTGATCATCTCTTCTCAGTTGCAGGCAAGCCATCCGGCATCCGGCGAAACCTTCGAGCTGAACGCGATAGCCGCGGCCGTTCTCGGCGGCACGTCCATGTCGGGTGGCCGCGGACGCATCGCAGGGACGATCGTCGGCGCCTTCGTGATCGGTATTCTCGCCGACGGCCTCATCATGATGGGCGTCTCTTCATTCTGGCAGACGGTGATCAAGGGCGTCGTCATTATCGCCGCCGTTGTCGTCGACCAAATTCAGCAGAAGCTTCAGGCACGTGTTGTCCTGCAACAGCAGGTCAATTGAGCATTTGAAGCTTCACAGGGTTGCTGTAAGGATATTATGGAAAGGGAACCGAAGATTTTCGAGTAATTGCGATTCTTTCAGTTCAGGCAGGTCCCTATGGAAGCGAAATACGAGCAGGCTACCCCAGACTCGATGGTCGGACTCCTGTCCGAGCCAAGACGCCGCCGTATTCTCGAATGGCTCCAGGAGGAAGGTTCCGCCCGCGTCCGGGAGTTGGCCAGCGCCTTCCGCGTATCTGAAGCGACAATCCGGCAAGATCTGGAAAGACTCGAGAACGACGGGTTCATCACCCGCGAGCACGGCGGCGCCTATCTCAACACCGCCCCGCCTCAAGCGGGAAGCATGACGCTCCACCACCAGGAGAACATGGACAAGAAGCGCCGGATCGGGGCTCTTGCAGCAAGCCTGGTGAAGGACGGCGAGACGCTGATCCTCGACGCCGGAACAACGACAACCGAAATCGCCACGCGGCTGACCAATCGGCGCGACCTCACGGTGATCACCAACGCCTTGAACATCGCCATCATACTGGGATCCGTGCCAACGATGGCGGTGCATATGCCGGGCGGCCAATTCAAATCGCCGACGCTTTCGCTCTCCGGTGACAAATCAGTCGAGTATTTCCGCAACATCTTTGCCGGCAAACTGTTTTTGGCGACCGCCGGTGTCGCCCTCGATGCCGGACTGACCTATCCGAGCTTCGCGGACCTTCAGCTCAAGGAAGCGATGATCAAGGCTGCGGCACACGTCTATCTCGTCGCTGACTCCACGAAGATCAACCGGTCGTCGTTCACGCGCCTCGGCTCGCTCGACGTCATCAATTCGTTCATCACGGACGATGGCATCGCCGACCGGGATGCAAAGGAATTCGAAAAGCGCGGCATAGAAATATTGATAGCAAAGTAGCGCTTATCGCCCCCAACTGCATGCTCTCCTTGCACCCTGCTTGAGAATTGCATTCAAGCAGAGGCCGAATTCCGCTGTGCCCAGCACGGAGGTTGGACCATTCCCAAGTGCGGATGAGCCAAGCTGACGGCATGCTTACGAGATCAATCCGGTGATTGCTGCCTGGCACCCGTTTTTCGTGCTGCTTGCCGCAGCGCGACGGCATTTTGCTGCTCCACGGTGAGTTACCCAGCTCGCAATTCACGAGACTATCGATATCGAAGCGAAATGAGTCTCGGGGAAATACGAGGCCGACGCTGGCATTTTCGGCGACAAACAAAATCATTCGAAAGAATTTGACATCAAACAAAAATATCTGAATAGTCTCTCGCGAAGGCTTGTACGATCTACGGGAGGAGATCCACGTGAAGACTTTGAAGAGGCTACTGGCTGTATCCGCGCTCGCCATCGCCACCACAGGGACGGCACAGGCTGAAGATCTGACGGTCTGGATCATCAGCTATTCCGCCGAATCCCAGGTCAAAGCGCTGCAGACCGCTGCGGAGCGCTTCGAAAAATCGCATCCCGACGTGAATGTTGAAATCGTTCAGCGCGGCGTCGACGAACACAAGACTGCGTTGCGGGTCGCCGCTGGCTCCGACAAGGGACCCGATGTCTACATGAGCTGGGCCGGGCTTGGTCTTGGCGGTGAATACGTCAAGGCTGGCCTGAGCAGGGACCTGACGCCCTATTATTCCCAATATGGCTGGGACAACCGCCTGACCGCCCCCTCTCTTGCCTTTGCAAGCAGCTATGGATCCGGCAAACATGGCGTGCCCTTCCGCTTCTCCGGCGAGGGTCTCTACTATAACAAAGCCATGTTCGAGCAGGCCGGCATCACCGAAGAACCCAAGAGCTATGAGGAACTCGTCGAGGCCGCAAAGAAGCTGAAGGAAGCGGGCATTCCAGCCTTCACGTTCGGGGGTTCCGTCAACTGGCATCTCATGCGTCTGATGGACGAGCTCCTGGAGACCACATGCGGCGCGGAGCTGCACGACCAACTGAAATCGCTGCAGGCAGACTGGAGCAAGACGGAGTGCGCGACCAAAGCGTTCGCCGAGATGCAGATGTGGGGGCAGAACTACATCCTGTCACCATTCATGGGTGTCGATCAGAAGCAATCCTTCACCCTGTTCCTGGCGAAGCGCGCGGCGATGATACTCGAGGGCGACTGGCTGGTGTCCCAGATCAAGGAAGGCGGCAACCTCGACGATTACGGGGTCTTTCCGTTCCCGAACGGCACAGGTCGCCTCTATGGTTTCGCCGAGTATTTCTACATCTCATCCAAAACCAGCAAGCCTGATCTGGCGGCGGAATTCATCGACTCTTTCACCTCCACCGAGTTCCAGACTGAAATCGCGGGCGTCTTCGGAGCTCTTTCCGTGAACAAGGAGGTCAAGCTCAAGGACGACGCATCCGCCATGCATAAGGAATGGACGGAAATCTTCGCGGAGGCGACGGGCACCTTCGTCAACGGCGATCAGGCCTTTCCCCTGGATGTCACGACGGAATATTTCCGCGTCATCAACGACGTCGCCGCCGGCAGGCTCGAGCCGCAAGCTGCGGCCGGCGCGATGCAGACCTTCATCGGTAACCGCAAGTAAGCTGGCTACGACCTGACGTCTGCGCGTCCAACATGCGGCGCGGAGACCGCTACCCGCACGCGGGATCGGGGATTTGGACAAGCGGAACTCTCATGTTGAAATCGAAAGCCATGCAGTCCCCACGGACTCAAGCTCTCATGTTGATCGGTCCTGCCTTCGCCGTCTATGCGACGTTCGCGATCTGGCCGATGATCGAGGTCGTCATCCTGAGCTTTCAGCATTGGAACGGTCTCGATCCCCAACGGGAGTGGGTCGGCCTTGAAAACTATCGCTACATTCTGACCAGCGACACCGTCTTCTGGGTTGCGCTGCGCAACACGATAACCTGGACGATCCTGGCGGTCATCTTTCCGCCCACGATCGGCCTTCTGCTCGCGCTCGGATTGAACGAGCAGCTTTTCGGTCGCGTGCCGATGCGCGCGATCTACTATCTTCCGGTCATCATCGCGCCGATTGCGGTCGCAACGATGTGGCGGTGGATGTACGATCCGTTTTTCGGGCTTTTCAATCAGGTACTGACAAGTCTGAGCCTCCAGGCCTGGATCCAGGACTGGCTCGGCGACCGCGAGATCGCCCTCTATTCCATGTTCGTCGCCTACACCTGGCAATATGTCGGCTTTTCCATGGTGCTTTTCCTGGCTGGCCTGCAGGGGGTCGACCGCTCGCTCGTGGAAGCGGCGCGCATCGACGGCGCCAACCGGTGGCAGGTCTTCCGGCATGTAACGCTGCCCGCTCTACGCGTCACGCTGGCGATCGTCCTCGTCCTGTCGACCATTTCGTCCTTGAAGGCCTTCGATATCGTTTATGGGATGACCGGTGGTGGACCGGCACAATCGACCCAGATGCTCGCGCTGTGGGCGTTCATGCAATCGATGCAGATCTTCGATTTCGGCCGGGGTTCCGCCATCTCGGTCATTCTCCTCTTGGTCACCCTGACGATCGTCGTCCCCTATCTGCGCTGGTCGCAACGCGATGAAGGAGCCGCCGAATGACGGTTATGACAACGCATCTTGAAACCGAGACGGTTGAGATAAAGCGCCGGCGGGATCCCTTCCTCATCATTCTATGGCTGGTGCTGGTCGTCTTTGCCCTGCTTTGGGTTGCCCCGGTCGTGCTCATCGCCTTCACGGCGCTGAAATCCAATGCAGAGATTATGGCGACCAATGCCTTCACGCCGCCAGAGACCGTGGCCTGGAGCAATTTCTCCGGCGCCTGGGAGCGCGGCAATTTCGCAACGACATTCCGAAACAGCGCCATCATCACCGTCATCAAGGTCCCGCTGGGGCTGATGTTCTCGGCAATGGCCGCTTATGCGCTGGCGCGGATTAAACTGCGGTTCAGCAAGCTGCTCCTGCTGTTCTTTCTGTTCGGCGCCATGATCCCGTTTCAGGTCATGCTGGCACCGATCTTTACGCTGGTGAACGGTTTCGGACTGATCGACACTTATCCGGGTGTCATCCTGCCCTACCTGGCTTTCGGGGTTCCCTATCAGGTCTTCATCCTGCACGGCTTCTTCAAAGCGGTCCCGAAGGAATTGTCGGAAGCGGCGCTCATCGACGGAGCCTCGCATCTGACCGTTTTCCGCAGGATCTTCCTGCCGATTTCCCTGCCGGTCCTGGCGGCTCTGCTCATCCTGGATTTTGTCTCCACCTGGAACGAGTTCGCCATGGCATTGGTCCTGCTTCAGGATCGCAACATGTGGACGCTGCCGCTGGGGCTCATGTCCTTCCAGGGACAGTTCTCGACCGACTACGGCCAGTTGAACGCAGCCATCGCCATGACCGTATTCCCTGCCGTCGTCGTCTACATGATCTTCCAGAGGTACTTCGTCAGCGGCCTGACATCGGGCGCCGTCAAGGGCTGAACATCATAGCATATTGAGGAGTGAACTATGGCTGAGCAACGAAGCCGCTGGGACGTTTTCGAATTTTCAGCAACTGGTCCTTCCAGTGGCAACCCCTATCTCGACATTTCGTTCGGCGCGACATTCTCGCTCGACAACCGTGAGATAAAAGTGCCCGGCTTCTATGACGGAGACGGTGTCTACAAGGTGCGTTTCTGCCCTGACACGGAAGGGGAATGGCGGTTCGTGACCGCATCCAGCGCCAATGAGCTTTCCGGGCTCCAGGGGACGCTGTCGGTCGGACCAGCCAGGAACGGGGTCCATGGACCTGTCAGGGTCCGCAACCAGTTTCATTTCGCTTATGCCGACGGCAAGCCTTATCTTCCTTTCGGAACGACCTGCTATGCCTGGACCCATCAGACGATGGAGCTGCAAGAGCAGACGCTTGAGACCCTGAAGACAGCGCCGTTCAATAAGATCCGCATGGGAGTTTTTCCCAAGGACTACATCTACAACACCAACGAACCGCTGCACGACATCTACGAGAAGCGCGCCGACGGCAGCCACGACATGGATCGGCCGAACTTCGAAAGCTTCCGGCACTTCGAGACGCAGATCGGACGTCTAATGGAAATGGGCATCGAAGCGGATATCATCCTCTTCCATCCCTACGACCGATGGGGCTATTGCACCATGACCGAGGAGCAGGACTTCCGCTATCTCCGCTATATCGTCGCCCGCATCGCCGCCTATCGAAACGTCTGGTGGTCACTTGCGAACGAATATGATTTCCTGCTGGACACCAAGCCGATGGAGCGCTGGGACCGGTTCTTCCAGATCATCGAGGAGGGCGATCCGCTTCGCCATCCAAAATCGATCCACAACGGTGACGTGGACAAGAATTACGATCACCGCAAGCCATGGGTCGACCACGTCTGCATCCAGAACTGGGATGTCAAGAAAACTCTCGATTGGCGTCAGGCCTACGGCAAGCCGGTTATCAATGACGAACCGGAATATGAGGGCAACATTCCCAAGGAGTGGGGCAATATCCACGGCCATGAGCTGGTCAACCGGTATTGGCTGACGCTTTGCCGCGGCGGCTATATCGGCCATGGTGAAACCTTCATGCACGAGAATGACGAACTCTGGTGGGCAAAGGGCGGCACGCTCCGCGGGGATGCGCCACCCCGGATCGCATTCCTGCGCCGGTTGCTCGAAGAGGATGCCGTCAACGGATTGACCCCGCTGCTCGAACGGGGCACGCCGTTCAAGCGCGTCTCGGCAGTCCGCGACGGTGATGTGCGGTATATCTATTTTTCCGAGCATCAGCCGGTGGAGTGGGCGCTTGGCCTGCCCGAGGAAGACGGCGAATGGGACATTGATCTGATCGACGTCTGGAATATGACGATCACGCCGCTGGAGAAGGCGGCACTTCCGAAAGTCCATCCGCAGCGCATTACCGGAGGATCGCACATCACCAACCAGTTCGCGGCGGCGTTTGGATTGAAACTGCCGGGCAAGCCGTATCTCGCGGTACGCGTGCGTCCCCGCAAGAAGCATTGAGGAGTTGCAGCATGGCACCGGTTCAGGTCTCCAATCTGCGCAAGAGCTTCGGCGCACTGGACGTGATCCAGAACGTATCCATCGACATCACGGATGGAGAGTTTCTCATTCTGGTCGGCCCCTCCGGCTGCGGGAAATCCACACTTCTGCGAATGATCGCCGGACTTGAGGACATTTCCGACGGGCGGATCAGTATCTGGAACCGTATCGTGAACGAGCTCTCCCCGAAGGATCGCAACATTGCGATGGTGTTTCAAAACTACGCGCTCTATCCGCAGATGACGGTTGCGCAGAATATGGGCTTCTCGCTGGAGATTTCTGGCGTGAAGAAGGCCGAGATACAGAAGAAGGTGGCCGAGGCGGCGGAAGTTCTTGGCCTGACGCCGCTCCTGCAGCGAAAGCCCTCGCAACTGTCCGGCGGTCAGAGGCAGCGTGTCGCCATGGGGCGCGCCATTGTTCGCGATCCTGACGTTTTTCTCTTCGATGAGCCGCTTTCGAACCTGGACGCCAAGCTGCGCGTGCAGATGCGGGGGGAAATCAAGGCGCTCCACCAGAGACTGGGCTCGACGATTATCTATGTCACCCACGACCAGATCGAGGCCATGACAATGGCCGACCGGATCGTGGTCTTGCGCGGAGGCCGTGTCGAGCAGATCGGTACTCCGCTCGAACTCTACGATCGTCCCGCCAACATGTTCGTGGCGGGGTTTCTCGGCTCGCCGTCGATGAATTTCCTTAAGGGCACTATAGAGGGGCAATCGATGCGCCTGCCGGGAGGCGAACGTCTGGCGCTTCCGGCCGTTCCAAGCGGACACGCGGGCGAAGTCGTTATCGGCATTCGTCCGCAGAACGTGATCGTCAATGCTGAAGGAGGCACAGCGGCGGTTGTGAAGGTCATCGAACCGACCGGCGCCGAGACGTATGTCCTCGCCGAGATCGGAGGCATCGAAATCACCTGCGTCGTCAATGATCGCGTTGACTTCGAGCCAGGGCAGCAAATTCCCATTTCGATTGCATCGCCGAACCTTCACTTCTTCGATGCGGCAAGCGAAAGGCGTCTCACCGACGACACTGTCAGCCGAGCCAAGCTGGCCTAGTCAAAAAGATCGACCCAAGGCCGTTTCTCACGCCTCGACGGGTGCGGGCGCGGTGGATTCCCGCAAGATGAGCTCCACGGGCCAGAGCTCACGAATCTCTTCCGCTGGGACGGCCGGCAAGCATCTGCGGGACCAGCTCGGCCGATCTTACGCCCGCCGCCCGCATGGACGACCGGGTAGCGGAAAGCGAAGGCACCATGTTCTCCGTCATCATCATCGAACCGGCAACGAAGGCGGTGGATCGCAGAGACTGCTCCAGAAAGGCTGATCTAAGAACATGGGGAAGGCAGGCCGGGAAAGACGCTTGCCACCTCGATACACCTCGGGAATTGCTCGGTTCGGCCTTGGGCACGACGCCCGCCACGACTATATGAGAGCAGCAGAGCACGGGGTATGAAATGAACAATGAACTGCAGGGCCGCGCCGCCCATGTCGCTGGGATCCGCGAACGCGCGGAAGCGGAGATGACGGCGATTGGCATCGATGAAGCCTTCATCGGCTTGCTGGTCGAAACGTTTTATGGCCGCGTACTATCGCATCCGGAACTCGGACCCGTTTTTGACGCAAGGCTTTCGGGACGCTGGCCCGAGCATATGGAGAAGATGAAGAGCTTCTGGTCCGCCGTGGCTTTCCGCAACGGCGCCTATGGCGGCAAGCCGGTTCAGGCGCATCTCGGCGTTGCCAACATGACGCCCGAGCTTTTTCCGAAATGGCTCGAACTGTTTGCTGCGACGCTCGACGATGTCGCCCCGAACAAAGAGGCAAAGGCCTGGTTCATGGCGACAGCAGAGCGTATCGCCAGAAGCCTGACACTTTCGCTTTTCTACAATCCGGCCCTCGACGATCCGGCCCTTAAACGCTCCTGACCGCAGCTAACGCTTCTTCGGCATCCTCGAGCGACATCTCGAAAACCTTCCTGCCGATCTCGAAGCCGAACCCCGCCCTGGCAAAGGCGGAAAGCTCCTTTGCCTTGCGTTTTTCATCGAGATCGGCCTTTCGGAACGGCCCGAGGGCGCGCTTGCGGGCAAGGACAACCGCCGCATAGAGGTCGTCCGCGTCCGCAACGGCAGCGGCGATCGTGGTCCTTGCAACACCCTTTTGCGACAGTTTCTGCGCGATCGCGCGCTTCGACTTACCGCCGCGCATGCCACTTCGAGTGCTGATTTCAGCATAGGCGTTGTCGTCCAATGCCCTGTTGTCATAGGCAAACTGCACGGCGAAATCAGCCAATGCCTTTACCTGGGCTTCGCTGATCGGGTCGAATTTCTCTCGTGCCTTGCGGGCAACGCCGTCGAACAGCTGCTTTTCCGTGTGCATTCGGCGCTCAAGGCGGTAGATCGCCGAGTTGCGCGCCCATGTGAACATCCGCGCCGTAGGCACATCGGATTGCTGCGTCTCTTCATCCAAGTCCAAACTACACTCCGAAACGGCTGAATCGTTGAGCGCCGGCATGAGTTAAAGAGCGAAGATCGCATTGGTCCGGCAATTGCGCACCTTGTCGACCCGCCTTCCATCCCAATGAAAATCGAAATGATCCGCCTGCACCGGAATATCCATGAGATCCGGCCAGAAGATCGCGACGCATTCGCCATCCAGACAGCGCACACTGCGATAGATGATGCCGTTGGCTCCTCCAGCCCTCAGGCTCCGCCCCAATGCTTGCGAAGACTTGTAGGAATCCGGATCGTGATACTGGCTATGCGGCCTTGCATCATGCAGGTCGAGATCGAGCCGGTTGATCAGCATGCGGAATTGCGAAGTCCATCCCGGTTCCTCACCACTGTTTGCCATTGCCCTTCCATGGTGATGAGCCACCTCCCGAATGGCCACCTCCTCCCGATCGCCGGCACTATAGACCCCATAGGTACCGTCGGTGAATCGCCCTGGCCGATCGGTGCTGATATGGACGAACGGAGCCATAAGGTAGCTGGCGCCCGGCCCGCTTACACGCCGTTCCGCCGGCACCAGATCGAGCCTGCCGATATGATCCCAGATGCGCGGATTGGTCTTCGATTCCGCCGAAACCAGCGCCTCCCAATCCTGGGGTTCGGCGATATCCTCGAAAAGGTCGATGGGCGGGTGGATGGAGCGGATGATCCGGCAGGCCTTGGGCCACTGGACGCGGACGACCGAAAGGCGATCGTTCACCAGCCGCCACGCTCCGCATCAAGATAGGCTCGCACACGGGCCAACGAGAAGATATCCCCTTGCGCCATGACCTCGACCGGGGTGCGGCCGCCAAAGGCCTGGTTCGGCTTCTTCACCCAAGTGTAACCTCGCTCCGGATCTGAAAAGAGATAGCGGAGCCCCTTGTGGATACCCATGAGCAGTGAAAGACGCGTGGCGAGATCACGGTCGATGCGCCCGAGCTCACCGGCTTTCCACCGGGCATAGGTGCGAGCGGCAAGCCCTCCGAGTATCTCGCGGGCGTCTGCGTCGGATACCTGCCATTTTTCAAAAAGCCTGATAACCGCGCGTACCATCGCCTCCGCCTCGCGAGCGGTGATCTGCGGATTATCCGGAACGGCTTCCGTGCGCGGGATTTCCTGCAACATGGCAAATCTCCTTTCGGCATAAAATAGGAGAGTTTTTGCCATATGGCAAGTTTTTCGGGTCACCCCTGCTGTATGGCGCCCTCGGACGTACTTTGGAGCGCCGCGTCACCCCGCAACCACTTTGGCCTTGGAACCGATTGCAGCAGCGCCTGGGTATATTCGTGCTGCGGGGACGCAAACAGCGCTTCGGTCTCATTCTCCTCGACAACCCTTCCCTGCTTCATGACAAGAATTCGGTCGGCAAAGTGACGGACAATCGGCAGGTCGTGCGTGATGAAGATATAGGCCAAACCCAGGCGCCGTTGAAGATCGGCAAGAAGCTCGACCACCTGCATCTGAATCGAAACATCCAGCGCGGAGACCGCCTCATCACAGACGATCATCTCCGGGTCGCTGGCCAAAGCCCGTGCAATGGCGATGCGTTGACGCTGTCCTCCGGAGAACTGGTGCGGATACCGGTTTGCATGGTCCGGCTTGAGGCCGACCAGTTCAAGCAGCTCGACGACCCTGCCGGCCCACTGCGCGCGTGGAAGAATGTCGGGATGAATCGCCCACGGTTCCGAAATAATGGTCCGGACATCCATTCGTGGGTTCATCGAACCGAAGGGATCCTGGAACACCATCTGCACTCGTCGCCGGAACCTGCCGAGCGCCGGTCCTTCGAGCTTGAAAATATCCTCTCCCGCGAAGAATGCCTTACCAGCCGTGGGCTCGTTCAGCCGCAGCAGCATTCGTGCGATACTGGATTTACCGGAACCCGACTCACCGACGATGCCAAGGGTCTCGCCGCGACGAAGCGTAAAGTTGACATCGTCAACGGCTCGGAATTCCCGTTTTTCCGCAAAAAAACCAGCCTTCAGCAGATAATGCTTGCTCAGGTGCTTCACCCGCAGAAGCGGTTCACCTTGTATGGCGGATCGCCGCCGTTCCACCGCTGGTCGGCTATGCGGTACCGCTTCAATCAGCCGACGGGTGTAGGGATGTTTCGGCTCCTGGAAGACATTCTCCGCTTTCCCCGCCTCGACGATCTTGCCGGCATTCATCACGATGACACGGTCAGCCATGGCCGCCGCAACTTCGAGATCGTGCGTGATCATGATTATCGCCATTCCGGTCTCACGCTGAAGATCACGCAGCAGATCGAGAATCTGGGCCTGAACGCTCACGTCGAGCGCCGTGGTCGGTTCGTCCGCAATCAGGATATCGGGCTTCAGCGCGATGGCCATGGCGATCATCACCCGTTGCCGCTGGCCGCCCGAAAACTGATGCGGGTAAAAATCGGCACGCTTTCGAGCGTCCGGGATACCAACCCGTTCGAGCAATTTCACCACTCGCTCCCGAACGCTTCCCTCACCCGCGTCACCATGGCTCTCGAAGACCTCCGCGATCTGCCTGCCAACCGTGTAGACGGGGTTGAGATAGGCGAGCGGGTCCTGGAAGATCATTGCGATGCGTCGACCATTGAGATCCCTTCGCATTTCGGCGTCCAGGCACATCAAATCCATGCCGTCGAAACTGCAGGTTCCTGCGACGATATCGCCGGGAGGACAATCGATCAGTCCCATAATGGTGCCGGTACTGACGCTCTTACCGGAGCCGCTTTCCCCAAGAATGACAAGTGTTTCGCCCCTGCGAACCTGGAAGGAAACTGAATCCACTGCTCGGACCGGCTCCTCCTCCGAGAGGAAATCGACCGTCAGGCCCTTGAGGTCCAGAATGATGTCGCGTGCTGCGCTCATCGAGCCGCCTTTCTCAATGCCTGAACGCGCCAACGCTGTTGTGGATCGGCAACCATGCGGGCCCAGCTCGCCAGGATGTTGAGCGAGAGCGTGGTGAGCATGATGGCAAGCCCCGGCCAGAATGCGATCCACCACGCCGTGGTGAGATAACCCCGGCCATTGGCCACCATGGCGCCCCAGGTGAAATCCGGTGGCTGAATGCCGAGGCCGAGAAAGCTCAGCGCCGACTCCGCCAGGATAACCGTTGCGAAATCGACAGCGGCGATTGTCATCAGCGTCGGCAGAACCAAAGGAGAGATATGCCTAAAGAGGATGCGCCCGGAGCCCGCCCCCATCGATCGGGCGGCGCTTACGAACATTCGCTCGCGCAACTCGAGCACTTCTGCCCGACACGTCCTCAGATAGATCGGCACACGGGTAATGGCCAGCACGATCACCAGATTGATGATACTTGGCCCCAGGGTATAGAGCACGATCAGAGCCAGCAGGAGAGACGGGAAGCTCATCACGATATCCGCCAAACGCATGATCAACTGACTGTACCAGCGTTCGGAATATCCGGCGAGGAGGCCAAGGGCGCCGCCGATCGTCATCGAGCAGACGACAGCAGCCGCGGCAATCGCCAAGGTATTCTGGGCTCCAACAATAAGTCGCGCCAGGATCGGCCGTCCGAGTGTATCGGCGCCCAGGACATAGAGCCATCCCTGCTCGAAATCGAACGGAGGCAGATTGCGTTGGCGCAAACCCAGCCGGCCGGCCTCATCACCGACCCACAGAGGACCGAAGATGGCCAATGATATCAGCAGGACCAGAAAAAGAGCCGATGCCAGGGCGAATTTGTCCCGCATCAAATAGATCAGGACGACCTGCAGGCGGCTTTTCGGTCTGGTCATAGGTGCGTCAAGAGCCATGATCTCAGCCTTAGTAACGGATACGGGGATCGAGAGCTGCGTAAAGAAGGTCGATCGCTATGTTCAGGACGAAGATCGCGATGGCGGTCACGAGGATGGTCGATTGCACGACAGCAAAGTCCCGCTGGATGATGGAGTCGATCATCAATTTGCCGATGCCCGGCCAACCGAAGATAGTCTCGACCACGACAGCCCCGTTAATCAAACCGGTCGCCAGGTCTCCGGCAACCGTGATCACCGGCAGCAGCGAATTTCGTAGTGCGTGACCAAAGATGATCTTCCGCCGCGCCATACCCTTCGCATGCGCCGTCCGGATGTATGGTGAGGCAAGGGCCGAGAGCATCGTTCCCCGAACCACCTGTACAAGCAGTCCAAACGGCCGCAGCATCAGGACGAAGACCGGCATCACCCAATAGGCAAACCCGCCGGTGCCGGAGGTAGGCAACAGTTCGAAGCCGACAGCAAAGATCAATATCCCGACAATGGCGATCCAAAAGTCGGGCGCGCTTGCCCCTCCCAACGACACGATGCTGGCAATCCTGTCGAAACGGCTGCCGGGACGAGCGGCGGCAAGAGAGCCGACGAGCACGGCAAGCAGCGTCGACAGGGTCATTGCGACGAAGGCCAGTTTCAGCGTTTGAGGAAACGCCTCGAGCGCGACTTCCATGGCCGAGCGGTTTTGGCGCAGTGATTGGCCGAAGTCCAGATCCAGCAGGTCCTTCAGATACTGCAGGAACTGCCAGTAGATAGGCTGATCCAATCCGTTCAGCCGCGCGAATGCCGTCCTTGCTTCGATGCTTGAATCGAGCGGCAGATAGAGGGCGGAAGGGTCTCCCGTCAATCTGGTGAGAAAGAAGACGAGGGTCAGCAGGCCCAGGACTGAAACAAGGCTGTGGAACGACCGCCGCCCGAGATAACTGAGCATTCAACGCCCCTAGGTATTTGTCATCTGAGGAAAGAACGACGCGGGAGCGCCACTCCCGCGTCTGCTTCGTCAATCTTTCAAGGCTATGTTGGCGAGCGGAATCTCGCTGTTCGTGGTAATATCCGGCTTCCAGTCAAGCCGTGGGCCGACGCGCGTATATCCGATCATGTGGAACATCGGTATGTCTGCCACGACGTCGTTGCGTACCTTTGCAAACAGCGCCTTGAATTTGGCCGTGCGGTCCTCACCCGTCGCCGCCATTGCAGCATCGACTTCCTGATCGAGCGCCGGATCGTGGAGTGTCGAATAGCTGCCGTTGGAGTGATAGAAGATGGGCACGGTAAAGGCGGCATCGCCCTTGTTGTTGTCGTGCATCATCTGCAGCAGATTGGGACCGCGCCCCTCGGGGAATGGCTTTTGCAGGTATCTCAGCCAATCTGCCACGTCGAGCATCGTCAATTTAACGTTCAAACCGGCTTCCTGCCACATGGCCATCATGGCTTCCATGGCTTCCGCCCCATTGGGATAGATGCCGTTGCGCCCGATCAGTTCGATTTCGGTATCGACAGGCACGCCGGCGGCGCGGGCTTCCGCGATCAACGCCTTGGCCTGTTCCGGATCGTAGGCCCAGGGCTCAAATTCGCTATTGTGGCCGTTGATGCCGGGCACCACCATTTGCGAGGCACGCTTGACGTCGTCACCGAATAGCTGCGCAAGCCCTTCCCAGTCGATCGCAAGATTGAGAGCCTTGCGAATGCGGACATCGTTAAGGGGAGCGAAATCGGTGTCGATCCGGATCGCCGTGGTCTCCGAGTTCAGATAGGCGAAGTCCGTTTGGGGATTATTGGCATCCTGGATGGCGATGGATGGCGTCAAATCCGCCTCACCGGTTTCAACCATGGCTGCGCGGATCGAAGATTCCGATCTCCAAACATAGGTGGCCTTGGTTATATCCGGATCTTCACCCCAATAGCCGTCGAAGGCTTCCAACACCACCGTTTGGGGTGAGAAGGTAGTGAGTTTGTAAGGACCTGTGCCGATCGGATCGTTGACTGCTTTGTCAGCGGGCGTCTTCGGTGACACCACCATGACGACGCTCAAAAGCGTCGGCAAGATCGGCTGTGGCTTGTCCGACTTGATCTCGACCGTCCGGTCGTCGACGGCCGTGACCGTCAACTTGGCATCACCGAACTTGGCGATATTGCTGCAGGTTACCTTGCCGCCGGTCATGCGCTCGATGGAAAACACCACCGCTTCGGCGTTAAGGTCCGTACCGTCGTGAAATTTCACGCTATCTCGCAGCTTCAAATGCCAGGTGTTCGGATCGACCTGGCTCCATTCGGTCGCCAGCCTCGGTTGCGGCTGACCGCTGGTCGGGTCGATGACCGTCAAGGGTTCGACCACATTCTGGCTCAGTATCTGGCCGACATTGGTGATGATCGTGCCGCATGGCTCCAGGTTTGCCGGCTGCTCCGGCAATACGATGCGCACTTCGGATGCTGATTGAGCCGCAGCTAGCGCTGCTGATGCCCCCAAAAACACAGCGCCGGCGACGACGCGGATGCTCATTTTTCTCATTGCACTCCTCCCGATTGTACAACTCGATGATTTCAAATGCGGGCGGAAGCTCCACCTGCAGATCCAGAGCGCCCCAATCGGCGCGTAGCATCTCCTACTTCCTCCAACCTCTGACTTGCCAAGGCAGCCGTACCGATGGCCGTGTTCCGTGAACCACACAGCCTCCCGATATGCTTCTGGCCACCGCCGCTGAAGGTTTATGCGCCATTTAATTTATTGAGCGGCAACCAGCCCTTCAACGACATCATACATACTGACATAATGTCGTATGATGACTATAAGGATGAGTCAACCCTTTAGGGCGCCTCCGCCATCGTCGCGCGAATTCCTCAACGCTCGATACCGCTCGATACCGGTCACTAGATGGCGCCGCATCGCCTCGCGCGCCCTGTCCGGGTCCCGGACAAGAATGGCCTCGCCAATCTCCCGATGCTCATCAAGAATCGGTTCGTCACGGTTTGGTAGCGGTTCGACGCCGCCCATAGCCGACCGAAACTTGACGCGAGGGATCATTCTTCGCCCCACATGCTCGAGAAAGGCGCGAAACCGGCCATTATTGGAGGCTGCCGCAATCGCCATATGGAATTGGAAGTCCGCGTCGTCCGTTGGCAGGTTCTGCGACGCCAGTGCCGCGAAACGGTCCACCTGAGCCTGAATCTCGGCCTCCTGAGCTGGCGAACTTCTGAGCGCAGCCAAGCCGGCCGCCTCCACCTCGATGCCTATCCTGAATTCCAGTTCCTCGATGATGTCGGAGATTTTGCAGGTTCTGCCGGTGAACAGTTTCAAGCCGCCATCCGACTGGCTCGGCCCCAACACGAAGACGCCCGCTCCCTGCCGGGATTCCACCAGACCATCCGCCCGCAAAGCCGCAATCGCTTCCCTGATCACCGTGCGACTGAACCCGAAACGACCAACAAGAGCCGGCTCGGTAGGCAACTTGTCGCCTGGAGCATAATAGCCCGCCTCGATTTGGCTCCTGAGAGCTTCGGCAGCCTGGGAAGACAAGGAACGACGAAAGGTTTTTGGTTCAGCGACTGCCATAAGCCCTCCGGGAGATCTGGAATAGACATATTATGACAATCACTCCATCATACCATCTCTATAACAGGAGTGCACAAAGACACCAAGAGGCTTTGTCAATCTCACGAAAGCAGCTGGGCTTTGAACTTCCCGCCCTATCGTTGAACGACTTACAGCTCGGCCGATTCCGGCTTATATCGTCACAATGGTCATTCTAGTCAGGAGACGAAGAATGCAGGCGTCGACGCATAACGATGAAAGCTGGACCGACGCCCGCGCGAAAGCAAAACTACCTGAGATCATCGAACGTGCGCAGTCCGCGCCGCAGACGATTATCCGAAATGGAAGCCAAGCGTCGTCGTGGTCTCGGCCCAAGAGTGGCAGAGGAAGATCGCATGCAAGGGTACACTTGCAGAATTTCTGATGGAATCACCACTACGCGGCGCAGACCTGGACCTTGAGCGCCAATGCGACGAACCACGTGACCTGCCGCTGTGAGACTTCTGCTCGACACCAGCGTTTGGTCAGAGGTGGCAAGGCCCCGCCCTGAAGTTCGCGTTGTGGAATGGCTAAGATGCGCCCTAACCGTGGTGGATACCTTCCCGCGCTCCTCGCCTGCCGTTGATCAGGCGTCTTTGCGCTTAGCAGATCGTCATGGCTGAAGCGTAACGATCTGGGGTTCATCATCCGCGGACTCGGGGCCTTGCCGGGGCCAGTTTCGAGGATCGGCAAGTCTTACGATGCGCTGCTGGCAGTCTGGGCATAGTTCAAATGCCTCATTCAGACGCGATGTCTCACCGATCGATGTAATCTCGACGCGCAGGACACGCCACTCATCGATCTTGCGCGTCGTAAACTGTACGTCGCACCCTGCGCATATCCAGGTTGGCTTTGCCATACCTGTTCCTCTCCTCTTTGTTCCCAATCTATATTGCATGAAAGGGTGCCGAACGCGAGCTACCCCTTTTGGGGGATAGCTGGAGCAATGGGCGTTAAAATGGTCATTTGAACGGCCATTGCTCCAGCTAAGTAGAAGCTTCGTCGGGAATGCCAAGGGAGGAAAAAGTTCGACAGGAATGCCCCCGGCTCGGGGGGACGCGGGGCGGAGCTGCTTGAATCTGGCGGGATGTAAGGTTCCGGCGGGCCGCTAACGCAACTGGCTGGGAGTTTTATGCCTATGGGTCTTCATCATATTCGTGAGATGGCTTTGGCTTGAGAACCCGCTCAGAAACGCCACCTCCGCCACCGGCATCGTCGTTTCGGAGAGCAGTTTTTCCGCAAAGTCGAGACGACGTTCCAGGACGTAGCGATAAGGCGGGCAGCCAAAAGTTTTGGAGAAAGCCTGTGTGAAATGCCCCGGCGAAAGACCGCAGATGGCGGCGAGCTCCGACGTGGTCAGCTTCCGGCTGAAATGCTCGTGCAGATAATCCCTGATCCTGGTGGCAGCGGCCGCCGAAAGGCCACCCTTGCCCACCTTTTCCGGCTTTCCGGCATTCGAATAGTTGCGAAGCACGTGAACACCCAGCACTGTTATGAGGGAGTCGAGATAGAGTTCGTTCGAATGATCGGGCCGATTCAGTTCCGCCTTTATCATTTTGGCGAACTGCAAGGCCGTGTTGTCGGCAGTATAAGAAACCGGTCTCAAATTGACTTCCGGGCGATCGAACTCCTGGCCAGCAAGCTCGAGCATGCTTTCGGCCGAGATTGCAATAACAACGCCGTCAGTGGTGGACGACCAGTTGGCTTTCCCCTCTACTCCAAACGGTCGGACTGCGATCATGCCGGGTGTGACATCGAAGGTTCGATAGGGCTCGGATTCGAATGCGAAGCTGAATTTGGGTGAGCCGGCCAGCATGATTGCGATACTGTGTCCGGTTGAGGGGAATTCCTGCGATCCCGGTGGCTGTCGCCAATGAACCGCGCCACCCCGAAACGCCATCTTCCGCGGCCCGACGTCGTCGGGCACATGCCTCAGCAGACCAGCGTCTGCAAGATCTCTGTACATTTCAATGAATAACCCGCCCCACAACAAGCCGCCCCCAAGCGGCATAGAAACGTTAGCAACGCCCGGTAGCTAAAACCATTACTAATTTTCGCATGCGCACACCTTGAGGTTATCGCATGGCAAATATCCCACAGATCTCCGTCAGCTCTGTAACGGATCGGGATTTTTGCGGGCAGAGCCGACGCAATCATGCCCACCGCCGCAGCCGGCTACCTGTCGCGTACTTTCATCCGGCGTGGTAGTGTCCCCTGAAATGAAGATGCTTCCCGGCGACGGCGGGAAGCATGTTTCAGCTCAAAATTTCCCGACGAGATTGAGGAAGACGCCCTGATCGTCGGGGGTGAGGTCTCTCAGGTCATCGGAGAAACGGCCGAAGTTATAGCCGACGCCCACCCTGAAGTTGTTTTCGACATGACGGTAAATCGCGGCGAGCGCACCATAGTCGATGGTGTCGACCTCAGGCGTGTGCATCACCCATCCTTCGAGAAGGATATCCCAGCTCTTGAACGGATGCGAACCTACGACACCTGGATCCACATTGTCGTTATCGGGACCAGGGATTGATCACCTTCAACCCAGCAGCCTCGAACGGGCTTGTGTCGCGAGTGGCGATTGCAAGACCATTCGCTGCTGCTATGGCGGCAATGTAGCCATCAGCCGGGCCGATCGCCTTCCCAGATACTCGAGCGCGTGCCATCAGTTCCGAGTAGAACTGTGAAGTCGCCAGATCGAAGGGCAGGATGCGCTTGGAAAAGTGAGGCAGCACTTCTCCCTCAAGGCGGTCGCGAAGGGTAGTTTGCCGTTTCCCTGAGGGCATAGCAGCAATCCCGAAGCGAAGTTCGGCGATCGTTATTGCAGAGAGGAAAAGCGTTTCGATGGCTTGGGCGTCCAACCAGGCAACCACTGCCTCGTCAGGAACCGGTTTCCACGGCTCGGATATAACGTTGGTATCCAGCAAGATCATTCGAAGGTCATCGGTTCAGCGGGCGTCTTGTCGCGACTTTTCTGCAGGGCCTCAACGTCGCTGTCGGAAAGCTCAGCGTCGCGGCCAATAGCCGCCAGTAACGAGCCAAGCTTAACA
>NZ_JBHFJG010000008.1:129360-133180 GCF_057559155.1 Rhizobium moroccans | reverse complement strand
GACATAGAGGACGGCGAGATGATCGTTCTCGTCGGTCCCTCAGGCTGCGGAAAATCCACGCTGCTTCGCATGGTGGCGGGACTCGAGAGCATCACTTCCGGCGACATCCTGATTTCCGGCAAGGTCATCAACGGGCTGGAGCCGGCGGAGCGCGATATCGCCATGGTCTTTCAGAACTATGCGCTCTATCCGCACATGACGGTTCGTCAGAACCTCGCCTACGGCCTGAAGAACCGCAACACGCCGAAGGACGAGATCGATCGGCGCATCACCGAGGCCGCGCGAGCCCTGGAGATCGAGCCCTTCCTGGAGCGCAGGCCGCGACAGCTTTCCGGCGGACAGCGCCAGCGCGTCGCCATGGGCCGGGCGATCGTGCGCAAGCCGGCGGCCTTCCTGTTCGACGAACCGCTTTCCAACCTCGACGCCAAGCTGAGAGTTCAGATGCGCGTCGAAATCCGCCGGCTGCAACGCTCGCTCGCAACCACCTCGATCTACGTCACGCACGACCAGATGGAGGCCATGACGCTTGCCGATCGGTTGGTGGTGCTGAACGGTGGCCGCATCGAGCAGGTTGGCACTCCGATCGAGCTTTATGAGAAGCCCGCGACCACCTTCGTCGCCACTTTCATCGGCTCGCCTTCGATGAACCTGATGGAGCTTCGCGAGGGCAGTGGCTGGTCGACCGAAGCCGGGCTTCCGTCCGGGACCGCGACCATCGGCATCCGTCCGGAAGATATCACCATCGCCGGCGCGGCCGTTCCCAGCGCGTTTCGGGCCGAAGTACAGGTCGCTGCGGTGGAACTGGTGGGTGCCGAAAGCTACGTCCACGGCAGCATGCACGATGGGCATGCCATCATCTTCCGCGTACCCGGACGTTCGAGCATCCGGATCGGCGAGACGGTCACGCTGACGGCCGAGCCACGCAATTTCCACCTTTTCGACAGGGCCGGAACTCGCGTACGCGACCCGTAAGTTCCGTCAGCCGGCTTTACGACCGACTCGCTGATCGAAGGGCGAGACCGCCGCGCGGATGAAATCCACGAGCTTCTGGGAAGCCAGCGACAGCGGTCTTCCGCTCGGCGTCAACAGCCAGACATCCATGAAGGTTTCGGGCAGAAGCGTCCTACGCACGAGACGGTCCTCGGCATAATCGAGGCCGACGAAAGGCGGCACGATGGAAATGCCGACACCATTTGCGACGAGACTGCAGGCCGTCTCCGACAGCGGCACCTCGATGCGGTTGCGCTTCTGCACGCCCTTGAGCTGGAAGGCGCGATCGATCGTCATGAGAGAGCAGTCGTCGCGGGCGAGCGAGATGAAGGGTACGTTGCGTAGATCGTCGATCTCGATCACTTGCCGCTTGGCCAGCGGATGGCTCACCGGCAGGACGCAGACCATGCTGAAACGCATGATGACCTGTGAACTGACATTCGGATGATCGAAGGGCAGCACGCTCAACCCGATATCGATCTGGCCGGCGGCCACGAGTTCACCGATCCGCGGAGATGTGCGGCTTTGCAGCGTGAAATGGATATCCGGCTGCTCCTTTAGGAAGGGTGAGAGCGCCTGTGAAAGATAACGCGTGGCAAGCGCCGGCGGCGCGGCAATCGTCACCTCTCCCCATTCCCGATTGCGAACGGCTTCGGCTAGCCGCGCTATCCGCTTGGTGCCGGAGAACATGCGCTCCACCTCGACCGCCAGCATGCGTGCCTCAAGCGTCGGCACCAGCCGTCCGCCGCTGCGCGTAAAAAGCTGAAAGCCACAGGCTTCGGAGAAGCTGCGCAGCAGCTTGCTGACAGCGGGCTGCGATATCCCGAGCTTCTCGCCCGCCAGGGTTACCGATCCCGCCTCGATCGTCGCGTGGAATGCCTCGAGCTGCCTGATGTTCATTGTCGCGTGAGGCCTTTCGGTGTGCCGGAACCAACATGAGTTCTGGTTATAATGATTGGATAACAAGCTATTTGACAATCATATTGCCGAGGCGCTTTATCATGCAAGCTATGCCGGTTTCTGGAAATGGAGCCGGCGACATGCGGATGCGGAACAAGCCACCGAAGAAGGGCCCGTCTCCAGTTCACATCATAATCTGCGGGGCACATCTGTCCGGCGGGCGGTCTTAAGCGAGGCCGGCTGAAGCACAATCATGTCAAGGCCGCACCAAGCGGCCGGTGGAACAAAGGGAACGAAGACATATGAAGAAGACACTCGGCTTATGCATGCTGGCTCTCATGGCGGCGGCGCCCGCCAAGGCAGCAATTCTCTCCGTCTGCATCGAAGGATCGCCGGAGGTCTTCAACCCCCAGCTTACCAGCAACGGCACCACCTCTTACGTGCTTGGCCAGATCTATGACGGCCTCGTCTCGGTGAAGGCCGGCTCGTCGGACATCCAGCCGGCTCTTGCCGAGAGCTGGACCGTATCCGATGACGGCCGCACCTATACGTTCAAGCTGCGCCCGGGCGTAAAGTGGCAGTCGAGCGAAGGGTTCACGCCGACACGGGATTTCAACGCCGACGACGTGATGTTCACCTTCGAGCGGATGATGAAGCCGGATCACCCGTATGCCAAGGTAAACGGCGGCAATTTCATTACCTTCAGCACCAAGCTCGCCGACACGCTGGAATCTGTCGAGAAGATCGACGACCATACGGTCGCCTTCACACTGAAGAAGCCGCTAGCGCCGTTCATCGGTATCATGGCTCACCAGTCGCTGGCGATCACATCAGCCGAATATGCCGATGCACTCTCCAAGGCAGGTACGCCGGAACTCCTCGATCGTGAGCCGGTCGGTACGGGACCGTTCCGGCTCGAAGCCTACCAGCAGGATGCCGCCGTCCGCCTTGCGCCGTTCAAGGAAACCTGGGGCGCCGCGATCAATGACCCGGCCCGCACGCCGATGCTCGATGCGGTGATCCTCGCCATCAGTGCCGACGCTTCGGTGCGCCTGCAACGCGCCATGGCCGGCGAATGCCAGATTGCACTTTATCCCAATCTCGCCGATAGGCAGATGATCGAGGAAAGCCCAAACCTCGATCTCGTCCAGACACCGGTCGCCTCGACCGGCTTCATCACCTTCAATTTCCGGGAGGAGAAGTTCAAGGACAAGCGCGTCCGCGAGGCGCTGGCGCATGCCATCAACATGAAGCCGCTTGTCGATCTCGTCTATGACGGCATGGGAACCGTGACGGGCGCGGTCATTCCGCCCTCGCTCTGGGGTCACGACAAGGGTCTCGGCGCCCATGGATATGATCCGGAACTGGCCAAGAAGCTGCTTGCCGAAGCCGGTTTCCCCGATGGCTTCTCCACCCAACTATGGGCCGTTCCGGTTTCCCGCCCCTATATGCCGAACGGCCGCCGGGCCGCCGAAATGATCCAGGCCGATTGGGCAAAGATCGGTGTGACGGCCGAGGTCGTCTCCTATGAATGGGGCGAATACATCACCCGTGCCCGTGCCGGCGAGGCGCAAGTCGGCATGTTCGGCGGCATCTACGACTTTCCGGACCCGAGCCAAATCCCGAACAACTATTTCACCTGCGACTCCTCCGGCAAACCGAGCCCATCCAATATCGGCGCATGGTGCGATCCGGAATTCATCGGCTTGATGAACGAGGCGGGTGCCGTGACCGATCAAGCCAAGCGCATCGAGCTCTACAAAAAAGCCCAGAAGGAACTCCACGCCGAGGTGCCCGCCGTGATCCTGGGCGGTGCCGATACGATCACGGCCGTCGCCAAGTCCGTCAAAGGTTATGTGCCGGCGATCTTCGGCACCAGCCGTCTTTCGGGTGTCACCGTCGAATGACCCGGATGCCGGCGGTTGAGACC
>NZ_JBHFJG010000008.1:107193-129340 GCF_057559155.1 Rhizobium moroccans | reverse complement strand
GTTGAGACCGCCGGCATCTCTGGGCCTTGCCTATCTCATGTTGAAATGCAGGAAGTTGAAATGCGTGTCTTGATTATCGGTGCCGGCATCCTCGGGGCCAGCGCCGCCTACCATCTGGCCCGCCAGGGGCTTGATGTGGAAATCGTCGACGAAGCCCATCAGGGCAAGGCCACCATGGCCGGTGCGGGGATCGTCTGCCCGTGGGCCACCAAGGCTGACGATCCGGACTGGTATTACATGTATGCCTCGGGCGCCCGCTTCTACGACAGCCTCATCGAAGGACTGAGGGCAAAGGGCGAGACAGACCTCGGCTATGGCAAGGTCGGAGCGCTTGTCGTCGCCGAAGACCGGTCGGAATTCCATGCCGCCGCCGAGAGGATCGCGCAGCGCGTGAAGGACGCCCCCGAGGCGGGCGAAATTCGCCATCTGACGCCTGCCGAGGCCCGCGCGCATTTCCCGCCGCTGCGTGAAGATCTGGATGCGATCCATATTCCGGGAGCCGCCCGCGTCGATGCCCGGCTGCTTTCAGCCGCCATGGTGCGTGCCGCAGTTACCATGGGCGCGAAATTGCGCAGCGACTATGTGACGCTGAAGCTCGACGGCGACCGCGCCCGCTGCCTCGATAGCAATGGTCTTACGATCGAAGCCGAGGAGATCATCGTCACTGCCGGCGCCTGGGCTTCGCAGATCCTGCGACCGCTCGGCCTTTCCCATCCCGTGGTGCCGCAGAAGGGGCAGATCATCCACTTGCGTCTGCCGGGTGTCGCGACAGCCAAATGGCCCGTCGTGCTGCCCATGAGCAGCCACTACATGCTGGCTTTCGACGACTCCCGCGTGGTGATCGGTGCGACCCGCGAGACCAATTCCGGCTTCGACTACCGCGTGACGGCCGCCGGCGAGCATGAGGTTCTCAGCGCCGGTCTCAACATCGCGCCGGGCCTCGCCAATGCGACTTTGATCGAGACCCGCATCGGCTTCCGCCCCGCCGGCGAAACCATGAACCCGATCCTCGGCCGTGTGCCCGGCATCGAAAACCTGATGATCGGCAACGGCCTCGGCGCCGGCGGACTGACGATCGGACCATTCGCGGGCAGCCAGCTCGCCAAGCTCGCAACCGGCCAGGCGACGGATATCCCGATCGAGAAATATGCCCCGCAAGGGCGCTGATTCTCACCCCGAGCTGCCGCCTACGGGGCCGCATCCTCCCTCATTGTCAAAGGAACCCATGATGATCAAACGTCACCGCAAGCACCGCATCATGCACGGCGTCGTCGAGCATAACGGCGTGCTCTATCTCGGCGGCCATGCTGCCAACGACATTTCGCTCGGCATGAGGGAACAGACCCTTCAGACCTGCGCCAAGCTCGACGAGGTGCTCGCCGAATGCGGCTCCGATAAGCACCACATTCTTTCGGCTCGCATCTATCTGACGGACATGTCGCGCAAGGAGGAGATGAACGAGGCCTGGCTCGAATGGATCGACGGCGACGACCTGCCGTCGCGCGCAACGATCGGCGTTGCCGATCTTGGCGATCCGCGACGCCTTATCGAGATCGTCCTGATCGCTGCGAAGAAGTAACCACCCCGCGACGGGCGGGTTTCGTTCCGCCCGTCCGACTTTCAGCCGACGAGGGAACGGACATGGCCGACCAACCGAACCGGATCGACGATCGTTACGCAGCCACCGAGAGATATACGACGCTGCGCGGCATCTACAAGGATGCCCAGCGCCGCCTTTCCGAGATTGACTGGAATTATCTTTCCTGCGGCACGGGCGACGAGGTGACGCTCAAGGAGAATACCTCGGTCTTCGATAGTATTCGTTTCGAGGTGCCGCTCTTTGCCGGCATCGACAATCCCGACACCCGCACGAAGGTGCTCGGTTTCGACTTGAGCTTCCCCGCCTTCATCGCCCCATTCGGCGGCGGCGAGACTGTCTTCCATCCCGACGGCCATCTGGCGATCGGCCGGGCTGCCGCATCCGTTGGTATCCAGCAGATGGTGCCGGTCGCGGCCGCTCACTCACTGGAAGAAGTGGCCAAGGCCTCACCTGTCGCCTCAGTCTTCCAGATGACCTTCGTCGGGGACGAAGGCGCGGCACTCGACATGATGGAGCGCGCCAAGGCCGCCGGTTATAAATATATCTGCGTCACCTATTCGCCGATCCGCCAATGGCGCGAACGCATGATGGAGGACCGCTTCACCATTCGAGGTGAAGCCAGCCCTTCGAACTTCGGCCCCGGCAAATCCGATCCCGCAGCACTGCATGAACTTCTCGATTTCACACAGCCGCGCTGGACTTGGGCGCAGGCCGCAAGCGTCATCAAACGGGCTCCCCTGCCCTGCATCGTCAAGGGCGTCTCAAGTGCGCGCGACGCCAGGGCTTCCCTCGATGCCGGAGCCGTGGGGCTCTATGTCTCGAATTACGGCGGCCGCACAATCGACCGCACGCCGCCCGCACTGGAGACGTTGCCCACGATCCGTAAAGCGGTCGGCAAGGGCGTTCCGATCATATTCGATTCCGGCATTCGCCGCGGCAGCGATATCGCCGCCGCGATTGCGCTTGGCGCCGATGCGGTCGCGCTTGGCCGCATCATCGCCTACGGGCTTGCAGCCGACGGCGAAAACGGCGTGCGGCGAACCCTCGAGCTGCTGCAACGGGAATTCTGGACGACACTTGGCCATCTCGGCTGTTCAAGAGTCGAAGAGCTGACACGCGAAGTCATCGCCTCCGGTAGTACTCGCTCAGGACGATGAATAGCAGCCGGCCTGCCGCCTAAAGGGCGATCCCGCTCTCCCTGTCGAATACATGCACCTGCTCGGCAGCAATGCTGGCCTGGAAGCGGACCCCATAGCGGGCGGGATATTCGCCGTCGACGACCGCCGTCACCGCCTGGCCGGCGAGATCGAAGACCACATGCGTCTGGGCCCCCGTGGGCTCGACCAGAAGGGTCTGACCGGCAAGAGCGCCTCGGCCGGCACCGGGGCTCAGATGTTCCGGACGCAGGCCGACCTTGATCCGCTGGCCGGGTTTCACCTTGCGATCGGCGGAAATGCGAACAGCCGTCCCGTCACCGAGCCGCGCGGCGGGCTCTCCGCCATCGGCCTCCACGGTGCCGTCCAGAATGTTCATCGCCGGAGATCCGATGAAGGCGGCCACGAAAAGATTGGCCGGCTTTCGATAAAGCTCCATCGGCGTGCCTTGCTGCTCCACCCTGCCCTGGTTGAGCACGACCACGCGGTCGGCAAGCGTCATCGCTTCAATCTGATCGTGGGTGACATAGATCGAGGTTGTCTTGACCTTCTGGTGCAGCGTCTTGATCTCGGATCGCATCTGCACGCGCAGCTTGGCATCGAGGTTCGAAAGCGGCTCGTCGAACAGGAAGACAGCCGGATTGCGAACGATCGCGCGCCCCATGGCGACACGCTGGCGCTGGCCGCCGGATAGCTGCGCCGGCTTGCGGTCGAGGAGATCGGTGAGGTCCAGCATGCGGGCGGCTTCCGCCACCCGCTCAGCGATCGCCGGCTTCGGCTCACCGGAAAGACGCAGATTGAAGCCCATGTTTTCGGCGACCGTCATGTGCGGATAAAGAGCGTAGGACTGGAAGACCATGGCAATGTTGCGCTCGCGGGGCGTCAACTCGTTCACCACCTTGCCACCGATCGAGACGTCGCCGTCGGTAATCTCCTCAAGCCCTGCGATCATCCTCAGAAGCGTCGACTTGCCGCATCCGGAGGGACCGACGAGGGCAATGAATTCACCGTCCTCCATCGATAGCGAGACGCCATGGATGACCCCCAGCGAACCGTAGGACTTCTTGATGTTCGACAGTGTAACGGATGCCATTGGCTGCTCCAATCTGCGGGATCAGGATTTCACGGCGCCGGCAGTCAATCCGGCAATGATATGCTTTTGCGCCAGGAAGAAGACGATGATCGTCGGCAGGATGGTGACCGTGATGAACGCCAGGACGAGCTGCCATTCCGTGCCGAATTCACCGCGATAGACCATGATGCCGAGCGGCCACGGATACATGGCCTCTGAGTTCAGCATGATGAGCGGCAGGATATAGCTGTTCCAGCTCGAGACGAAGGAGACGATACCGACGGTGGCGATGATCGGGCGCGAAAGCGGCAACGAGACATGCCAGAAGAAGCGGATATAGCCGCAGCCATCCACGAAAGCCGCCTGGAACAGCTCTTCGGGAAGATTGCGGAAGTAGTTACGGAACAAGAGGATGCTCATCCCGAGGCCGAAGGCGACCTGCGGCAGGACCACGCCCCAATAGGTATTGAGGAGCCCGAGATCGCGGATGCGGATGAAGAGCGGCAGGATGGCCGTTGCCGCCGGAAACATCAGCCCGATCAGGAAATAGTTGAGCAGGAAGTTCGAGCCGAAGAACCGGACATGCGCGAACGTGAAGGCCGCCATGGCCGAGACGGAGATCGTCAGCGTCACCGTTAGGACGGCGATGATCAGCGAGTTCATCATCTGCCGCCAGTAGCGTTCCCCGAACAGGATATCGGTATAGTTCGTCCACTGCCAATCCACCGGCAGGCCGAAGGGATTGGTGCGCAGATCGCCTAAGGTCTTGAAACCTCCGAGCGCGGTGGTCAGCAGCGGAACGACGACGACCGCCGCGATGATGATGAGCGACACGTAGAGATAGATCTTCGTGCCCGTGCTCATTCGAATGGACGAGGACATCTCAGTCATTGCGCATGAATATCCGTTTGTAGCTGAAGGCGAGAGTCACGCAGATCACGAAGAGGACGACGCCCACCGCACTGCCAAGACCGACCTGCATTCGGGTGACGCCGAAATTATAGAGGAAGGTCACCATGGTCTGGGTCGAATTGAACGGGCCGCCGCCCGTCAACGGCATGATCATGTCGAAAAGCTGCAGCGAACCGACCACGGCGAAGAAGACCGAAAGCCGCAGCGTCGAGCTCAGCAGCGGCAGGGTGACGAAGCGGAATCTCTGCCAGCCCGTGGCGCCGTCGATCTCGGCAGCTTCCAGAACACTTCTGTCGAGCGACTGCAGCCCGGCGATGAACAGCATCATGTGAAAGCCGAAATATTTCCACACGATGACTGCCAGGACCGCATAGATCGCCAGGTCCTTGTCAGCTAACACATAGGGCGTTTCGACACCAAGAAGGCCGGCAATGGCCGCAAACAGGCCGTAGTCGCCGTCATAGACGAAGCGCCAGATCAAACCCGCGGCGACATCGGCCAGAACGTAGGGCAGAAAGAAGATCAACCGGAAGAACACCACGCCCTTGATCCGGGTCGCCAGCATCGTCGCGAGCCAGAGCGCGAGCGGAATCTGGAAGATCAGCGAGACCACGATGATCAGGAAATTATTCTTAAGCGCAGTCAGGAACGCGCTGTTCTTGAACAGGACCTCGAAGTTTCTCAGGCCCACGAACTGCGTGGGCAGGCCATAGCCGTCCCACCGATAAAGGCTGTAGAAGGCGGCCTCGCCCATGGGCAGGATCACGAAGATCGTGAACAGGAGCAATGCCGGCGGCAGGAACAGAACCAACACCGGAAGCCGTCCGCGAACGGTAGGGCTTTTTCGCCGTGCAGAGGGCCTCGCCTCCGCGACGGGCCCGGCGGCCGTCGTTGCAGAAAAATTCGTCATCTTCGCTCCGGGTCTCAGGATCGCGGAATGCAAACCGTCGGGCGCGGACGCCCGCCGGTCTTCGGCATCACATTTTTTCCATCTCGATCGCATCCTGGATCATCTGCGCGCCCTCTTCGGACGACATCTGTCCCGATACGATGGCGACCGACACGTCGTTCACCACGCGGCCAACGGATGGACCGAGCTCCTGATCGAAGAAATTCTGATGCCATGTGGAGCGCGCGAGCTGTTCGGCGGACTGGTGCATGAGAGGGTCCGTCACACTGTCCTCGGCCCCGGCGACAGCCGGCAGAATCTGGCCGGCCTTGGCCATGAGACGCTCGCTTTCGATACCTGTCAGGTATGCCAGAAAATCGAGTGTTTCCGGCGGCGCCTTGGCGGTTACCGCCCAGCCGTTGATGCCTCCGAGTGTATCGGTTGCAGCACCCGCAGCACCTTCCACGACCGGGAATTCGAAACGGCCGATATTGTCGCTCGCCAGTCCCTTGCCGTCGCCGGCATTTTTGCGCTGATTGGCTTCCGTCGTATCGAACCCGAGAATCATAGCGGCCTTGCCGTCACCGAAGACGCCCAGCGCCTGCGGCCAGGTGGAGCCCAGATAGCCCTGCTGGAAGGGCTCCAGCTTACCGAGCTCGGCAAGCTGTTCGCCGGCCTTGATCGCAGCCGGCGCCAGGAAACCATCGCCCTCGCCGGTCTTTATTTCGTCAAAGCCCTGCTGTCCGGCATTGCGCATGACGAGATAGCTCCAGTAGAAATGGATCGGCCATTTCTCTCCACCGCCACCGGCGATCGGCGTAATGCCGGCGTCCTTGAGCTTCTTCACCGCGCCGAGGAAATCGTCCCAGGTTTTGATGCCGGCGGCGTCCACCCCGGCTGTGGTGAAATTCTCCTTGTTGTAGAAGAAGCTGACGGTGCTCATCTTGAACGGCACGGCACTCATCTTGCCATCGAAGGTCAGGCCTTTCACCGCGGCCGGATTGTAGGTTTTCAGCCAGGCGCCGCCATCGGCGTTCATCGCCTCCGTGATATCCTTCAAGGCGCCTGTCGCCTGCTGCTGTTTCAGGACGCCACCGCCCCAGCTATAGAAAAAGTCAGGCGCATCGCTCGATTGCAGCAGGGTCGGCAGCTTCGCCTTGAAAGCTTCGTTTTCGAGAAACTGCATCTCGATCTTCACGCCGGGATGCTCCGCCTGGTATTTGTCGACAATGTCCTGCCAGACCTTCACAAAGGCCGGATTGGATTCGACATGAAGCCATTTGACGACCGCATCGGCCGAGGCGGTTGAGCTGAAGGCCAGCGCGCCGATGGCAGCGGCCGACAGAAAGCGAAACGCAATTCGATTGATGGTCAGCATAAGGTGCTCCTCCCCAGTGGCACTTATTTCTGTATCCGGAATAAATAAAAGCGCCACGTGACCCTTCCTGTCAATAGGGGTGCCGGACAAAGCTCAAAACCGGCGGATTTTCCGCCCGCCCATCAAAATTTCAGTTGCAAACAGCGCGAAATCGATCCTACAACATGGCAAATTTAATTTGCCTCACGAAATAAATCGCGTCCGCGATGGGATCGTTAGGCATCGTGAGTGCCGATGAAGACTGCCGATCCGGAACTGATGCGCGCGATCAACCGCCTGAACGTGCTGGACACGATTCGGCGGCACGGACCGATCGCCCGCATCGAGATCAGCGAGCAGACGGAACTGTCGACCACGACCGTTTCGGCCATCACCGCCTCCTTGCTTGATGACGGCCTTATCCTCACGCGCCACGAGGGCGATATTCGCAACGAAGCGGTGCGGGGACGACCGCGCGTCATGCTTGAGGTCAATCCGGATGCGGCGCGCGTCGTCGGCGCCAAGATCGCCGCCAGCCGGATGGTTTTCGTCGTCACCAATTTCCGCGGCGACGTGCTGTCGAAACTGATGCTGCCCATTCGCATCGATCGCCAGCCGATCGGCGTCATCGCCGATCTCGTCGAGGACGGTGTGCGGCGCTGCGTGGTCGATGCGGGACTGTCGCTGGAAGACGTGGCAAGCGTCTGCCTCAGTCTGCCCGGCGTCATAGAACACCGTACCGGCCATATTCGCAGCAGTCCGATCTTTCGGGATGTGAACGTTGATTTTGCGACAGAAATGTCGGCGAGACTGTCCACCTCGACCATCGTCGAGAGCGATGCGCATGCCATTACGCTTGCCCATCACTGGTTCGGCAAGGCGCGCGAGCTGGAAGACATGGTGCTGATCTCACTCGAGCAGACGCTCGGCCTCGGCGTTCTGCACAACAACAAGCTTTTTCGTGGGGCGGGCGGGCTTAGCCACAATCTCGGAGATCTCGTGCTCGGCATGGGGTTGCAGGGCATCGTGCGGCTCTCCAGCCAAGCCGGAGAAAGCGCGATCCTCGGGGACCAGCAAACCGATGGTCGCTTTGCCGAGGCCATTCGGCTTGGCCGGGGCATGAGCCGTGCCCAGGCCTTGATCGAAGCCGATGACAACCGTCTGATCGAAGCGGCCAAGCGCGCGGGCGAAGCGGTCGGCTTGACGATCGCCAATATCGTTACGCTGTTTGCGCCGCCGCGCGTCATTCTTGTCGGCTCCTCGCTGGCGCTTGGAGAGCCCTTTCTGAACAGCCTGCGCGAAGCCTATGCTCTGGCCATTCCGCCTTCACTGAAAGGTGTCAGCGAACTCGTCTTCGATGATTCCGCAGACGATTTCTGGGCCCAGGGCGCTGCTGCGGTTGCTCTCTATGAGCTTTACGAGTCGCCCTGGAGCACGACGGGGCCTGCACTTTAAAAGATCAATTCATCGGGAGGATTTCATGGAGAAGGTTGGTATCGGCATCATCGGATGCGGCAATATTTCGGGCGCTTATCTGAAGGCGATGTCTTCGTTTCCGATCCTCGATATTCGCGGCGTGGCCGATCTCAATCGTGATCTCGCCGAGGCGAAGGCTTCCGAATTCAACCTTGCCGCCAGGAGTGTCGAGGAACTTCTTGCCGATCCTAAGATCGAGATCATCGTCAATCTCACCGTGCCGAAAGCCCATGTCGCGGTTGCTCTTCAGGCGCTCGACGCGGGCAAGCATACCTATTCCGAAAAGCCGCTCGGCATTAATTTCGCGGAAGGGAAAAAACTAGCGGATGCGGCGAGACGTAAAGGGCTTCGCATCGGAGCCGCTCCCGACACCTTCCTCGGGGGCGGCCATCAGACCGCCCGCGCCCTGATCGATGAAGGCGTCATCGGACTGCCGGTTGGCGGAACTGCCACTTTCATGTGCCCCGGACATGAGCGATGGCACCCGAATCCAGCTTTCTATTACGAGGTCGGCGGCGGCCCCATGCTGGACATGGGCCCCTATTACATCACCGATCTGGTAAACCTGCTGGGACCGGTCTCAAAGGTCGCGGGGTTTGCGACCACACCGCGCAAAGAACGCATCATCACCAGCGAGCCTCGCAACGGAGAGCGGATTCCGGTGCACGTGCCGACCCATGTCGCAGGGGTGATGGCGTTTGCAAGTGGCGCTGTCGTGCAGATCGGCATGAGCTTCGACGTTGCCGGCCACAAGCATGTGCCTCTCGAGGTCTACGGAACCGAGGGGACGTTGATCGTTCCCGATCCGAACCGTTTTGGTGGCTCGGTCGAGTATCTGAAGAAGGGCGGCCAGTTCGAGGAACAACCCGTGACGCTACCCTATGCGGACGGTAATTTCCGGTCGCTTGGGGTAGCGGACATGGCGTGCGCGATCCGTTCGAACCGCCCTCACCGGGCCAATGGCGATCTCGCCCTGCATGTTCTTGAGGTCATGGAAGCCTTCCATCTCGCTTCGGAATCCGGTCGGACAGTCGAGATTACCACTGCAACCGAGCGCCCAGCAGCATTGTCACAGTCGCTTGTCGACGGGCAGCTGGCAAATTGAAATTGTTGAGGAGGAAAACATGCGGGAAGCATTGATCGTCTGGGGCGGCTGGAGCGGCCACGAACCGCAGGAATGCGCGGCAATCATCAAGGACATGCTCGAGGAAGACGGCTTCAAGGTCTATCTGGAGCACAGTACCGAAGCCTTTGCCGATCCGTCGGTTCACGATTTGAGCCTGATCGTGCCGATCATGACCATGTCCAAGATCGAGAAGGAAGAGGTGAAGAACCTCGCAGCCGCGGTGGAAGGCGGCGTTGGCATTGCAGGCTATCACGGCGGTGCGGGAGACGCATTCCGCGAATCCGTCGACTACCAGTTCATCATCGGCGGCCAATGGGTCGCCCATCCAGGCAACATCATCGACTATACGGTCAACGTGACCCGCCCTGACGACCCGATCATGGAGGGCATCACGGATTTTCCCTACACGTCCGAGCAATATTATATGCACGTCGATCCTTCCAACGAGGTGCTGGCGACGACCACCTTTACCGGGGAACATGCCTATTGGATCGATGGCGTGGTCATGCCGGTCGCCTGGAAGCGGAAATACGGAAAAGGTCGCGTCTTCTATTCCTCGCTGGGCCATCAGGCGAAGGAATTCGACATCCCGCAGATGAAGTCCATTTTCCGCCGGGGCGCCAATTGGGCCGCGCGCTAGATCAACGGCGAACGGCTCATATCGCTGGATGACCTGATTGCCGGCGAAAGCCGGCAATTCGTCTTTTACTGAGCCGAAGACTGCGCGGGCAGGAAGGGAGTACCTATGATCCTGATCGGCCGGTCGATCAAAGGCCGATCTGCCGTTATACTTGCCGTCGCTTCCGTCGATATTTCGTCTTCGTCCGATTCCGGGCGGCTTTCCGGCACAGGTACGGAAACATCCTCCATGTTCTCGGACATCATCTGGGTCATTTGGAGCTCGTGGATGCGGTCGACATAGCGGTTCCAGTCGCATTTCTGGAAATTTTCCTGGCTGCGATACATGAAGGCCCGCGGGAGATCCTTGTAGCTCGTCTTGCTCCGGATCGAGATCATCTGGTCCGTCTCGAGATCGGAATCTTCCAGGACATAGACATCCATTGCCTGGTCCTCGCAGATGTACTGGCACTGACGCAAAACAGCTTCCGCCGCATCGCTGCTGACGAATTGGGAGTTCGGCGCAGGGAACAGATAGCCGTCAGACAGGCGCACGCAATAGAGCATGGCCTTGCCGGGCCTAACGACATTGCCGTATTTTTTAAGCGTTGATTTCTGTTGTTGTGGCGCTTGTGCGCCTTTTGCTGTCGCCTCGGTCGGCTGCCGCTGTCTTGCCTGCTGCCGCGCCGAAGTGCGGCAGTTTTCGGAACTGCGGGCAAAACTGCCTCCACGCGCAGCACCGAGTGCTGCTTCCACCCTGCGCCTCTGATTGGCAAGGTCGCGGCACGCGTTGAAAAATCCACCTTGCGACTTTTCCGACATGCACTGCCGCTTGCGCTCAATGGCGCGAACTGCAGCAAGCTGTCTTTGCAACTGCGCAACCCTTTCGCTTCCTGAACCGTCCGATGGGCTCCGGGCGGAGCCACAGCTTTGGGCCTGCGCTGCCGTCTGGCCGATGAGCAGCGGAAGCAAAACCAGGAACGCTGCAGACCAGAACCGTTTCATTGGCTACCACTCGGAATATTGAGGGATTGATGCCCGATGGGCTCCCTCCCCTTCTGAACGGGAAGCGAGGGAACCGCATCGGACTTGAGCACGACATCCGGATCAAGCCCCACCACGAGCGCCGCAAGGGCAAGACGGAGATATTCAGGCGATGCGGCGCCATCGACCGATCTCAAGACAGCGACCGACAGGCCGAGCCGGTGGGCGATCTCCCTGTCTGACAGGGAGAGCGCTCGCGCCGCATTCGCGAGATGTTTGTTCCCGTGCATTAGCCCGCCTCAACGAGGTTGCGGCCTCGGGGGACGCGGACGATGACCCCAGTGTGGCGGACGCGGGCGATGACCCCAATGCGGTGGTCGCGGGCGATGCCCTCCCCAATGCGGCGGACGCGGCCTATGCACGATGATCGGTAGTCCGATCACCGGACCGATGTGGATAATCGGCCGGCGCCGGTTCTGGTAGGTGGCCTGGAGATAGTTGCTGGAAGCCCAACCCCGCATACCGGCAAAGGTCACCTCGCACCAGCTATAGCCGTTCAGGCAACCACGGATGGTGAGCGTCGCGCCAGCGGGAATGGTGCCCACGCGGCCGTATTGCGTGCCCGGGCCGGTTCTCATGTTCACGTTGCCCGTGGCATAGGCATTGGCCGCCTCCGCCAGCGAGGGAAGCGAGATCCCCAGCAGTAGGGCAAGCATTGCCGCAATGTTTTTCGTCCGCATCGTCTTTCCTCGGGTTACGCTTCGCATTGACCTCGTCAATGCTCTGCAAGCCAGCAATCATGGTCCGTGAGCGGCGGAAATTCCGTCGATACGGCAATTTTCTCGATCTGCGCTTCAGGCCGCGTTTGCCGCGGAGTAAAATCATGTCGCCAATGCAGTGCACTCCTCGGTGATTTTCAGGAGCGAGTTTACCCACCCGACTTCTTGACGAAGTCGGGAGCCATGAAATCAGCAATCAGAATAACCAATCGAACCCAAAGCGCGCGCGATCCCTCGGATGCGTTTTCCCGCGCCTTAAGCCTTTGTGTTTACCTATGCCGCAACCGCAAACCGCTGCACGGCACGTGTCAGCCTGCACGGTTCGGGAAGCAGAGTTCCCGAACCGTTTGCGCGGCTGGTCTCAGGAGCGCGCCACCAGTCTGTTCTTGATCAGACCGACAACGATCTGAACAACGGCGCCGGCCACGCCACCGCCGACGAACTGGCCTGCCAGGGCGGCGATATCGAATCCCGCCGCGGCGTCACCGGTTGCCGCACCCGTCGCCCCGCCAAGCAGAGCGCCGAGCAACTGGCCCCCGCCGACACCTCCGACCGCGCCGGCAATCAGGTTACCGATGCCTCCCAGATCAGAGCTCGGAACAACTTTGCCACCGGCCGTTCCGCCGAGAACACCACCAATCAACTGTGCGATAATAGCTTCCATGGATTCCTCCGTTATGGTCGCTCAATCCGCTGACCGCCAGCGGATTACCACTTAATGTTAAGACCGATATTCCCTTCGAAGATGCGCGTCCTTTCACCGCCTAGATTGGTCGTATAATCCAAGGTCGCGTATAGACTGACCCTCTCAGTCAGGCTGGCGACCACGCCTCCTCCGACTTCCAGCGACGTTCCGCCGATCTCGGTGACGATGGAATCGTCACCGAAGCGGACCGTCTGGTCGGAGGAAAAGTTGTGCCAGATATTCGCCTTGAGATAGGGCTGAATGCGACCGGCACTGGTCTGATAGTTCCCCTGTAGCCGGACGCCGAGCCGCCCGGTGAAGGCGTTGTCGGAGTCGAACGATACGGAGGAGAAGCTGTCGGATGAATCGTCCAGGGAAATATGCTGCCAGATGATCTGGCCTTGCGGTTCCAGTGTCCAATCCTCGCTAAGCGCGACCGGATAGCCGCCCTCGAGAGAGGCCGTGACGCCGGTCCCGTCGATATCGAGCGATTCGCCTGCCCTGGAGGTGGCGTCGCCACCGAACCACGTGCCCATGAGAATGGCATCGAGATACCAGCCCTGCGGCCCGATATGGGTCCAATAGCCACCCAGGCTGGTTCCGCTGACGTCCACATCGCCCACGGAGAGGTTGTTCCAACCCAGCGCCTGCCCCTTGATGTCGCCACTCATCTTGGAATAACCGAAGAAAAGGCCGAAGCGGTCGAAATGCCCATCCTCGGTCTCGCGGCCGAACAGGTCCTGGCCCGCCTGGAAGCCGAAGAGATTGCCGTCGAAACTGGGCAGAACGGTTCCGTCCCACTCCAATTCGGTGTTCTGGCCGAAGGTGCGCGCCCATGTGGTGGGCATCCATCCACCACCATGGAGCAAGGCTTGTTCGCCGCGCCGTTCATGGAAGGTACCGAGCGTCGACAGCGCCAGATATTGGGCGATCGGCGGCACGGCCGAATAGGTGGGAACCTCGATCCGGTAGAGCGGCACGACGTCGGCGATCACCGGCGTAGCCCCCGGGGTAGGCGGTACGGCTGATAATGCAGGCGTGGTGGGCGGCGCAGGCGGCGGTGGCGGCGGATCTGCCGCGGCCGCCGCCGGCGGTGGGGGTGGAGCTTCCGGCTGCGGATCCCCGGCATTGACGGGAGGCGTCGGGTCCGTCGGGTCCGTCGTCGCGTCTCCCTCGGTCGGCAAGGGCGTGGGGGGCAGTTCCGAAGGCGGGGGTGCCTCGACGATATCGGGCTCCTCGGATTGCGGCGTGGTATTCGGCTCAACCGGGCTCGGGGCCCCGGCGATCGCTCCGCTCCCGGACACGATCGTCGAGCGGAGATACCAATTGTCTTGAGTTCCGGCCGAAACACCGCCCTTGAACAGGTAATATTCGTAGGCGCCGGCAGCAACGCGGCTGTTGAGCGCAAATGCACCGCCCGCCGTGGTGCCGCCGTTCACGGCCTCGACGACCATGATGCCGTCCGCGGTCGTGCGCGCGCCCGCGCCTCCGGCATTGACCACGTTCATTCCCGTGCTTCCGGAGGCAAGCCCTCCGTCGATGACCAGCTTGTCGGAAGCCGAGGCATCGTCGCCGAGAACGGTATCGAGGAAGATCTGGCCACCGTTGCCGGTGTAATTGCCCATGACAGTGAACGTATCCGAAGTGCTGGCGCCACCATTGGTGAGATCGATCCGACCGCCATTCACCATATTGACGAGTGCTCCCGCCGTGAAGGAGGCTATCCCGCCGTTGGCACCGCCGCCATAGACGGTGCTGGCGGAATCGACCGTCAGCGTGCCGGTGCCGGTGCCGGCGTCGCCAAGCACCATGGTGCCGTCGAATACCAGTTCCGTATCATTGGTGAGGTCGATCGTTTCCCAGCTGTCGAAGCGGGCTACGCCTGCGGTCTTGACGTTGTTCATCGTCAAGCCGTCTGTGCCGGCGCCGCCGGTTATCTGCGTGGTTGCGCCGATATGGGAATTCGTCAGGTTGGTGAGTGTGGCGGTATCGTTATCCCCGCCGAGATCGATCGCACCATAGATGATGCCGCCGCCGTTCCAGTCGAACCTATCGTTGCCGAAGCTGAGCATCACATTGCCGCCGACCGTGCCGCCGGTCACAGTCACGCTGTCGGTTCCACCGCTGACGCTGATATTGCCGCCGATCGTACCGCCCGAAAGAATGATCGTGTCGTTGCCGAAGCCGGTGACCAGGTTGCGGTCGATCGTCCCACCCGACATATCGAAAATGTTGTCGTCGAGCTTCATGTTGACGCGGCCGATGCGGCCACCCGTCATGGTGGCGACATCGCCGTCATCGAAGGCATCGATGATGCGCCCACCGGACATGAAGAAAGTGTCGAGATTGTCGCCCTGGTTGAGGGACTGGATGGTTCCGCCCGTCATCCGGAAATCGTCTATGCCGCTACCCTGCTGCACATTGCCGGTGACGGTGCCGCCGGAAATCACGAAGGCGTCGTTGCCGTCGCCCTGGACCACGGCGCCGTCTATGGTACCCGAATGAATTTCGATCCTGTCGGCCCCAGGTCCGAATGTAACGTCGCCGGCAATCGTCCCTGTGCCGCCGCTGGGAAGAAGCAGCGTGTTGTTGCCGGCGGGATCTGTCAGCCCGCCGACCGATATGCCGCTGTCACAGGTGTAGGTATCGTCTCCCACTGGCGGAGCAAAGGTGCACGCGGCACTGACAGGCTCTGAGTAGAAAAGGATTACGCCGGATACCAGGCAGCTCCCGGAAAGCAGGAACCGCTTCAGGCCTTGCAACTCGGTACGATTGTTCATCGTCTCCCCTGTCAAATTGAAATGCTTTCCCAGCCAATTCCCTCTGACGGTTCTGAGTACGCCATAGGTATGACAGATTCGCAACCCTGAGCCGCGACCAGCAGAGATCTTACGACCATAGGAGATGGTAGGAAGCCAATGTAAAAAGAGAAGTTCGGCTTGATGATGCAGTATGCAAACAATTAATGAGAGTAAGCGTTAGCCAAGACAAACGCTTTATTGTGCCGAAGAGCGCAACAATTTGTATCAAATCGAAGCGGAAACATATTTCCACAGACCATTGGAACTCAATGCAAAATCAGAGAAATCGAGCATTCTCTAATTTTCTTTTTTGATTTTATTCAAAGAGGCCAATTCGATGTTTATGGCTCTTCGGCCAGGTAATGCCCTCATCCCCAGCTCCAATCACAGAAATGTGATGACGCCGCTCAAATTCTGGCCTCATTAACGTCGAAAACAAGGCAGCTGTCCGAGACTAGCCACCGAAGACCAAAGATCAGCGCGCAGGCATGCTGCTCTTTTTCGATCCATCATCAAAGGGATAGGTCTCATAAGCCGCCGATCTTGCTGTCGGAGGCTTCAACGACCTCGGTCGGCTCTGGTTTTCCTATCTTAATCCGCGGCTACGAGATGTCCGGCTGATACCTCCCGGTACGGCCGTGTTCGGATCTCATAATCCACGGGGCGGATAGGGCTCTTCAACTCCTCGTTCGTAGCCATGCGCTTCTCGCGGCGGCGATCGGGATCGGGCACGGGAACCGCGGCCATGAGCTTCTTCGTGTATTCGTGCTGTGGATTGCCGAAGACCGCTGCCCTCGGGCCGATCTCGACGATCTCGCCCAGATACATGACCGCGACCCGATGGCTTACCCGCTCCACCACGGCCATATCATGGCTGATGAACAGGAAGGCCAGATCGAGGCTCTGCTGCAGATCGAGCATGAGGTTGATGACCTGCGCCTTGATGGATACGTCCAGTGCCGAGACGCTTTCGTCGGCGACGATCACCTTCGGCTGAAGGGCGAGCGCCCGCGCGATGCAGATGCGCTGCCGTTGCCCACCGGAAAACTCGTGCGGATAGCGACGTGCCATGTCGGGAGACAGGCCGACCTTGTGCAGCATCTCCGCAGTCACCTCCCGGGCCTCCTTCGCCGTGCCCATCCTGTGCTCCAGGAAGGGCTCCGCAATCGCCTGACCGACAGTCATGCGCGGATTGAGCGAGGCGAACGGATCCTGGAAAATCATCTGGATCGTCCTTCGCATTCCTCGCATGCCATGCTTATCGAGACCGAGAACGTCCTTGCCGTCGGCGATCACCGAGCCGCCATCCGGTTCGATGAGCCTCATGATCGCTCGTCCGGTGGTGGATTTGCCGCAACCGCTCTCCCCCACAAGCGAGAGCGTTTCGCCGGCATGGAGATCGAACGAAACGTCCTCGACCGCATGCACCCGTCCGCTCAAGCGCCCGAACAGACCGGAATGGATGTCGAAACGCTTGGTGAGGTTCTTCACTTCAAGGATCGGCTTTCCTTTGGCGACGGTATCCGGCACTTCGACCGGCGTATCGGAAGCGCCCGTGGCTGGGTTGACCACAGGAAAGCGCAGCGGCCGTTCATATCGCTGCATCGAGCCCAGAACCGGAACGGCCGAAAGAAGCGCCCGCGTATAGGGATGCCTGCCGCGATGGAAGATGTCGGGCGTCGCTCCGGTCTCGACCTGCTCGCCGCGATACATGACCACCGTCCGGTCGGCGATCTCGGCCACCACGCCCATGTCGTGAGTGATGAAGAGAACGGAGGTCCCTTCCTCCTCCTGCAACATCTTGATGAGGTCGAGGATCTGCCCCTGGATCGTCACGTCGAGCGCCGTCGTCGGCTCGTCGGCGATCAGGAGTTTAGGCTTCGAGGCGAGTGCCATGGCGATCATCACGCGCTGGCGCATGCCGCCTGAGAAGCGGTGCGGATATTCGTCGAAACGTGAAGCAGCCGAGGGAATGCGCACCTTTTCGAGGAGCCTGACGGTCTCAGCCTTAGCCTCCGCCTTCGACATGGCCTTGTGGCACAGAAGCGCCTCGGAAATCTGGTCGCCGATAGTGAAGAGCGGATTGAGGCTCGTCATCGGCTCCTGGAAGATCATCGCGACCTCGTTGCCGCGGACCTTGCGCATCTTGTGCTCGGGAAGCGTCAACAGGTCACGGCCGCCGAGCATGATCCTGCCGTCGATACGGCTCGAATCCTCCTGCAGCAGCCGCATGATCGAAAGCGATGTCACGCTCTTTCCCGAGCCACTTTCGCCGACAATGGCAACCGTCTCGCCGGGCGCGACGGAGAAGGAAACGTCGCGCACCACCGGCTTCCATTCGCCATCCACCAAAAACGAGGTGGTGAGGTTTTCGACCGACAAGACCGGTTCGGCGGTCGAAACGGGCTCGGCTTGCGTGTTGCTCATGATCGTTCCCCTTGTTCTTTGTTGGCCGAGACTCAATCCGGCCAGCGCAGAAGGCTGTCGAAGCGGTGGCGGCTTCGTTCTTCGATGGGCGTGGCGATGATCTCGTTGGAGGCACGCGCCTTGTCGAGTTCTTCGGTCAGTCTCTGTGCGACGACCATTTCCTGGCCGGGATGCAGGTTGCAGGGGTCGAGGTAGAAGTGGTTGTGCTCCACCTCGTGGTCGCGAACGATTACCGGCGGGTTGCCGCGGGCGAGCGCCGCCGCCAGATCCCAGGCCGTGATATGCGCTTCCGCCGGCGTGACGATCACGCGCATGCGGTCGAGCGGGTTGTCGGTCGGGTCCGGCTCGATCAGCGCAGTCACGCCCGGACGGCCATCGAGCGTCTTTTTCCAAAGGTTGAGATAGCTGGTCTCGCGCTCACGGATGCCGGCATGGTCACGCTTTTCCCAGGCTTCCAGCGCCGCCATGACGCCGTAGATGCTTTCCTTGCCGACCTTCATGCCCCGGCCGATGCCCATGTTCTGCAGGAATGCGTGCCGCACCAGTTCCTTTTTGCCAGCTACGATGCCGGAGGTCGGGCCGCCGAGAAACTTGTGCCCGGAATAGAGCACGATATCGGCACCCTGCGCCAGGAAAAGCTTGAGATCGTATTCGGACGCCGCATCGACGATGACCGGCACGCCCTTCGCATGGGCAATCTCGACGAATTCGGTAAGGTGCAGCAATCCGTAATCGACGACGTGATGGGAAACGACGTAGACGGCAGCAGCCGTCTTTTCGTTGATGGCGTTTTCCATGTGGAAGCGGTGCGTCGAGGTCGCCTGGCCGATCAGCACCACCTTGCCGCCGCCCAGCCGGATCGCCTGATCCACCGGCGCGCCATAGCTCACCACATGGCCCGTCTGCACGATGACTTCGTTCTTCTCCGGCGTGACATCCGGCAGCTTCTCGATTGCCAGGAGGTTGTCGTCCGTGATCGCGCCGGCGACGGCCAGACTGATACCGGACGAGCAGGAGGCCGTGATAAAACCCGCCTCGCCGTCCGTGAGCCGTGCGATGACGGCGCTCGCCCTGCGCTGCAGGTCATTGATCTCCACGAATTGCGGTAGGATGGCCGACATGGCCGCAATCGCCTCCGGCACCACGATCGATGCCCCGAGGCTCGTCATCGTGCCGGATACGTTGATCACCGGCCGCAGGCCAATCGAAGGGCGGATATCATCGGACATTCAGTTTCTCCTCAGTGACGGCAGCTCGAGGATTCCCATCGACAGCTATGCCATAATAATGTAATAACCTCCTCAAATAGAATGAGGAGCGTTGAATTGGGCGCGAAGACATCATCGGCAATAGCCTCCGAAGGGGATCGCAAGCCTCCAGCCACGCGCCGCTCGCGCGTGAGCGGCATTGATCGCGCACTGCAGGTGATTGATTATCTCTACGAGACCGGCGCGCCAGCCGGCGCCTACGCGATCGCCAAGGCGATCGGCGCGCCGCTTTCCACCGTGTATGTCATCATCGACGATCTGGTGGAAAAGAACATGCTGGCGCGCAACGCCGACGGCTCTCTCTGGCTTGGCGCTCGGCTCTATCATTACGGGCTCGCCTATGCCCGATCGCTCGACTTCATGAGCGTTGCTACCCACGAAATGCATGATCTTTGCCGCCAAGCTGGCGAAACGGTGCAGCTCTGCGGACGCGACGGCGACCACATGCTGGTGCTGGCCATGGCGGACGGGCCGAGCCATTTTCAGGTCGCGTCGCGCGTTGGAACCCGCGTGCCGCTCAACTGGACGGCATCGGGTCGGCTTCTGGTCGGGCATCTCCCCGAAGCCGAACGTATCGAACTCTTCAAGCGCTGTGCCCGCACCTCGCCGACCGGTCGGGCGGAAATCGATGCCAAGACGCTCTCGGACGCCGCTGGGAGCGCATTCCAGGAGCGCCTGTCGATCCAAGTCGCTGAATCCGATTATGCCGTCGCCTGCATCGCCTCGCCGGTCTGCGACCGAAGCGGCCATTGCGTAGCTACCATTTCCATCGTGCTGCCGGAGCAGAAGGTCTTCTCTGACGAAAACCACTACACCGAGCACGTCCGCGCCTCCGCCGAGCGGATCGAAAAGGTGATGGGCTGGCGCAACCACTGATCTCATCCCGTTAGTCCCTCAGCGAGACGATCGCTTCTATCTCGACGGTGATATTGCCGGGCAGCGAGCCGAAACCGACAGCGGAGCGGGCATGCTGGCCGGCAACCCCGAACACTTCGATGAACAGATCCGAGCAGCCGTTGATGACGCTCGGATGATCCTCGAACTGCGGAACGGCATTGACCATGCCGAGCAGCTTGACCACCCGCTTGACGCGGGAAAGATCGCCCAGCGCATCATGCATGACCGCAAGCAGGTTGATACCCGTCAGCCGTGCGTGCTGATAGGCCTGATCGACGCCCACTTCGCTTCCCACCTTGCCCGAATGGAGGTGGCCGTCTGCCTCGCGAGGTCCCTGGCCTGAGAGGTAGAGCAGATTGCCCTCGCGGACATGCGTCACGAAATTGGCAATCGGTGGTGGAGAAGGGGGAAGTTCTATGCCGAGGGAGGCGAGCCTTTGATAGGGCGTCGCCTGTTCCGGCTCTGCGTAGGTGGAAGAGTGTTTCACGCAAATTCCTCGTTATGAAAATTAGGATTGCTGCATCAGCGCCAGGAATAGCCATGGCTGTGACGCACCAATTTCCGGGCCCTCGGGACGTAGCGGCTGGCGGCGACGGCCTCGGCGCCAATGACGGCATAGCGCGGCTCGAACAGCTTCGTCAGGCGGGAGACGTCCCCATTGGAATCGGTCGCCTCTAGATCCGCGTCTACCAGGTCGAAGATCGTGAAATCCGCCCGTTGTCCGACCGAAAGGCGGTCTTCCATCGAAAGCTTGATGACGGAGGCCGGCGCATGGGTGACCGCTTCGACGACCTTGTCGAAAGGCATACCGACCGAGAGCAGCTTGGACATGGTGGTTGCCAGGTCCCAGACCGGGAAGTTCATCGAATGGCCGTGCAGGTCGGTGGAGATCGAAAACGGCAGGAGACCGCGTGCGATCGCCGCTTCCGCAACCTTGAAGGAGAAAGAGGCTCCGCCATGGCCGATATCGAGGCGGATACCCTCTCCGGCGCAGCGTTCGGCGAGATTGAACAGATCCTCGTCTTCCATGATGCTCGAGCCGGCCTTGCCGTTGAAGCAATGGGTGACGACGTCGCCGGGCCCGAGGATTTCGAGCACTTCGTCGTAAAGCGCCGGCGGTTCGCCGACATGCACCATCATCGGTATCTTCAAGATCTTGGAGATCTTCTTGCCGAGCTTGACCGGCGTCACGCCCCAGGATCCGGTGATGACATGGCTCGCGCGCACCTTGAGGCCGACGATGTGCTCGCTGTTCTCCGCATAGCATTCGAGGATGCGGTCTAGGTCGATATCGCGGATATCGCGAAGTTCGGCCACCCGGTTGCAGGCGACCAGACCGATGGAACCGAGGTTCAGGAAGGCCTTGATGCGCTCACGGGAGGGCTCGATGATATATTCGCGAAAGCCATGGAAATTCGCCTCGCCGGCGGAACCGGCATCGACCAGCGTCGTCACACCACGCTCGGCGCCGCACTCGGAAGGCCGGATCGAGATGTCCGTGCCGCCGTGCCAGATATGCACGTGCAGATCGACCCAGCCCGGCGAGAGGAAAGCGCCCTTGGCATCGATGCGGATCGCGTCGGCTGGTGCGGCGAGCGACTGCCCGATTGCGGAAATCTTGCCGTCGGTGCCGACCAGGATGTCGGTCGCGCCGGCCGGCGCATTGGCGCCGAACGCCATCGGCTTCACATTAGCGAGGAGAAGCGGTTTCGCCTGATCTCCGGATGTCATGATTTACAAATCCCTTCGCAGTCTTGGGTCGAGCATGTCCCGCAAGCCGTCGCCGACCATCTGCAGCGAGAGCACGGAAAGAATGATGGCGAAGCCGGGGAAATAGGTCATCCAGTCGGCCTGCCCGATATACTGGCGGCCGGCGGAGATCATGGTTCCCCAGGTCGGAATCTCGGGGCTGACGCCGAGCCCCAGGAAGGAAAGCCCGGCTTCGGCAAGCATGGCGCTGGCGAACAGGAAGGTCGCCTGAACGAGGATCGGCGACATCAGGTTGCGCAAGACGTGCCGCGTCATGATGTGGAATGTCGATATGCCGAGCGCCTGGGCAGCCTCCACATAGGGCAGTTCACGGATCACCAGCGTCGAGGGGG
>NZ_JBHFJG010000008.1:0-107173 GCF_057559155.1 Rhizobium moroccans | reverse complement strand
GCGCGCCAGCCGCGGCGAGTAGACGACCGAGAGCGCGACAATGACGGTCGTCAACGAAGGACCCAGTGCTGCGACCAACGCGATTGCGAGCAGAATGTCGGGAAAGGCCATCATCGCATCGATGAGGCGAGCGATCGGCGTGTCGAGCCGCTTGAAGAAGCCGGCAAGCAGGCCGAGCGTGACGCCGATTGCGGCCGAGAGCACCACCACGGCGGCGCCCACCAGCAGCGACAGCCGGCCGGCATAGATGGTGCGCGAGAAGACGTCGCGGCCGAACTCGTCGGTGCCAAACCAGAACATTTCGCTCGGCGGCTTCAGCCGGTTCACGATCGATAGTTTCGACGGCGAATAGGGTGCGATCAGCGGCGCGAAGGCAGCGAGCAGAACGAAGACTGCCAGGATGAGGAGACCGACCGCCACCGTCTTGCGCTTGACGAAGCGGCGGAGGAACTTCGATCCCTCGCTTGCGGCCGGCTTTGTGGAAACAACTTCCGTCATCAGTAGCGCACCCTTGGATCTACGAGCAGATAGAGCATGTCGATCGCGAAATTGATGAGGACATAGAGACCGGCAATCACCAGCAGTGCTCCCTGAATGACGGGATAGTCGCGGCGGAGCACGGCCGAGACCACAAGATTGCCCACGCCCGGCAGACCGAAGACCGTCTCGGTGACAACCGCGCCGGATATCAGCACGGCGGCCGTCAGTCCGATCACAGTCAGGATCGGGATCAGCGCATTCTTTAACGCGTGCTTCAGAACCACGCGCCGTTCGATCAACCCCTTAGCGCGGGCGGTGCGGATATAATCGTCGCCGAGCACATCGAGCATAGAGGCGCGGGTGAAGCGCAGGATGAGCGCCGACGAGACGAGACCGAGCGCGAATGCCGGCAGCGTCAGGTGGTACATGCGTCCGATGAACGACGTGCCGGGACCGCCATAGCCGGATACCGGAAAGATGTTGAGCCGGACTGCGAAGAACTGCATCAGGATCAGGCCGAGCCAGAAGCTCGGGATGCTGGCCGCCAGCATGGCGATGGTGGTCGCCGCCTGGTCGACGAAGGAACCGCGCCGATAGGCGGCATAGATGCCGATCGGCAGCGCGATCACGCTGGCGATCGCAAGCGAGAAAATCGTGAGGAAGAAGGTCGGCTCCGCCCGCTCCAAAAGCGCCGAAGTCACCGGCATGTTGAGGAATATCGACTGGCCGAGATCGCCCTTCAGCAACTGCCCGATATAGAGGACGTACTGGATGACGAGCGACTGATCGAGCCCGAGGCGCGTGCGCAGATCGGCGATATCCTGCGGCGTCGCGTCGGGGCCGAGCATCACGGCCGCCGGATCGCCGGGGGTGACGCGCACGATCACGAAAACGATCGTGACGACCAGGAACATCACGACAATCATGCCGGCAAGGCGCTGAAGAATGTATCGTATCATGAATACGTTTTCCGCTGTCCGGAAGGCATCAAAGGAGGCGGACGCCGCACCGAAGTACCGGCGCCCGCTTCGGTCTTGCTTACTTCGAGATCGAAGCGTTCCAGAAATATGGCCATGGGGCCGGATCGACGCCCTCAAGCTTGTTCGACTTGGCCGAAACCGCGTTGAAATCGCCGATCTTCATGAACGGGACGTCGGCATAGATCGCCTTCTGGACCTCAGCCCAGAGCTCGATGCGCTTGTCCGGATCGACCTCCGCCGTGAAGGCATCCACGGCCGCCTTGCGGGCAGGCGTATCCCACCAGCCCGGCGAACTGGTCGAAAGCGACCCGATGAGAGCCGGTTCCGGCAGGAACGGGCTGTGGCTGATATAGATGTCCCAGAGCGCCTTGTCGGCGCGGCGCTGGGTCAGCGTCGCCCAGTCGACGACTTGCATGTCCACCGTGAAGCCGGCGAGTTTCAGATATTCGGCGGCGACCTGCGCCATCTTGTAGTGGAACTCGTACTGACGGCTCGTCAGGATGCGGATCGGTTCGCCATTGTAACCGGCTGCCTTGGCGGCCTCGGCCGCCCCTTCCGGATCGGCCAGGTTATAATTGCCCTCGACTCCGGCATCCGTGCTCCAGACGAAATTCTCCGGATAGATTTTTCCATCGGCCGTGTAGAAATCCGTACCGCCGAAAGCGGCCGCCATCATGTCTTCCATGCTGAGCGCCTGACGGATGGCCTTGCGGATTTCGACGTTCTTCGCGACGCCTTCGGCCGTATTGAAGACGAAGACCGGATAGCCGAACGGCTTCAGCAGGACGGGTTGCGAGGCGGAGGAGGATTTCAGCCTGTCGAAGGACTCGACCGCGATGGAATCGACATATTCGTACTGCCCGGAGACCGCCGCCTCGAGGCGGGTATTGGGATCAGGGACGGGGACGAAGCGGATTTCATCGAGATACTGGTGGCGCGCGCCGCCATAGCCGTCGCTCTCCCCATCGCGCGACTTGTAGCCATCGAAGCGGGCAAGCTGGATATACTGGTCAGCCTTACGCTCCTTCAGCATGTAGGGACCAGTACCGACGAAGTCGGTCATCGGCTCGGCCTGCTTTTCCGAGGGAATGATGATGGCGGCGGAGTTGTTGAAGGCAAGCAGTGAGGTGAGCGGTGCATAGGCCTGCTTCAGCTTGATCACCACGGTGGAGGCGTCGGGCGCTTCGATCGATTCGATGAAGCCGACCGCCTGCTTTCCGCGCGAAGCAAGCTTGGTCCAACGGTTGAGCGACGCCACCACGTCTTCGGAGGTCATGTCGGTGCCGTCATGGAACGTGATGCCGGTGCGCAGCTTGATCGTGTAGGTTTTTCCGTCCGCGCTGATTTCGGGCAGGCTTTCCGCCAGAAGCGGCGTTACCTTCCAGCTTTTGTCGAAGGTGTAGAGCGTTTCGAAGATGTGCTGGGTGACGATGCCGACGAGGTCCGCCGTCGAGGACATCGGATCGAGCGTCGGCGGTTCTCCGATCGTCGCGACATTGATGATGCCGCCCTTTTCCTGAGCAAGAAGCATGGAGGGCGCGGTGAGGAGCACCGTGGCCGCAAGGAAAGCAAGTTTCAATTTCATGTCAGTCTCCCAGTTGAGTTCCACTATTATGTTATAAGCGACTTTATAACAGAATAGCGAAGCTGGAAGAGGTGTCAATCACTTCGCTGCGGCAGGCTGCTGCCGGCGCAGTTCGAAAAAGAAAATGGCTCGGCGACCGTCGTGACGGCCGCCGAGTTCATGCGCAGATTTCCTGTTTTAATCCCGAAGGGGATGGAATCACTGCTTCGGAATGCCTGCCTTTTCGATGACTGCCGACCATTTTCCGATGTCGGCTTCCAGGCGGGCGCCAATCTCCTGTGGCTTGCTGGAGCGGGCTTCCACCCCGAGCTCGGCGAAGCGCTTTTGGATAGCCGGATCGGCGAGCACCTCCACCAGCGTCACGTTCAGCTTGTCGACCACGTCCTGCGGCGTGCCGGTCGGTGCGAAGATGGCGTTCCATGAGGTGACGTCGAAACCGTTCACCCCCTGCTCCTGTGCCGTCGCAACGTCGGGCAGCAGGATCGAACGGGTCGGACCGGAGGATGCGACGGCGACCGCCTGACCCTGCGTCAGCGCTGCCTTCAGCGCCGTCTGGCTATCGATGATGACGTCGAGTTCGTCTCCGAGCAGGGCGACAAGAAGGTCCGGCGTGGCCTTGTAGGGAACGATAGTGAAATCGATGCCCGAGGTAGACTTGAAGAGTTCAGCGGCCAGATTCTGGCTGCTGCCGACATTGATGGTGCCGACATTCAGCGCCCCGGGCTCGGCCTTCGCCGCCTCAAGAACATCCGCGAGCGTCTTGAACTTGCCGCCCGCCTTGGTGACGAAGACGAAATCGAAATAGGCAAGGCTCGATACCGGCACGAAATCCTTGATCGGATCGAACTGGAGGTTCTCGAACAGCGGCACGCTGATCGCCGTGCCGTTCGAAAGGAGCGCCAGCGTATAGCCGTCGGCCGGGGCGTTGAGCGCCGCGCGCGCGGCAACCGCACCGGCCGCCCCCGGCTGGTTCATGATGACGATCTGCCGACCGAGCTTCTTGCCGAGTGCGTCGGCAACGACGCGCGACGTGATATCGGCGATTCCGCCAGGCCCGAACGGCAGAACGAGGGTGATGTCCCGCTCCGGATAACCTTCGGCCGATGCGAGCGTCGGCGCGGTCAATGCGAGAGCGGACGCAACGACCAGTGACGTCGCCAAGTTAGAGGCACGCCTGAACAGCGTTGCCGGCTTTTCTGCCATGCTATTGAACATCTTCTCCTCCTCCATTTTTTTGTCAGGCCGCCGTTTAGGCGGCAAAGCCGTAAAGCCGCGCGGGGTTGTCGACGAGCAGCCGGCGACGCGCGCCCTCCCCGTCAGTGAGGCGCACCACGAGATCCACGAGATCGGCCTCGTCCACCGGCTCCTTGAGATTCGGATGCGGGAAATCCGTGCCCCACAGAGTACGATCCGGACTTGCCTCGATGAGAGCGCGAGCGAACGGCACCGCCGCATCGAAAGGAAAGCGGGAGATCCGCTCCGAACCGCAGACCTTGATCCAGCAGTTCTCCCGTTTGACGAGCTCCAGAAGCGCCTGAAAGGCCGGCTGCTCGGTCCCGAGGCTGGTGTCGACCCGCCCCATGTGGTCGATCACGAAAGGAACGGGCAAGCTGCGGATCATCTCCGACAGAGGCACGATGTCGGCGCCGTCGAGATGCAGCACGACATGCCAGCCGCGTCCCTTGATCCGGTCGATGACCCTGTTGAAGACGTCCATGTCCGGCGCGCCGCCGAGGTGATGGACGAAATTGAACCGGACGCCGCGCACGCCGCCGTCGTCAAGCCGCTGAAAGGCCTGGTCGTCGAAACTGTCATCGACGATCGCCACCCCGCGATAGCGGTCCGGCCGCCACGCGATGGCGTCGAGCATGGCCCGATTGTCGGTGCCGTGGCAGCTTGCCTGGACGATCACCGCCCGCTCGATACCCAGCCGATCGTGAAGTGCGGCCAGGGCCTCCTTCGGCGCGTCCTCCGGGGTGTAGCTGCGTCCCGGCGCATAGGGAAAGACAGCACCCGGGCCGAACACGTGGCAATGGGCATCGCAGGCGCCGGCAGGCAGGATAAAATCCGGTTTGCGCCGCGTTTCGCTGGCAGTGAGAGCCGAAGTCATTGTGATTGCCTCCCGTCATGTGGATTGAGCCCGGCTTTCACCGGGGAAAAACCTTTCCCTCGAACAGCTTGCGCGCCGTCCTGACCGTACCTGCGCCACGGATCGAACCGTCCTCGGCCAGATCCAGGAAGACCTCCATCGAGCCGGTCGGATGCTCCACCAGATAGCGGCCGTCCGAGGGGCTTTGCGCCAGCTCGGCTGCCGGGCTCTTGTCGAGACGCGTGGCGGTCGCGACCGTCACCGCGGCAAGCACGCCGATCGAGGCGTGGACGCGATGCGGTATCCAGGACCGAGTCGCGATCGCGCCGCCGTGTTCCGGCGCGGAAACGAGCGTCATCTTCGGAACGGAAGCCTTCGTCACGTCGCCGAGCCGCATCATTGGGCCCGCTTTCAGACGGATCGCCTCAATCTTTGCCTTCAACGCCGTATCCGCCTCCAGTTCTTCGCGGCTTTCCTTGCCGGAAATCCCGAAGTCGGAGGCCCGCATGACGACGCAGGGCATGCCGTTGTCGATCAGCGTTGCTTCGATGCCATCGATGAGGTCGACCGCATTGCCGGTCGGGAGCAGCGCGCCGCACATCGAACCTGCAATATTCATGAACAGGAGCGGCACCGCCGCATGACGGCCCGGAACGCCCGCGATCTCCGCCGTGCCCTTGTAATTCACCCGACCGCCCGGTGTCTGCACTCGCGCCAGGGCCACCTCTCCGGTATTGCGCATGTGGATGCGTACTTCGGTCTCATCGTCCGTCGCAGCGACAAGTCCGCGCTCGATGGCCGCGGGGCCAACGCCTGCAAGGATATTGCCGCAGCCCTGTGCATCGCTGACCAGCGCCTGGTCCACGAAGACCTGCAGGAAGAGATAGTCCACATTGGCATCGTCGCGGCTGGACGGAGAAAGGACCGCCACCTTGGAGGTGAGCGGGTCCGCGCCGCCGATCCCGTCGATCTGTCGCGGATCGGGCGAGCCCATGATCCGCAGCAAGAGCTCGTCGCGCTCTTTCGGATTGGCGGGCAGATCGCTCGCCAGAAAGTATGCTCCCTTGGAGGAGCCGCCGCGCATCCAGAGGCAGGGGATGCCGTCCTCAGACATATTTCAGCCCCTTCGCCGCAAGTGCCGGCCGCATGTCATAGATATCGAGCCCGAGTTCGCCGGCGGCGAGTCGTGTGCGTTTTGCCTCTTCGTTGGCGAGCCGCTTTTCCGCCGCCGCCAGCACGGTCTCGGCCTCCTCACGCCTGACGACGCAGACGCCATCGTCATCGGCGACGATCACGTCGCCTGCCTCGATATAGGTCCCGGCACAGACGATCGGCACGTTTACCGAACCGAGCGTCTCCTTCACCGTGCCCTGGGCGGAAACGGCCTTCGACCAGACGGGGAAGCCCATGGCCGTGAGGTCGCGAACATCGCGGACGCCGGCATCGATGATCAGCCCCCGGCAGCCCCGCGCCATCGCGGAGGTTGCCAGAAGATCGCCGAGATAGCCGTTGTCGCAGGGCGAGGTCGGCGCAAGGACGAGGATATCGCCACGCTTCAGCTGCTCGATGGCGACGTGCACCATCCAGTTGTCGCCGGGAGGCGCGGAAATCGTCACCGCCGAGCCGGCAATCTGCGCGCCGGCATAGATCGAGCGCATATAGCTTGCCAGCACGCCCTTGCGGCCTTGAGCTTCGTGCACCGTGGCAACACCCGCCTGTCCCAGCCTGTCGATGATCGACTGTTCGGCCCGCGCAACGGTCTGCACCACAATTCCCATGTCAGTGTCCTTCCTTCTTAACCGGTGGGGTGCCGTGCGTGTGGAACGTCTCGATCGTCTTTAGCCCCCAGGCCTGGCCTTTCTTGCGCTCGGCCTCGGTCCAGACGACAGGCTCCCAGTCCGGCGCCAGGATCAGGCGGGCGCCGGAATTGGCGAGTTCAACCCGGTTTCCGGCAGGCTCCCAGAGGTAGAGGAAAAAGGTGCCTTGGATCGCATGCTTGTGCGGACCGGTTTCGATGTGGACGCCGTTTTCGAGGAAGATGTCGGCCGCGCGCAGAATGTCCTCACGCGTATCGGTGGCGTAGGTCACGTGATGGAGGCGCCCGTTACCGCCGCCATGCTCTTCCGTGCAGGCGAGATCATAGGTCTTGTTGTTGATCGTGAACCAGCAGCCACCGAGGCGCCCGTTGTCCAGCCGGATCATCTCGGTGACGCGCGAGCCGAGGCAGGTTTCCATGAAGGCGCGAAATTCGGCGACATCCTCGGCAAGCAGGTTGAGATGATCCAGCCTGCGGGGGTGAGCGCCGCGCCCATGGAACCGCTGCGCAAGATTCTTCAGCTTTGGCTTTTCTTCCGGCGGCGGCTCGTAGCGCACCGTGTCCCAGTAGATTTCGAAGACATGCCCGAACGGGTCTTCGAAGCGGAAGGCCTTGCCGTGCCCGAGATCGCCATCCACCCAGCCTATGACCTTGTATTTGCTTTCCTCGATCGCCTTCACCCGCCGCATCAAAGCCTGCTCCGAGGCCGCGCGATAAGCGATATGGCCCACCCCTGTCGTGCTGTGACGAGTGAGCTTCAGCGTGTGGAACTCGTAGTCGTCCCAGGCACGCAGATAGGCGGAGGCCTCGTCCTGACCGGAAAGCGTCAATCCGTAGACCTGCACGAAGAAATCCAGGCTCTCCTCGAACCTGTCGGTATACATTTCCACATGCGCCAGGTGCGCGATGTCGAACGAATGTTCCATTTCACCCTCCTCCCGGCGAGCTCTAGAGCTCATCGACGGTCCGCGGGAATACGGACTGGAATCCCTCCGCATATTTTGCTGCCCGACCGCCCGATTGGCCGCCGGAATTGCGCTGGAAGTGATTGGCGCGGTTCTGTGCGACGCGGGTATAGAATTCCCACAGATGCTCCTGCCCTTCCATGCACTCGATGGCGGCCCGCTTCTTGTCCCAGACGGAGGTGATGTCGAGAAAGACGTCCGGCTTCCATCCCATCTGCTCGGTCTGATGCGGTTCGAACAGATAAAGCTGCGGCGCGCCGAGCACCTGCTGGCCGGGATTATGGCCCCAGGCCTGGGCGATCATGCGCGCTTCCAGCGCCACCTGTGTCGCATACATGTGGTCGGTGTTGTATGGGTCGTAATGCGAGTGGCTGAGCATGAAGGCCGGCTGTACGGCCCGGATGACATCGACCAGACGGTACTTGTCCGCGTCGGTGAGCCGCAACGGGTAGTCGCCGAGATCGAAGGAGACGAGGTCATGCACCTCGAGCGCCTGCGCCGCCCTCTCAGCCTCCGCCCGGCGCGCTGCCTTCACCCTTTCGAGCGTCATGCCGGGCTCCTTCCAGAGCTTGGCCGACTCGCCGCGCTCGCCGAAGGAAAGGCATACGACGGTGACCTCGTAGCCCTTTTGCGCGTGCAGGGCGATCGCGCCGCCGCAGCGCCAGACGAAGTCCGCAGCATGCGCGCTGATGACGAGAGCAGTTTTCTTTTCAGCCATGGATATCCTCCTTGTCCGCTCCCCTTCTCGCTCCGAACGAAGCCAGCCGCCAATTTGGATTCGGGTACGGGTCATAAGTTCTTGCTATAAGGCCTGTTTAAAGCCGGCGGCCTCTGGCAGGATCGAGCTCGCGCGGAGTGCCGCTTCATCGCCTTCGCGCATGGAGTGGGAGGAGGAAAAATGGTGCGGATCGCGCTGCTGGGCTTCGGCGAAGCAGGCCAGGCATTTACCGCCGGATGGAAGGAGCTGCCCCAATCGCCGGCAGAGGGGCTCGCCACCTACGACATCAAGGTCGACAATCCATCTGAGCATGAAAATCTGCGGCAGGCCTGCGCGCGGCTCGACGTTTTGTGCGCTGACAATCCCGCACAGGCGTTCTCCGGAAGAGGCGCGATCTTCAGCCTCGTCACCGCCGACCGGGCGCTGGAGGCGGCCCAGACTGCCGTATCCGCGATCGAAACCGGCAGCTATTATTTCGACTGCAATTCCTGCGCCCCCTCGACGAAGGCGCAAGCCGCCGAGATGTTGTCGACGCACGGCGTGCGCTATGTCGACGTCGCGGTCATGGCGCCAGTCCATCCCGCACGTCATCGCACCCCGCTCCTCATCGCCGGCAGTCATGCGCAAGAGGCGCTCGCGCTGCTTACGGGGCTTGGAATGAACGCCCGCATCGCCGGTCGCGAACCCGGCCAGGCATCCACGATCAAGATGCTGCGTTCGGTGATGGTCAAGGGGTTGGAAGCACTGACTGCGGAATGCGTGCTGGCCGCGCGCCGGGCAGGCGTCGAGGACGCTGTTCTTTCGTCGTTGCAGGCTTCCGACCCAGGCATCGACTGGATCAAGCGCGCGGCCTACAACCTGGAACGCATGATGGTGCATGGAGCCAGGCGCGCGGCCGAGATGCAGGAAGTCGCAAGGACGCTGCGCGATCTCGACCTGCCTGATCGGATGACGACCGCGGCTGCCGATTGGCAGAGACAGATCGCCGCCCTGTCGCTCAAAGACGAAGACGAACCGCTTGGTGCCCGAGCGGATCGAATCCTTGGCGAGCTTTCATAAATGAACTGGCTTGCCTCCGATAACTCTGTTCAGGTGCTCCAGCAGAACCTTCGTCACCTGAGGGTCTTTCTGGCCGTGGTGGAGACAGGCTCGGTAACCAGGGCAGCCGAGCTCTGTCACGTCTCCCAGCCGGCGGTGACGCAGGCGCTTTCGAAGATCGAGCGAAGCATCGGCATCAGCCTGTTCGACCGCACCACGCAAGGTCTGTTCTCCAACAGGGCAGGCCAGCAGCTCGCGACGCGGGTCAGGCGCGCCTTCGGCTATCTTGATCCCGCGTTGACGGACCTCTCGCCACGGCTCAGGATCACCGCGACCTCGGCACAGCTACAGGCGTTGGTGGCTGTCCGCGAATCGGAAAATTTCACGCTCGCCGCCCGCCGTCTAGGGCTGGCCCAGCCCACCGTGCATCGTGCGGTCAGTCAGCTGGAGCAGGAAGCCGCACGCCCGCTGTTCGAACGCACCTCCTACGGCATGGTGGCGACGCGGGCGGCCCAGGCGCTCGCTCAGGCGGCACGGCTGAGTTTTGCGGAACTGGCGCAAGCCGAGGCAGACCTTGCCGACCTCACGCGCGCGGAAGCCGGTCGCATCGTGATCGGCTCGCTGCCGCTTTCGCGCTCCTACATGCTTCCCAAGACCATCTCCTGTTTCCGGAAGCTGCGCCCTAACCTGCCGATCCACATCATGGAGGGCCGATATGCCGACCTTCTGCAGGGTCTGCGGCGCGGTGAGATCGATTTTCTCATCGGCGCGCTACGCGATCCGGTGCCCATCGGCGACGTCGAACAGGAAGAACTCTTCTGTGATACCGTCGTCATCGTCGCGGGCCTGAACCATCCCCTGGTGGGAAGATCCGATATCGCGCTGGACGAGCTGGCCTTCTATCCCTGGATCGTGGCGCAGGCCGGCACCCCGACCAGGAAGCACTTCAACGAGCTGTTCGCTCCCCTTGGAAACCGGGCGCCGCGAAGCATCGTGGAGTCCGGCTCGCTAATCCTGATGCGCGAACTCCTGGACGAGAGCGATCATCTCGGCTGCGTTTCCTATCTCCAGGCCAAGGCGGAAATCGCACGTGGGTTGATGACGGCCCTGGACATCGATCTCAGCCACACGTCGCGGCCGATCGGCCTCACCTTCCGTCACGGATGGATGCCGACCACTGCACAACAGCAATTCCTGGATCTGCTTCGCGACGTCAGGCCCAGATCGGATCGATAGGCTTGCCGCTATGTTTTTCCCGTCTGGGACACAGCCTGTTCGTCCGCCTTGTCTTCGATCCGTTCTGCCTGCTGAGCAAGGCGCTCGCTCAACATACGCAATTGCTTCTCTTCCAGTTTTTCGATGCCGACGAATTTGTTCTGTGCGTGGGTTGCCAGGATCAGCTCATCGAGCTTGGCCTGCAATGCCCTTCCGTCGCGGTTTTGACTGTTCTGAAGCACGAAGACCATCAGAAAGGTGACGATCGTCGTGCCGGTATTGATCACGAGCTGCCAGGTTTCGGAAAATCCGAAGAACGGCCCGGAAACCGCCCAGATGACGACGATCACCACTGCGAAGGTAAAGGTGACGGGCTTGCCCGACCGTTCCGCAACCGCTGCGGCAAATCTCGTGAAGAAGTTCAGTCGCGTTTCCATCTACATGACTCCAAAAACAGGCGGATGCCAACTTTTTGGGGAGCCACTAGGTTCCATTGCACCTGCCGGGGTACCGGCACGGCGCCTCCGGTCAACGTCGCCAGTTGGAAACGTTAAAATGCTCGTCGACGTATCGCATCCAGTGTTTGAAATCGCTCAGAAGAAGCGCAAGATCATATCTCCACTCGAGCTTGAGAAGGTCCCAGGACATGCCCTGCGAGGCGGAACGCGCGAGAAGCTGATCGCGAAGGCTGCTCATTTTGAGCATTGCCGGAGATCGGTCCTCAGGCTCCTGCCAGGGACCATGTGCATCGAAGGCAGCGCGGGATTTCTGGAGCTGTTCGCCGAACCGGTCGAGCTTCATATCCACAGTAGGAAACACATCGCGGATCGTCATTTCGGGATCTCCCTTATGGAGGTAGGCCCCGGTCGGGCCACGAGAACCCTCCTTCTTTACAATATATCGTAGCACGATATAAATTCCAAGAGCAGAAGGTGACCGCAGGAAACTTGCGAAAACCGCTACGACGAAGTTGAGGCAGCGAGGCAAAGATGATCGTCCTGACAATACTCGCAGCAGCAACCTTTTTGACCGTTGCAAGAGCCCAGACCGCAACCCCTCTCATGATATCGGATCACGCGCTCGATTGCGGTGCGGCGGCTGACAAGGCGGTCGCGGCCACGAACGGGCATCTCCTTTCGGTACGTCCGAGCGCGGGAGAATGCGTCATCAGTATCTTGAGGCGAGGCGACAGCGGCCGGCCCCACAAGGTCATCATCCGGGTCGATCCACGCGCATCGGCACGCGACGCCGATCGGAACGGTGCCCGCCGCTCCCGTTAGAGCTGCCGTTTCGGCGGCTTTCCGCGCAAAAAGGTCATCTCTTCGTGGCGGATTGAATTATCCGCATTCAGCACCGCGCGCCACATGCGGTTACCGAGACGCAGGGAAAGCCGCCGCGTGCCTTCGTCCTCACCGGTGCCGACCTCCACTGTCCCCCGGATCAGACCGAGCTTCATATAGCGGTGAAAATCTTGCTCGGAGAGACCGAAGCGATCACCCAGTTCGGCTCCGTCGAGAATGAAATCGCCGTTCGGTTGGAATTCGACAATCATGGATTAAGCAGGCACCTTCCTGCGCTGCGGCTCGTTGTCCTGCAATTCTGTCAGCAGGTCGATCAGTCTCGGTGCCAAATCCCGTATTTCGGTAAGATGGATGGCGCTGAGGCGCCGCAGCGCATCCTCCGCCTTTCCTGTCAGCTCCAGCGTCTGCCGCCGTTTGTCCCTTGGGTCGGATCGGCGCGTCACATAACCTGCGGATACCAGTCTTCCTACCAATTCGGTGGCGGTATGCGGCGCGATCAGCAATCGTTCGGCAAGCAAGCCAATGGTCATCGGATCGTCGCCACGATAGCCTCTGATGGCGAGCAGGGCCTGGTGTTGCTGGCCCGGAAGTCCCTCTTCCTGAGCTGCCGAAGTCGAAAAGTCCATGAAGCGACGAAGCGTGAAACGCAGATTGGCAAGCGCCTCATAATCGGCATCCGAAAGAAAGTCGCTCATGCTGCAATCACTTTCCTTGTTCGACAGGCGCCAATATATCGCAATACGATATATCAAGTCGGTGGAATTGCAATTCGATATTACGACCGGGAGGTCTGGCTGCCCAGCGACGGAGCGGGATACCTGTTTCTGCGTCGCGGCAACGCTGCAGCGCAACGACTTATAGCTGTCTGATTGCCGCGAATATTTCCGCAAATGCGGCATCGGTGCGATAGAAGACCGGTGGGCTGCCAAGCGGCGCGGCGACCGTCACATCCGCCCCGCCCTGGTATTCGTGTCCGCTCCAGACATGTACCCAGCTTGCTCCCTCCGGCAGGTAGACAACGCGTTCTTCCTGCGCCGCCTGCCAGACCGGGGCCACCAGAAGCTCGGCCCCGTAGAGATAGCTGTCCTGAATGTCGTAGGTCTTCCTGTCGTTCTCGTAGTGCAGGAACAGCGGCCGCTGCACCGGCAGGCCGCGCGCGCCAGCCTCTTTCGAGAGAGATTTGAGGTAGGGCGCCAGATGCACGTAGATTCGTGTCATGCGGGCGAAGTGTTCCAGCACCTCCGGATCCTGGTCGATCTGGATATTGTCACGGGGTCGGTTTCCTTCATGCGAGCGCATGACCGGTGTGAAGGCCGCCATCTCCGCCCAGCGCATCAGCAGTTCGGGTGTGCGCACATTGCCGAAGAGGCTCGTATAGCCGCCGATATCCGAGTGATGATAGGCATTGCCGAGCAGACCTGAGGAAAGTGCTGCGCATATGACGGTGACCAGTCCGTCATGTCGCGAGAAATCGACGGACTGGTCGCCGCCCCACAGGAGTGGGCAATGTTTCTGCACGCCGGTAAAGCCTGCCCGCATGAAGAACAGGGCCTCGCCCGTCTTCCCCCGGCTGGCCACGGCTTTCGCATTGACCTCGGCCCAGAGTGTTGGCCAGGCATTGTGCATCATTTTCGCATCAACGCCGTTGGCGAGTTCGACATCGATCGGCAGATATTCGCCGAAATCGGCCATCCAGCCGGAGAGGCCGTAATCCAGCATCCGGCGGCCGATCACCTCCTCGGCGAACCATTCAGCCGCTTCCGGATTTGTGAAATCCACCACGCCGCAATCGAACTCGCCGAAATCGATAATGGCCGTGCGGCCGATTTCGTCCTTTGCGAAATAGCCTGCGGCTTCGGCTTCCGCGAAGAGCGCGCCGTCGACACAGAGATACGGATTGACATAGCCGAGGAACCGGACCCCATCATCGTTGAGCTCGGCGATCTTCTGGCGCAGGTCCGGGTAACGCTGCTCATTGGCCTGCCAGTTCCAGAAAAGCCTGGAACCGAAGGAGGTCTCGCGGATACCGACCCAATCCTCGCACCAGAGGCCGGAGACCTGCACGCCGGCGTCCCGCATCTTCGTCAGCCGGGTGAAAGAGTTGACGCCCTCCTTCAGCCCGATGATCGCGCCTTTGTAGATCCACTCCGGCAGTTCCGGTTGCCGCCCGAAGCGGGTTGAAAGCGCCTCGACAAGCTCGATGAAGGTGGATGCCGTGTGGAATTCGATACGCTCCGGCACCGCCCACACCTCGACCTCATGGAAGGTCTTGCGGCGAAAATCGAAAACGGAGTAGGCGGTCGTCTCCACATGCAGTGCATAACGCGCGGAGGAGATGTAAGTCGGCTGCGGATAGTTGGTGTTATAGTAGTCGCCGCCGGCCCTGTCCTTGACATTGGACCGGAAGGTGATTTCGCTGGTCTTGTCGCGACCGACGCCGGGCTCGGAGGTCCACAATGGGAAGCGGCGACCGCGCATGTCGAAATAGGACATCTGCTCGCCGCCACCCCAGACATGCTCGTCATTATCGGCATGGATCCGGATCCAGAAGCGGTTGATCGACGGGTCCAGGGATCGAAAGTGAATGGCGCCATCCGAGACTACGAGCTCCAGCCGGGGTGCCCTGCCCTCTGCGTCGGATAGATCGATCCCATCCGCCCGAACCTCGGCATGCCGCAGCGCGCTGCGCTCGATGATGTAGTCCTCGACCTCGAAATTGCCGCGGTACATGTCCATCCGTTCCTGGCCATGCCCCACGAACAGAGATGGATGGGATGCGCTGTGCCGCAGGACGACGCGGTCTTCGAGCGAAATGGAGAACCCGTCGGCCGTCTTCTCGACCTTCAGCTTTCCCCGCCCGGCCTCCGGGACCATAACCGATTGCAGCGCGTCGCGTATCAAGACATCCTCCATCGGCATCTCCCATTCACCCCTTTATTCCCCCGGCCGTCAGGCCGGAAACCACACGTTCCTGGAAGATGACGATCAATATCGCGACCGGCACGATGCCCACCACGAGTGCGGCGGAAATCACCGGCCATGGAAAGGCGAATTCCCCCTGATAGAGCTGGATGCCGACGGGAAGCGTGCGCAGGGTGGGATTGGAATTGAAGGAAAGCGCCAGAAGGAATTCGTCCCACGCATTGACGAAGGCGAGAATACCCGCGGTGAAGACGCCCGGCGCGCTCAAGGGCACGACCACCTTGAAGAGAGCGCCAAGCCGCGTGCAGCCATCGATCATCGCGGCGTTTTCCAGATCCCGCGGGATGCCCTCGAAGAAGGACACCAGGATCAGGGTGCAGACCGGAAGCGAAAGAACCGTATAGGGCAGGATCAGCGCAATCCACGTATTGAGCAGGTTCAAAGCCCTCATGATTTCGAAAAGCGGCACGAGGAGCGTAACGAGCGGAAAGGTGGAGACGGCCACGATCACCGACAGGATCGCGCCGCGATAACGCAGGTTCAAGCGCGCCAGTGCGTAAGCCGCGAGCACCGAGATCAGCAGTGTCAGGCAGGTCGACAGGAGTGCGACCATGAAGCTGTTGAACAGGAAAAGATGCAGCGGCTGATCGGAAAAAGCCTGCACATAATTCGCGAGCGTCGGTGCATGCGGGAACCAGGTGATCGGCTTTGCCGTCAGTTCTCCCTCGGTCTTGAGCGATGTGAAAAGAATCCAGAGCGCCGGAAACAATCCATTGATCAGAAGGATGCCGGCGGCGATGAAGCGCAGCGGCTTGCCGGAAAGCAATTGGGCCGGGCCAGAGGAAACGAGAGCGTTCATCTCAAGCCTCCTTGGTCCGGATGATGCGCAGATAAATCGCCGTTACCCCCATCGACAGGATGAACATCACCACGGCCAGCGCCGAACCGTAGCCGAGATCGAGAAAGGAAACCGTGTTCTGGTGGATATACATGGCAAGCGTGGCGGTTGAACTTCCCGGCCCGCCTCCCGTCATCATGTAGGGAATGTCGAAGGTCTGGAGCGCGGTGATGGTACGGAAGATCAGCGCGACGACGATCGCCGGCTTCAGGAGTGGAAGCGTGATCTCGAAGAACTGTCGCAGCCGCCCTGCCCCGTCCACATCGGCGGCCTCGTAGAGCGAACGCGGTATGGTCTGCAGGCCCGCCAAGATGATCAGCGCCATGAAGGACGAAGTCTTCCAGATGATCGTCAGGCAGATCGCCGCAAACGCCCAGTTCGGTGAGTTGAACCAGATGATGCCTTCGAACCCGAGCCGGTTGAGAACGTCGTTCACCACTCCGTATTCGTAATGGAAGAACCATGCAAAGATGAGGCCCGCAAAGGACAGCGGCAGCGCCCAAGGGATCAAAAGCGACAGGCGCACCGGCCATTGCATGGCAAACGGCAGGTTGGCCAGCAGCGCCAGACCGAGGCCGAGGAGCAGGGCTCCGGGAACCGTGATCAGTGTGATCAGCACCGTATTCCAAGTGGTTTCCCAGAAGACCGGATCATCGAGCATGATCCGGTAGTTTTCGATGCCGACGAATTCGGCGGGCAGTCCTGAGGTCAGCGAAAGATTGAAGAAGCTCGTGTAGACGAGCCTTCCGATCGGATAGACGATGATGAGTGCCAGAAGCACCGCTGCGGGCAGCAGGAGCAGGACCGCCATGGCCCGATCGCTGAGGTCGAGCCAGCGGATCCAGACCGGGGAGGGTCGTTCACTGTCCTTTGCGCTGTCCGTCGCTGATATGCTCAATACCGCCATTCCCGCGTCTTCTTGAAAGAGGAGTCTTCGCCTTACCGGTTCAAAGGGGTGGAATATGTCCTCCACCCCTCCCCTATGAAATCACCGCAGGATGCGCCTGAGGCGGCTCTCGATTTGCGCCGCGCCGTCTTCCGGCGTCGTGACGCCCGCAAGAACGGCATTGACCGTCGTGCGGATGACCTCGCTGACCTCGTTATAGCGGGGCGTGACCGGCCGCGGCTTTGCGGTCTCAACGACCTGCCGGGCATCGGCGAACCAGGGCGCCGCCTTGGTCACATCTGGGTCCGTGTAGAGATCGGCATAGGTCGGCAGAAGCGAACCGTTGATCGCCACGAACTTCGAGACATCCTTGCTGGAGAGATATTCTACCAGCTTCTTTGCCTCTTCCTGCGACTTGGAATAGGCCGACACGCCGAATTCCCAGCCGCCGAGGCAAGTTGCCTGCTCGCCACCCTCGACCGCCGGCAGCCTTTCGACGCCGACCTTTCCGGCCACGGCCGATTCCTGCCCCTGGGACTGGGCCCAGGCATAGGACCAGTTGACCGCAAAGACGACATTGCCGGCCTGAAACTCCTTGCGGGTATCGTCGGTGGCGACTTCCGCAATGTTCTTCTTGGAGATGCCCTCGTCCACGAAGCTCTTCCACAGGGCGAGCGACTTCTCGGCCGCTTCGCGGTCGAAATCGAGCTTGCCGTTGGAGACGAGCGTCTTGCCCTGGCTCCAATACGGCAGGAGGAAGGTGCAGACAGCCCCCTCGATCGCCTTGCCCTGGAAGGACAGTCCCTGCAGATCCGGATTGCCCTCGCCCTCGGTGATCTTCTTGGCGGCAGCCTTCAATTCGGCCCAGGTTTTGGGCGGCGTCACGCCATATTTGTCGAGCAGGTCCTTGCGGTAGTAGAGGAACATGGAGTCGGCGAAGGCCGGCAGCGCCACAACCTTGCCGTCAACGGTATTCGCCTCGGCATAGGCCGGCAGATAGACGGACATGTCCTTGTCGGTGAAAGCGGTCGTCCATCCTGCCGTCGCGAACTGCGCCGGCCGGATGACATCGAGGATGAGGACATCGAGCGAAGCGTCCTTCGCCGACATGATGGTGTTAAGGTACTGCGCCTGCGCTTCCGACGTGTTGCCGCCGGTCTCTATGGTTACTTTGGTGCCCGGCGTCTTGGTCTCGTATTGGTCAAGCACCTTACGCCAGACCTGCGGCTGATGCTGGCTGGAGATATAGATCTTGAGCTCGGTATCGGCGAAGGCGGGGAGCGCAAGACCGACCGCGCTTGCCGTAAGCATAGCCCTCATGAGTGTCTGAAGCTTCATTTCATCCTCCCGTTTTGACAATCGCGCGGTTCTTATCATGCCGGCCGCGCCCGGCTTCAATTGATCGCGCGCTCCGAGGCGACATCGAAAAGGCGTATCTTGGCAGGATCGATCCCGAGCCTGAATTGCGTGCCGGGCTTGGGGCGGAAATTCGGCGGCATTCGCGCCGTCATGGCCTCGCTACCGACCGTAAAATGAACCAGGGTGTCCGAGCCCAGCGGCTCGATGACCTGGACCTCGGCGGAAAGCGAACCATCTGCGCCACCTGCAGCCGTGAAATGCTCCGGACGAATACCAACGATCAGTTCCCGGCCATCGATTGCGCTCGACCTGCCGAGTTCGACCGCCGAAACCGGCAGCGTGTTTCCTCCGCCGAAGACGAGCGCATCGCCCACGACCTTCGCCTTTGCGAAATTCATCGCCGGCGCCCCGACGAAGCCGCCGACGAATATGCTTTGCGGCCGATTGTAGACCTCGTCTGGCGTGCCGACCTGTTCGATATCGCCGCCCCTCAGAATGACGATGCGATCGGCAAGCGTCATCGCCTCCACCTGATCGTGGGTGACATAGATGATCGTCGTGCCGATCGTCTGATGCAGGCGCTTGATCTCGGTCCTTACCTGGCCACGGAGCTTCGCATCGAGATTGGAGAGCGGTTCGTCGAACAGAAAGACCTGCGGGCGACGCACGATGGCGCGCCCCATGGCGACCCGCTGCCGCTGACCACCGGAAAGCTGGCCAGGGCGCCTCTCCAGAAGATGAGAAATGCCGAGCATTTCCGCCGCCTCGGCAACGCGGGTGCCTGTTTCGGCAGCGCTCACGCCGCGCACCTTGAGACTGAAGCTCATATTCTCGTGGACGGTCTTGTGGGGATAGAGCGCGTAATCCTGGAAGACCATGGCGATGTCGCGCTCGCGCGGCGGCAGCTTGTTCACCACGCGTTCGCCGATACGGACCTCGCCGGCGGTGATCGTCTCCAGACCCGCCACCATGCGCAAGGTGGTGGACTTGCCGCAGCCGGACGGGCCGACGAGCACCACGAATTCGCCATCGGCGATCTCCAGGTCGATGCCTTTGACCACTTGCAGCGAGCCGTACTTCTTGTCCAGCTTGCGCAGGCTGACTGAAGCCATTCATTCCTCCTCAACATCCGAAGCCGCAAAGGCCCGATGTTCCTACCATGCGGGATCATATCGCCCCAAGAAAGGAAATCAATGGTGTATCAATTTTATTTTCAGGCAAGAAATCATATGCTTAAGATGCTGATTAAACTAGCATATCATACTCAATTCCGTCCCGCCCGCGCGTTCTGGAGAACATGACAATCGGCAAGGATCGGAATGGTCTGGGCGTGATTGGCCCTCGCAGGACAACACCCGCTAGCGCAGCCGCGATACATAGCGCGCCACGGAATGATCGAACCATGTGCGGGAGACCTCTGCGACCGCTCCGTCCTGGGCGTGACTGATGCGCAGAACATGCGGTATCGGCGCTCCTGCTTTCTGGCCGAAGGCCGGTGGCGCCCAGTCCGGCACGACATCCAAGCCAACGCTATCCTCCGCCATGGCGATCCATAGGCCAAGCTGCTTCCTGTAATAGAGATAGAGAGACTCCGACAGATCTTCCGGCGCGATCGCTTCCACATAGGACCCGTCGAGCCAGATTTCCTCCAGTGCCGCTACCTGTCCGGAAAGCCGGCGAATGCGGCGAATGCGATGCCCTTCGTCGGACGAGCCGAATTCCGGCAGCCCCCCGGCTTTCTTGAGCCGCTCCACATCCAGGACCTCGGCGGTGGGAAGGCCACCGCCCTTGATAAGCTCCAGCCGGAACATGGCATAGACGCTCTTCGGATCGCTGATGGCACGGATGTAATTCCCCGATCCCTGAACCCGCTGAAGCAGTCCCCTGCTCTGCAGTTCGGCAAGCGCCTTGCGAAGGGTGCCGACCGCTATGCCGAGTTCCACCGCCATGTCGCGTTCGGGCGCAAGCTTTTCGCCATCCACCAGGCGGCCGGCGGCAATGTCGCGCGCGAGCAACTCGGCAAATTGCAGATAGATCGGTAGGCTACCGGAATGGCGTGCCATGACCTGAATTTCCTCCCCCTCAAATTGATACACCATTGATTTACACAGATGCGGATGATATTCAATCCCACGCCAGCAGCATGAGGAGGATTTCATGACCGTCGTTCCCATAACATCCGCCGATGTCGATGCTGCGGAAATATCCTGGTTTGCGGCTCTGTGCTCCGACGACTACGCCTATCTCGGAGTGCCGGACGGGGACCTTCGTTCAAGCTGGGATCATTGCTCCTCCATCGCCAGGAAAGCCGAGACGCTGGGTTTTCGCAATATCCTTTGCCCATCCTCCTATCAGGTCGGGCAGGACACGCTCAGTTTCGTCGCCGGATGTGCGCCGATCACCGATAGCATCAACTTTCTCGCTGCGGTCCGCTGCGGGGAGATGCAGCCGATCATGCTGGCCCGCACCGTTGCAACACTCGACCACATGCTGAAGGGCCGCCTTACCCTCAACATCATCAGCTCCGACTTTCCCGGCGAAGTCGCCGACAGCGCGTTGCGCTATCGGCGCAGTCATGAAGTGGTGGAAATCCTGCGCCAAGCCTGGACTCGCGACACGATCGACCACGAAGGGGAGATCTACCAGTTCAAGGGCGTCCCCACCGATCCGGCCAAGCCCTACCAGCAGAATGGCGGTCCGCTTCTTTATTTCGGTGGCTATTCGCCGGATGCGCTCGAACTGTGCGGCGCCCAATGCGATGTCTACCTCATGTGGCCGGAAACGAAGGAGCAGCTCGCCGAGCGTATGCGTGCCGTCCATGAACGCGCCAAGGCGCATGGGCGAACGCTCGACTACGGTTTGCGGGTCCACATGATCGTCCGGGACACGGAGAAGGAAGCCCGCGAATATGCCGAGCATCTGGTCTCCAGGCTCGATGACGAGTACGGGCGCCTCATCCGCGGACGTGCTCATGACAGCATCTCGCTCGGCGTCTCGCATCAGGCCCGGACCCGCGAGCTTGCCGATAAATACGGCTATGTCGAACCGCATCTGTGGACCGGCATCGGGCGGGCGAGATCCGGTTGCGGCGCTGCGCTCGTCGGCTCGACGGACCAGATACTTTCTGAGCTCGAAGCATATCGGAAGATGGGCATTCGGGCGTTCATCCTTTCCGGCTATCCACATCTCGACGAAGCGGAGCATTTCGGTACCAAGGTCCTGCCTCAACTCAAAACCTGTTCACTTCCGCATATCTATGGCCGCGTGCCAGCCGAAACACCGCCGACGCCGCTCGGCAAGGGGAGACGCCACTGATGGACCGCATAAAGCTTTCTCCGGATCTCGAATTGAGCCGGCTCGTCTACGGCATGTGGCGGATCGGCGACGACCCGGATACTTCGCCCGCTCACGTGCAGGCTAAGATCGAGGCCTGCCTGGCGCAGGGCATCACCACGATGGACCAGGCCGACATCTATGGCGGTTACACCGCCGAAGCGATCCTCGGCGCAGCGCTCAAGGCCTCGCCATCGCTGCGCGACCAGATCGAGATCGTCACCAAATGCGGGATCGTCGCACCGGCCGGCCGGCATTCGGCGGCCCGCGTCAAGCACTATGACACCGGGGCCGATCACATCCACGCCTCCGTCGAAGCCTCGCTCAGCGATATGGGAACCGACCGGATCGATCTTCTGCTGATCCACCGGCCCGATCCCCTGCTCGATCCTGTCGAGACCGGTGAGACGCTCGATAGGTTGGTCGCATCCGGCAAGGTCAGGGCCGTGGGCGTCTCGAATTTCCGCCCCTGGGATTTCACGCTTCTCCAATCCAACATGAACATGCGGCTCGTCACCAATCAGATCGAGATGAGCCTGGTCTCGACCGGCGCCTTCGTCAACGGCGATCTCGCGTTCCTGCAGGAGCGCAACCTGCCGCCAATGGCCTGGTCGCCGCTTGGCGGAGGCTCGCTCTTCAGCACCGAGCGCGCAACGCTAGCAGGCGTGCTCGAGCGGATCGCCGCCGATCAAGGCGTGGATCCCACGGCGGTTGCGGTCGCCTGGCTGCTGCGTCACCCCGCACAGATCATTCCTGTGCTTGGAACCAACAACCTAAAGCGTATCGCCAGCATTGCTGATGCCACCAAGGTGCAGATTGACCGGCAAACGTGGTTCGAGCTCTACTCGGAAGCGAATGGACGCGAGGTGCCCTGATGCTGACTTCTACGCTTGACGAGCATATCTTCGTGCCCGACGCATCCACCACGCGCACCTTCCGCAATGCGCTTGGAACTTTCACCACCGGAGTGACGGTTGTCACGGCAAGAACGCCCGAGGGGCCGGTCGGCATGACGGTCAACAGCTTCACTTCGGTGTCGCTCGATCCGCCGCTGGTGCTCTGGTCGGCCGCCAAAACTTCATCGCGCCACAGCGTCTATATCGATGCGACGCATTTCGCCGTCCACGTGCTGAGCGCCGAACAGGACGGCTTGAGCGCGCTCTTCACGCGCAGCGGCGGCGGTTTCGACGGATTGCTGTGGGACGAGAACTGCGAAGGGGTGCCGGTCATTCAAGGCACGCTTGCCCGCTTCGAATGCGAGCGCTCTTCCCTTCTTGATGCGGGCGATCATACGCTGATCGTCGGGCGCGTCCTGCGCGCCGCGCATCGCGAGGGCGATCCGCTATGCTTTTCGCGCGGCCGGTTCGGCCGGTTTGCCAGCGCCAATCAATGACGCTGACGTCTGCCCCGACCGAGGTCAGGGCAGAGGTTTGCTAAACATCAGGCGGCGAAACTGATGTCGCCTACTACCTTCACCCGCACGCGGCGGGCATTCCCCGGCAGATAGGCGATCGGAATATCCTCCGTATCGAGAACATTGATCGAGCCTTCCCGTGCACCGGCCTCGACCGCCCGCCGTCGAGCAAGCGTTTCGGCCTCGGCCAGGGCTTCCTCACGGCTCAATCCCGAAAAGACCTGGTCGACCTCGCCCGAGACCTGGGCCATGGCGGCGCCGAGCGCATTGGCAACACCTGCGTGCTCGACATTGAGCACCTCGGACGCGCCTTTCAGCTTCTCGGGGATAAGGAAGGCTCCGCCGCCGACTGCGATCAGTTTCACGCCCTCGGCTGAAGTCTTCATGCGATCCACGCCATCTTCGACCATCGCCTCGATGCGCTTGAGGAGGGTTGCAACCAGCGTCTTGTCAAGATGCCTGACGCGGTCGCGATCACCGATCTCCACCAACCCGGCGGCCACAGCGATATCTGTCGTCGTCAGCGTGTCGCCGCCGAAGACGAGCGCCTTTTCGGTAATGCGGTAGCCGACCGAGCGAGGACCGATCTTGCCGGTTTCGGGATCGATGATCGTGCCACCGCCGAGCGCCATCGGCAAAAGGTCCGGCATGCGGAACAGGGTGCGCACGCCACCGACTTCGACGACATTGTTCGCCTCGCGCGGAAAGCCGCCCACAAGGCAGCCGACATCGGAGGTGGTGCCGCCGACATCGATCACCATGGCCTCGGTAAGCCCCGTGAGGAAAGCCGCGCCGCGCATGGAATTTGTCGGCCCCGAGGCGAAGCTGTAGACCGGATTGGCCGCGGCGACCTCCGCGAGCACGACCGTCCCGTCGTTCTGTGTGAGATAGAAAGGCGCGCCGATCCCGGCTTCCTTCAACGCCCTCTCGAAGGCCGCCACGGTGACGGAGCCGAGATTCTGCAGGGCGGAGTTGAGAAGCGTCACGTTTTCGCGCTCGAGAAGGCCGATGCGGCCGAGCGAGTTGGAAAGCGTGATCCTGGCGTCCGGAATGATCGAGCGGACGATTTCGGCCGCCTCATCCTCGCATTCGGTGGTGAGGGGCGAAAACAGCGCCGTGATGCCGACTGAGGTGATACCAGCGTCGCGGATCTTCATCGCCGCCTCGCGGACCGCGGGCACATCAAGCGGCACCAGGGGACGCCCGTCATATTCGTGCCCACCTTCGACCATGAAGGAAAGCGGATCGACGGCATCGCGAAGATCCTCCGGCCAGTCGATCATCGGCGGCAGGGAGGCACCGGCCGGCATGGCGATACGGATCGCGCCGACCCGTTCCAGACGGGCCCGCTCGACGACCGCATTGGTGAAATGGGTCGTGCCGATCATCACCGCGTCGACAGGAGATGCACTTGCCGGCTGATCCGCGGTCACCTTCTGGATCGCATTGACCACGCCCTGCATCACGTCGGCCGTGGTAGGAAACTTGACGGCGGAGACAACCTTCTCGCCGTCGATAAGGACGGCATCCGTATTGGTGCCGCCCACGTCGATGCCTATGCGTTTCATGCTGCAAATACCGATTTAAAGTCGAGGTCATAACCAAAGGCGCGAGGGCCGACATGCTGCAGGCCCTTGGGCGTGCAAAGCACCTGGGGCGCCGGAAGCGCGATCGCGGTCACCCGTTGGCCATAGCGTACGGTTTCCGTGCCGATCGCCTCGCCAGAAACCGTATCAAGCAGGCAGATCAGATCAGGCGTCATGGCAATCGCGTCGCCGTCCTTGAAGGCGACCGCCCATTCGTTCTGGAAGGCGAGCTCCACCGTCGAGCCACGATCCCCGTCGAGACCCTCGATCCTTGCCGAGCCACGTAAGAAGCCCCCGGTCGTGGTGCGATCTACGTCGATGATCTTTCCCCTGAAAAGGGTCTTTCCGCCTTCGTGGTCGAGAACCGCCTTGACCGGATCGGCATGGGCGGCACGCGCATCAAGAACGGCGCGGCCGAGAGCAACCGCCTTGGTCACCGTGTGCAGCACGCCCCACTCCTTGACTTCCTTGCCGGTGCGCGGGGCCTTGCAGGTAGCGGAAGTCGAACCGACCTCAGTGCATATCTTGCGAGAAATCCGCTCCATCCACTTCCAGGAGGCCGCCTTGCTAACGATCGCCTCGTTGTCGCGGCAATCGACGAGCGTCAGCGGATACATGGTGAGGTCGCCAATCGCGAAGCTTGTCATCTGCGCCTCGGGATAGGCCCGGCCCATGGCATCGGCATCGACGACGGGAATGTCCAGCATGGCCCCGGCCAGGAAGGGGGAGAGCGCGTTGCCACCACCGATTTCGACGCTCATGACGGCCCGGAACTTCTTGCCCGTGTAGTCTTCCATGACTTCCATGGCGCGTGCCAGATGCGCCGGATCGACCAGGCGTTCCTGTCCCACCAGCGGCGCGCCCATCTTGGAGACGACCGCAACGGCATCATTGTCGTCGAGCGCAAGCGGATCGATCAGCTGGACCCGCTTTCCCTCCTTGTAGAGCTTTTTCAGGTTGAGTTGCGCCAAGTACGGACTGCCGCCGCCGCCGGTCCCCAATATCCAGGCCCCGACCGCCAAGGGCTCGATTTCGCCCATCTCGAATTCACGGATCATAATCACCTCCGAAGATCGGGGATGAACCTAGCTTCGTCGGCGCGTCGAGAATATAAGGGACTGCACCTAGAGGAGCGGCGCACAAAAATTGGGCAGCAAAGCTTGCCCTCACGGCTACCAGGGAGAAGAATCGAAATTGGCCCAGACAAACGTCCACGACAGTCACCCAGCGAAGGAAAGCCGCGAAGCCAAACGCAAGGTGATGTTCGTTAGTGTCGGCCACTCCCCTCGGGCAGATCTAATCGAGACCATGCTGTCCAGCCTCGACCTTTCCATTGAGGCGTTGGAAATCGGAGCCCTTGACAGGCTTTCGATTGAGGAGATCGATCAATTCCGCCCGCGACCGGGCGAGCCGGGAATCGTTACACGATTGCGCGACGGCGGCGACATCGTGCTTTCGAAGCCGAGGATCGCCGAACGGATGGCAGGCATCGTCGCCGGCTTTCACCCCCACGAGTTCGATCTGGTAGTCATTCTTTCGACCGGCATTTTTCGGGAATTCGAAAGCACCTGCCCCACCGTCAATGCCCAGCGCGCCATGGAATCGACCATCATCTCGCTCGCCTCGCAAGGTGAGGCCATCGGCATTATCCAGCCGCTTGAGCAGCAGGTTGCCGAGCTGGATATCCCAGCGCTGGGACTTTTCCGGGTGACGGCGACCCACGCGCACGATGGAGACAGGGGATCACTTGCCCGCGCCCTTGTGGATCTCGCCGAGTGCGACATCATCGTCCTTAATTCCGTGAGCTTCACGGAAGCCGACCAGCAGATGGTGGCCAAGGCGAGCGGCAAGCCGGTGGTGCTTGCCAGACGTATCGTTGCCGGCGCAATCCGCCTGCTGCTCAGCCAGGCCCAAGCGGCTACGCTGCCTGATGTGCACGCGGAATTTTCCGAACGGCTGATGCGACTCACGCCGCGGGAAAAACAGGTCCTCTCGCTGGTCGCTGAAGGATTGTCGAACAAGGCAGTCGCCCGACAGCTCGGAATCAGCCCCAAGACCGTCGAAATCCATCGCGCCAATGTCATGAGCAAGATGGAAGTGACCTCAGTGGGCGCCTTGATACGGCTGGTCGTCTCCGCCGGGTTTTTCTGACCTCCAAGGCGAGCCGCGGCCTCGCTTTGCCGATCCCATTGAGCGAGAAAGCAGGTCCTGCCCAAAGTTTCATCATCCACTTTTCCGTCAATCGTGGGCCGGATAGGGAAACTCCCTGATAGTAGGCGGCATAAGGGACACGCTAGGCTTTGGATCAGTAGAAGTCCTTAAGGGATCGTCCTGGAGCCGACATGAATTCTTCTCCGCGCATCGCATTCGTCACAATCGGCCAGACGCCGCGAAGCGACATCGTGCCGGAGATGATCGCCGATATCACCGCGGGCCAGGAAGATCGCAAGTTCGATGTGATCGAATTTGGCGTGCTTGACGGTATGACGCCCGTGGAGCTTGCCGCCATGGAGGCGAGGCCTGGCGAGCTCTCCTTCGCCACGCGTCTCACAAGTGGAGACGAAATCGTCACCTCCAAAGAGCGGACCGAGGAGCGTCTGAACCTTCTGCTCCAGAAGATCGACCAGCAGGGCTTCGACATCATCGTGCTGCTGTGCACGGGCACGAAGGTCGAACCGCTCAGGCGTACGCTCGTCGTGGAGGCCCAGCGTATCGTCGATTCGACCGTAGAAGCGCTTGCTCAATCCGCCCGCCGGCTCGGCGTCATCGTGCCCCTTGAGCGTCAGGTAGGGGAATTTTCAAGACGGCATGTCTTCGCAGGCGAGCCGAAGGTGGTGGCCGCCTCGCCTTATGCCGGCGACGACATAGAAGAACGGGCAGCGGGCCTGGCAAACTGCGATCTCGTCATCATGCACTGCATGGGCTACTCCGCCGACATGCTTGCCCAGGCCAAGACATCGATCCGCGCACCAGTGCTCCTTTCTAGGCGGCTGGTCGCCGGCGTGCTCCGCCAAATGCTTTGACAACCAGCTCCTGCAATAAGAAAAAGAGGGAACGGACATGAACAGAAATGCCACATTCACGAAATTCGCACTGGGCCTGAGCGCCCTTGCCATGCTGGCCAGCTCTGCGCTGGTTTCACCCGTCGCCGCCTTTGAACGCACCGACCGCGGCACCGTCATCGTCTTCGGCGGACGCCAGGCCATTCCGGTGCTCGATCCGCATGTCCGCTACGACTGGTCGACACGCATGATCCAACAGGCCGTCTATGACGCGCTCTTGAAATACGAGGGTGATCCGGCCGAGCTGAAGCCCTGGCTGGCGGAACGCTGGGAAACCAGCGAGGATGGCAAGACCTGGACCTTCCATCTGGTCAAAGACGCCAAGTTCCACAATGGCGACCCGGTAAATGCCGAAGCGATCCGCTATTCCTTCGAGCGCGGCCTGAAGCTCAACAAGGGCGTTGCCTGGATGCTGAAGGACTTTCTGGCCCCAGAGGGCATCAGCGTCGTTGACGACCATACTATCAAGTTCGAGCTGAAGGCGCCTTACGCGCCGTTCCTCTCCTTCCTGCCATGGTGGTATATCGTCAATCCGAACGAGGTGAAGGCGAACGAGGTCGACGGCGACTATGGCCAGAAATGGCTGACCGACCACGCCGCCGGCTCTGGCCCCTTCAAGCTGGGACGCTGGGAGCCGAACGTGCTCTACGAGGTCGAAGCGGTCGATGACTACTGGAAGGGTTGGCCGCAGGGCGACAACCGACCGGCAGGGGTCATCTACCGGATGATCCGCGAGCCCGCCGCCCAGAAGGCTGCGCTTCAGCGCGGCGAGGCGGATATCGTGGAAGGGCTGACTTCCGACGATTACGTGCAGGTCAAGAACATCCCGGGCATCGTGATCCAGGATCACAAGGGTATGACGACGTTCGGGATCAAGTTCAACACCCAGAAGGGGCCGACCGCAGACATCAATTTGCGCAAGGCGATCGCCTACGCTCTCGATTACGACGCCCTGATCCAGATCTACAACGGCGCGGCAACGCTCGAGACCAGTCCGCTGCCGGATGCGATGAAAGGCCATATCGAGGTGCCGGGCATTCCGCGCCAGGATCTTGCGAAGGCCAAGGAATATCTCGCCAAGTCCGCCTATAAGGATGGAGGGATCACGCTTGACTACGTGCATGTCGCAGGTCTTGAGGAAGCGCGCCGCATCGGCCTCGTGCTGCTCGATAACTTGAAGGCGCTCAACATCAACGTCAACATCAGGCCGGAGCAATGGCCGAACATGGTGGCGGCCGGCTCAAGCGTCGATACGTCGCCAAGCATGACCTCGGTCTTTACCACACCGATCTCGATCGATCCGGATGCGGTCGCCTACCAATATCACAAGAACAGCTGGGGCCAATATTACGCCATGGCCTTCTACGACAGTCCGAAGGTTTCGGAGATGATCGATAAGGCGCGTGCCAGCACCAATTGGGACGAGCGGGCAACCCTCTACACCGAGATCCAGAAGCAGATCGTCGCGGACCAGCCGGAAGTCTTCGGCATGCTGCAGAACCGTCGCTGGGCACACCAGAGCTATCTGCAGGGCTTCCAGTTTAGCCCGGTCCGCTTTACCGGCGAGGTCGATCTCTACCCGCTGTGGATCAAGGAAGAGGAATAAGCCTCCACTCGTCCATTCCATCAATGCCGGAGGCGGCAGGTGCCGCCTCCCTTTCCTGATCCGAGGCCGGCATGCTGTCTTTCACCTTGCGCAAACTGCTGACCGTCGTCGGCACGATGCTTGGCATTGCGGTGTTGACCTTCGTCATCACCAATGTGGCCCCCGGCGATCCTGCCAGGCTTGTTGCGGGCCCGAACGCGACCGAGGACATGGTCGCCACGATCCGCACGGAATATGGCCTGGATCGGCCGATCATCGAACAGTTCGCGATCTACATGAAGGATCTCCTGAGCGGCGATCTCGGCACCTCGATCGTCAGCACCCGGCCAGTGCTCGATGAACTCATACGCTATGCTCCTGCGACGCTTGAGCTCGTCCTGGTTGCGATGACGCTGGGCGTCGTCGTCGGCGTTCCGCTCGGCATGTTGTCAGCCGTCTACAAGGACGGGCCGCTTGATCATGTCACTCGCATCCTGTCGATCTCGGGCGTTGCGATCCCGGCCTTCTGGTTCGGGATATTGATGCAGCTCTTCTTTTCCGTCGATCTCGGCTGGCTGCCGGTATCGGGCCGGCTGCCGCTGGTGACCCGCCCGCCTGAAATGATGACGGGTTCGCTGCTGATCGACGCGCTCATCGCCGGGCGCTTCGGTACCTTCCAGACCGCCTTTTCCCATATCATCCTGCCGGCCTTCGTGCTGTCCTTTCCCTGTCTCGCCTCGATCCTGCGCGTCAATCGCGCCGAAATGATCGAAGTCCTGCAATCTGACTACATCGCCGCCGCCCGCGCCCATGGCCTGTCTTCGCGCCGCATCGTCATGATCTATGCGCTGAAGAACGCCCTTTTGCCGACACTTGCTATGATCGGACTTCGCTTCGGCTGGATGCTTGGCTCCACGGTTCTGGTGGAAACGGTGTTCGATTGGCCAGGGATCGGGCTTTATGCCGTATCTTCCGCGCTCGCCTCCGATTTCAAGCCGGTGATCGGCGTGACGCTGCTGATCGGCTTCTTCTTCATCATCGCCAATACACTGGTCGATCTTGCCTATGCCTGGATCGATCCGCGCCTGCGGAGGGCTTGATGTCACATGTCGATCTGACGAGCGAAACGCCGCTCTCCTTCCGCGAACGACATGCCAGCCGAATCCGCCAACTGCGGCTTTATGCGCACATGTTTTGCGGCAGCTTCTCCTCCATGTTCGGGTTGACGCTCGTGGTGCTCTTCCTGATCCTGGCAGCCATCGGCCCATCGATCGTGCCCTATCCGCAGGACACGACGGGCGCGGTGAACATGGAAGCGCGGCTTCTGCCGCCGGGTGCGGAGCACTGGTTCGGCACCGACGAGATGGGTGCCGACATCTTCTCGCGCGTCATCGTTGGCGCCCGTACCTCGCTTTGGATCGGCATCGTCATCACCGGCCTCGGCGCGCTGGTCGGCGTGCCGCTCGGCATCATCGCCGGCTACAAGGGCGGCTGGGTCCGCGCCTGCATCATGCGGGTGACCGAACTCTTCCTGGCGGTGCCCGGTCTTGCGCTGGCGCTTGCTATCGTCGCCTCCCTCGGACCCGGTCTCACCAACTGCATGATCGCGCTGGCGATCGTCTGGTGGCCCGGTTATGTCCGCCTGGTGGAGGCGAAGACACTCGCCGTCAAGGAGGAGCTCTTCGTCGAGTCCGCCCGCTCGATCGGCGCCAAAACGCCCTGGATACTCTGGCACCACATCCTGCCCAACTGCATGTCGCCGATCATCGTCAAGATGAGCATGGACATGGGCATGGCGATCTTGTCGGCCGCCGGCCTTGGCTTCATCGGCCTCGGCGCCCCGCCGCCGGCACCCGAATGGGGGGCCATGGTCTCAGTCGCGAGATCTTACATGCCCGACTGGTGGTGGTATTCGTTCTTTCCGGGCGCGGCGATCTTCCTGACGGTCCTTGGCTTCAACCTTCTGGGCGACGGCCTGCGCGATATTCTCGATCCCCGGAGCCGCGAGCGATGACCACTTCCCTTCTCGACATCCGCGATTTCACCCTTGATATCGATACTTTCGACGGCGCCGTGCATGTGCTGAAGAAGATCAATCTGACGGTCCGCCGCGGCGAAACGCTCGGCATCGTCGGCGAGTCCGGATCAGGCAAGACCGTGCTTGTCCGCTCGATGATGGGAATCGGCCCGAAGCGGTCGCGCATCATGGACGGCCGCATCGTTTTCGACGGGACGGACCTTTCGACACTGGACAATGCCGGCTGGGCAAAAATCCGCGGTGTGCGGATTTCGATGATCTTCCAGGATCCAATGACCTATCTCAATCCGCTCTTCACGGTCGGCAAGCAGATTTCCGACGTGATCGCGGCACATCACCGCGCCACGGGCAAGCCGAAGGCGGGCAAGACCGCCCGCCGGGCACGCGCCGAAGGACTCCTCAGTCAGGTGGGCATCAACGATCCCACACGCGTCTTCGACCAGTATCCGCACCAGCTTTCCGGCGGGATGCGCCAGCGCGTCCTGATCGCCATGGCGCTGACGGGCGAGCCGGACCTGCTGATCGCCGATGAACCGACGACGGCACTCGACGTGACCGTGCAGGCACAGGTGCTTGAGTTGATCAACGATCTTGTGAGGACGCTCAGGCTGACCGTGATCATGATCAGCCATGACGTGGGGGCGATCGCCAAGGTCGCGGAACGCTGCGCTGTCATGTACAAGGGCGAGATCGTCGAACAGGGGCTGACGAAGGATATCCTTCGCAATCCCAGCCACGAGTACACGCAAAGACTGCTCGCGGCGGTGCCGGAGATCGATGAAGTCGCCGGCGTTCACAGTCTCCTGGAGTGTGAGGATCCAGCACCGTTCGAAAGCGAGACATCTCCTGCAAAGCCTCTCCTGACGGCCGTGGATCTTCGCAAGACGTACGGTCTAATGGGTGGCGGCACCGTGAAGGCGGTCGACGGAGTCAGTCTTTCGGTCATGCCAGGCGAAGTGCTCGGCATCGTGGGCGAATCCGGCTCCGGCAAGTCGACGGTGGCGCGCATGCTCCTGCGGCTGATCGAGCCGACCTGCGGGGAGATTGTCTTCGATGGTTCCAGTATCACCGGTCTTGCAGGCGAAGCATTGCGCCGGAAACGCCGCGATATGCAGCTCGTTTTCCAGAACCCCCACTCTGCCCTCAACGGCCGCCATACGGTCGGCGATGCGATAGGTGAGCCGCTGCGCATCCAGACGGCAATGCGAGGCCGTGACATCGACAAGCGAGTCGAGGAACTGCTCGACACCGTGCAATTGCCGAAAGCGTTCAAATATCGCTATCCGCACGAGCTTTCGGGAGGCCAGAAGCAGCGCGTCTGCATCGCCCGGGCAGTCGCGCTCCATCCGAAACTGCTCGTCCTGGACGAGCCGACATCGGCCCTCGACGTCTCGGTCCAGGCACAAGTTCTGACCTTCCTCGAAGAATTGCGCGGCGAGCTGAACCTCACCTATGTCTTCATTTCGCACAATCTCGCGGTGATCCGGCAGATCTGCGATCGGACAATCGTGATGAAGCGGGGGGTGGTCGTCGAAGAGGGCTTAACCGATGCCATCTTCGATCGTCCGCAGCACGAATATACCCAGGCGCTGCTTGCAAGCGGCCGGCAGACCTCGCGGGCCGCCCTACTGTGAAGCGGAAATTTCCAACTTCATCCGCTACCAGGCGGTTTCGGGAAAGGCATCCAGGGGTATTTTCAAATACCTGCGGCCGTCGCCTTCCGGCGCTGGAAGCGCGCCTGCATTGAGGTTCACCTGGAGCGCGTGCAGCATCAAGCGCGGAAAGGGCAATGTAGCGTCCCGCTCCTTTCGCATTTGAACGAAGCTGTGGCCGTCTCTTCCCCGCAGATGGATGTTATTCGCCCTCTGCTCGGCGACGGTGCTTTCCCACCGGGCCTGCCTTCCTTCCGGCCGATAGTCGTGGCCGGTGAAGAGCCGCACGTCTGCCGGAAGAGCCAGAATGAACTCGATCGACTTCCAGAGGCTTTCGGCGCTTCCGCCGGGGAAATCAGTCCGTGCGGTGCCGCTGTCGGGCATGAACAGGGTATCGTGAACGAAGACGGCATCGCCCACGATATAGGTAACGGAAGCGAGCGTATGTCCCGGCGAATGGATGACGCGGCATTCCATTTCCCCGATCGGGAACCGATCGCCATGGGCAAACAGCCGATCCCATTGCGACCCGTCTGTCGCCAACTCGGGCATGTTATAGATCGTCCGCCAGAGCTCCTGCACGCTGACGATCTCGGCCCCGATCGCCGTGGGCGCTCCGGTCTTCTCCTTCAGATAGGCTGCTGCCGAAAAGTGATCCGCATGCGGATGCGTGTCGAGTATCCATGCCGGATCGAGGCCTTTCTGATGGATGTAGTCAAGGATCGCGTCCGCATGACGGGTGGCCGTGCTGCCGGACTTCTCGTCATAGTCCAGCACCGGATCGATGATCGCGCACTTGCGGGTCTGCGGGTCCGAGACCACGTATTGAATGCTGCCTGTCCGCTCGTCGTAAAAACCCTCGACAAGCGGATGAAGCAATCTCGTCATCGCACTTCCTCACGGGTGTTGGACGCAGGCACTTGCGATGGTGCCGCATGCCAAGCCCGGCGTCTACCATCACATTTGGCGTAGCCGAAGCGATGCTCCCTCCGATCAGAAATCCCAGTCCTCGTCCTCGGTCGCGACCGCCTTGCCGATAACGTATGAGGAGCCGGAGCCGGAGAAGAAGTCGTGGTTCTCGTCGGCGTTAGGCGAGAGGGCAGAGAGGATAGCCGGGTTCACCTTGCAGGCTTCCGGCGGAAACAGCGCCTCGTAGCCGAGGTTCATCAGCGCCTTGTTGGCGTTGTAATGCAGGAATTTCTTGACATCCTCCGTCAGCCCGACGCCGTCATAGAGCGCTTCGGTATACCTGGCTTCGTTGTCGTAGAGCTCAAGCAGAAGATCGAAAGCAAAATCCTTGATCTCCTGTCGGCGCTCCTCGGAAATCCGCTCGATGCCTCGCTGGAACTTGTAGCCGATATAGTAGCCGTGCACCGCCTCGTCGCGGATAATCAGGCGGATCATGTCGGCCGTATTGGTGAGCCTGGCGCGGCTCGACCAGTACATCGGCAGGTAGAAGCCGGAATAGAACAGGAAGCTTTCGAGAAAGACCGACGCGACCTTCTTCTTTAGCGGATCACTTGAGGCATACTGTTCCATGATCAGCGCAGATTTCCTCTGCAGGAATTCGTTTTCCTCCGACCAGCGATAGGCGTCGTCGACATCCGGCGTCGAGCAAAGGGTGGAGAAGATCGAGGAGTAGGAGCGCGCATGCACCGCTTCCATGAAAGAGATGTTGGAAAGCACCGCCTCCTCGTGCGGCGTTGCGGCATCGGCCATCAGCTTCACCGCGCCGACGCCGTTCTGGATCGTGTCGAGAAGAGTGAGGCCGGTGAAGACGCGGATGGTGAGTTGCTGTTCCTCCGGCTTCAGCGCCGCCCAGGACGGGATATCGTTGGAAAGCGGCACCTTTTCGGGTAGCCAGAAATTGCCGGTCAAGCGGTTCCAGACTTCCAGGTCCTTGTCGTCCTCGATGCGGTTCCAGTTGATGGCGCGCACGGCCGCTGCTGCCTTGGCAGGCTTGCTTTTCACTTGGATATTCATGTTTCTCACCGGATATCAGAGGGCGCAGGAGACACAGCCCTGCACTTCCGTGCCGGACAGCGCCATCTGGCGAAGGCGGATGTAGTAAATGGTCTTGATGCCCTTCTTCCAGGCGTAGATCTGCGCCCGATTGATGTCGCGGGTGGTCGCCGTGTCACGGAAGAACAGCGTCAGCGACAGACCCTGGTCGACATGCTGGGTCGCCGCCGCATAGGTGTCGATGATCTTCTCCGGACCGATCTCGTAGGCATCCTCGTAATATTCGAGATTGTCGTTGGTCAGATAAGCGGCTGGGTAATAGACGCGGCCGATCTTGCCCTCTTTCCGGATCTCGATCTTCGAGACGATCGGGTGGATCGAGGACGTCGAGTGATTGATGTAGGAGATCGAGCCGGTCGGCGGCACGGCCTGCAGGTTCTGGTTATAGAGCCCGCCTTCCATCACCGCCTGCTTCAACGCCCGCCAGTCTTCCTGGGTCGGGATGGCTATACCGGCCTTTTCGAACAATACCGCCACGCGTTCCGTGGCGGGCATCCACACCTGCTCCGTGTACTTGTCGAAATATTCGCCGGAAGCATATTTCGAGTTTTCGAAGCCCTTGAAGCTGGCGCCGCGTTCGACCGCCAGCCGGTTCGAAGCGCGGATGGCGTGGTAGGTCACCGTGTAGAAATAGATACTGGTGAAATCGACACCTTCCTCGGAGCCGTAGAAGATGCGCTCGCGGGCGAGATATCCGTGCAGGTTCATCTGGCCGAGGCCGATCGCATGGCTTTCGTCATTGCCCTTGGCGACGGAAGGAACCGACGTGATCTTGCTCATGTCGGATACGGCCGTCAGCGCCCGAATGGCCGTCTCGATCGTCTTGCCGAAATCGGCCGAATCCATTGCGGCGGCGATATTCAGCGAGCCTAGATTGCAGGAGATGTCCTTGCCCATGTGGCTATAGGACAGATCGTCGTTGAAGGTACTCGCCTCGCTCACCTGCAGGATTTCCGAGCAGAGATTGCTCATGGTGATGCGGCCTAAGATCGGGTTGACGCGGTTCACCGTGTCCTCGAACATGAGATAGGGATAGCCGCTCTCGAACTGGATCTCGGCGATCACCTGGAAGAAGTCGCGGGCCTTGATCTTCCTCTTGGCGATGCGGCTGTCGGCCACCATCTCGCGATATTTTTCCGTCACGGAGATTTCGGTGAAGGCCACGCCATAGACGCGTTCGACGTCATAGGGCGAGAACAGGTACATATCCTCGTTGTTGCGGGCGAGTTCGAAGGTGATGTCGGGAATGACGACGCCGAGGGAGAGCGTCTTGATGCGGATCTTCTCGTCGGCGTTTTCGCGCTTGGTATCAAGGAAGCGCATGATGTCGGGATGATGAGCGTGGAGATAGACCGCCCCCGCGCCCTGGCGCGCGCCGAGTTGGTTTGCGTAGGAGAAACTATCCTCCAGGAGTTTCATCACAGGGATGATGCCGGAAGACTGGTTCTCGATGTGCTTGATCGGCGCACCGGCCTCGCGGATGTTGGTGAGCGACAAGGCGACGCCGCCCCCGCGCTTGGAAAGCTGCAGCGCCGAATTGATCGAGCGACCGATCGATTCCATGTTGTCCTCGACGCGCAGCAGAAAGCAGGAGACCAGTTCGCCGCGCTGCTTCTTGCCGGCATTGAGGAATGTCGGCGTCGCCGGCTGGAAACGGCCGGAAATGATCTCGTCGACGAGATCACGGGCAAGGGCCTCACTGCCGCGCGCAAGTGCCAGCGCCACCATGCAGACACGATCCTCGTAGCGCTCCAGGTAGCGCTTACCGTCGAAGGTCTTCAGCGTGTAGGAGGTGTAATACTTGAAAGCACCGAGGAAGGTCGGAAAGCGGAACTTCTTCGCATAGGCGTGGTCGAACAGATCGCGGACGAAATTAAAGGAATACTGGTCCAGCACCTCCTGCTCGTAATAGCCCTCGGCGACGAGATAATCGAGCTTTTCCCTGAGATTATGGAAGAAGACGGTGTTCTGGTTGACATGGCTGAGGAAATACTGTCGCGCGGCTAGCCGGTCCTTGTCGAACTGGATTTGCCCCTGCTCGTCGTAGAGGTTCAGCATGGCATTAAGCGCATGGTAGTCGTGCGCGGTCTCGGCCGTCTTTGCGGGCCTTTCAAGCGTTAGCGTGTCCAAAATCGTTCCAATCCATGTCTGACGTTCACGACATCCTCCTGCGTGCCCAGAAGCTCGAACCGGTAAAGATACGGCACCTGGCATTTGGCGGAGATGATGTCGCCGGCGATCCCGAAGGTCGCTCCGAAATTGCTGTTGCCCGCGGCGATCACGCCGCGAAGGTTTGCGCGGTTTTCAGCATCGTTGAGAAAGCGGATCACCTGTTTTGGAACGGCACCCTTCACACCCCCTTGACCGTCTTCGCCGCAATAGGTCGGCACAACGAGAACAAAGGCTCCTTCGACCTTCAGCGCCTCATCAGCACGAAGAGGAATGCGCAAAGCCGGGACGCCGAGCTTTTTGACAAAGCGGTGGGTGTTTTCCGATCGGCTGGAAAAATAGACGATCTCGCCCATTACACGGCATCTTCAGGCTGCAAGCGCGCTGATCATGTCCGGGCGGAAGCCGGCCCAATGCCGTTCGCCGGCGATGACGACGGGAACCTGGCGATAACCGAGACCCTGGACGAGTTCATAGGCTTCGGCATCGGCGGAGACGTCGACCACGGTATAGTCGACACCCTGCCGGTCGAGCGCGCGTGTGGTAGCAGCGCACTGGACGCAGGCCGGCTTGCTGTAGACGGTGATTGTCATTTGTAATCCTCGTATCTTGGATAAGGGCGTGCGAACTCGTTCGGGCATCCGCCGATGTCCGAGCGAAGGAGTTGGAAAATGAAGGCAGCCGTAGCCGATTGCCGGGCGCTATACGCCCGTCACTCGCGCCGGTGCGGATTGGAACTCATAGACATAAGACTTCCCCCGAAGTGGCTTTGCGGCGCGTTCGGGAGCGGTGTGCGCGAGCACATACCCACGCATCATCGCGACCCTCCGGACACCCCCGCCCGTGGACGTTCAAGTTCGAGGCAGGTCTCCTGGCTTGCGGGTCGCGGCATCCGTTTTCACCTTCCCAGGACCTCACGACCCCAGTGGCTTTTCTGAACGAACGCTCGCCGCTTACAGTTGCGGGGGCAGCTCCGGCATTGCTCGGCCCATCATGGACGTCACGCACCGTATTCCCGTCTTAGCTCCCGATCTTGCGAATCGGGAGAACCTCGAACACTAGATATAGTAGCCGAGGTTAAATTTACGTCAATAGCTTCGATGCCGCGCTTTCTTTTTCGCGACAACAGCGCCCGTCATGTTTTCCCTTTTTTCAACCGGGGCCCGCCTGCCTTCTGGACAAGTGGTTCGTAACTTTATAACAGAAACTTCGTAATGTTATTACATTCAAGAGGAGCAACCATGTCCCGCCCCGTTTCGAGCGCCACCCTCAGGGTGGCTGCCTTCACCTCCACTGCCCTGCTTGCATTTCCGTCATTCGCGGAAGAGGCCGAAAAGGAAAGCTGGAGGCTTTTCATCGCAGACCATACGCTCCCCGTCGTCCGCGCCGTGGATGTCGAGAGCGGCAAGGAGCTCGGCCGGTTCGACCTCGAGGGATATGCCGCGCTTTCGCTCAGCGAATCGGGCAAGACCGTCTTCGCCGTACAGGGCGACAAGAACATCGTCCACGCCATCACCACCGGCATATCGCTCTCCGACCATGGCGAGCACCGGGATATCGAGATTTCGGAGCCGAAGCTCCTGACCACGACGATCAAGGGCGAGAAGCCCGGCCATGTGGTGACCCATGGCGACGACGTGGCGGTATTCTACGACCGCACCGCAAGGTTCGATCTGCTCAAGGAAAGCGCTTTGAGCGAAGGCCATGCCGATATCAAGGCCTTCGATACCATTGCCGCCCATCACGGCGTCGCCGTGCCGATGGGCAACCACCTCCTGGTGTCGGTGCCGAACACGGATGCCGCGGTCAAGGAGGGCGAACTGCCGCCGCGGCTCGGCCTGCGGGTCGTGGACATCGAGGGCAAGCAGGTTGGCGAAGTCGCGCCCTGCACCGCGTTGCACGGAGAAGCGACGTCCGCGCGGCTGGTGGCCTTCGGCTGCGAGGAAGGCGTACTTGTCGTGCGCCCCGGCGGCATGGACGGTCCGGAGCTTGAAATGCTCGCCTATGGCGACGCCCTGCCGAAGGGAAAGGTCTCGACCCTGCTGGGCGGCACTTCCATGCAGTTCTTTCTGGGCAACTATGGCGAGGACAAGGTCGTGCTCATCGATCCGGATAGCGATGAACCCTACAGGCTCGTCGAACTGGCCACGAGGCGCGTGGATTTCGTGCTGGACCCGGCCAAGCCGCGCAATGCCTATATCCTGACGGAAGACGGCAAGCTGCATCTTCTCGACGTCGTCAGCGGCGCTGTCACCAAATCCGAGACGGTCACGGAACCCTACAGCAAGGACGGCCATTGGCGCGATCCGCGCCCGCGCCTTGCAGTCGCCGGCGACCGCATCGCGGTTACCGATCCAAGACACAGCCTCGTCCGCCTCGTCGATAGCGAGACGTTGAAGGAAGCGCGGACCATTCCGGTGGAAGGTCAGCCCTTCGCGATCGTCGCGGCAGGCGGTTCCGGCGCGACGCACTAAAGCCCGCCCAATCCGTCAATCCGCAAGGGACGCTGGTCTGATGACCGGCGTCCCTTCGTGCATAGGCGCCCTTAAGCGAACTCACCGCCGTTCCGGCATGCATTTTGCAACGCCATCGTCGTCATGGTGAACAAGCGGCAAAAAGTCCCGAAATCGGACAGTCTGCATCGGTTCCGCTCTGTTGGGGTGGCGGTGCACGGCCCGGTATTGTGCCGAATCGTCAATTCCGTCGAGGACGCAGCCCACCTCCTGCTCCGCGATTGGCCGCTGGACGACGGCGACGAATTCTATGTAGCCGTCAAGGCCTGTCTGGACGGGCTGCACGGTGAGATGCCGGCTGCGGAGGTAAGGGCTGCCTTCGTGGCGGCCGCGCGGGAAGCCAATCTTAGCGTCTTCGCCTGATCGTCTTTCAACCATCTCCCCAGGGTTCTCTACTTTTCGTGTCCATTTGACAGATATCCTACAAGTGGATATGTTTCGGAACATGGCCGCCAATCTGGATGGAACCTGCATGACGCTCAAGACGATGAAGCCTTTGATCCGCGCGCCTTTGTTGCACGTTTCCGTCCAGGAGAGCCTCCGGGCCTATATCGCGGATAACGGGCTGCAACCGGGCACCTTGCTGCCGGCGGAAGGCGAACTTGCCCAGCAGCTCGGCGTCAGCCGCAATTCCCTGCGGGAGGGCATCAAGGCGCTGGAATCACTCGGTGTCCTCGAAACGCGCCGCGGCGTCGGCATTTTCGTAAAGGCGTTCTCTTTCGAGCCGCTGCTCGACAATCTCGCCTATGGGCTCGGCGGCGCTCTCCGGCAGATCGAAGAGGTCATCGAGATCCGGCGCACGCTCGAAGTCGGCCTGATCGGCAAGACGATCGAGATGATCGGCGAGGACGATATCGCCGAACTGCGGGGAACCGTGAACCGCATGGGCCTGCATGCGCAACGGGGGGAATCCTTTGCCGAAGACGACCAGCTCTTCCATCGCCTGCTCTTTCGCTGCCAGGGCAACGAGACGCTTGCCCGACTGATCGATGTGTTCTGGCTCGCCTTCTACAAGGCGTCCGATTTCGTGAATCTCGACAATCTCGACCCGATCGGCACCTGGAGGGATCACGCCGCGATCGTCGATGCGGTGGAGGCCAGGAATGTCGAGGAGGCCAAGCTGCGCCTGGATCGCCACTACGAAGGCATTTCCAGGGTGATTGCCAACAACAAGACGAATTCAAATGTGGGAGGAACACAATGAATCGACTGACCAGACTCTCGTCGGCCCTCGCCGTGGCCGCAATGATGGCGACGACCGCCGTTCCGGCATTCACCGCCCCGGCGAAGGCTGCAACGCTTTCCGGTGGGTTCGACGTCGGGCCCGGCGGCTTCCAGGGCAATTTCAATCCGCTGGCTGCGACCAGCGGCTTTACCTGGCTCAGCACCTACTACGAGCCGCTCATCGCCTATGACGAAAAGCTCCAGAAGGTGGTGGGCGTACTGGCCTCGTCCTATCAGGTCAGCGACGACCAGCGCACCTACACTTTCAAGCTCGCGGATGCGAAATGGCACGACGGGCAGCCTTTCACCGCCAAGGATGCGAAGTTCACCATGGAACTCGCCAAGGACGCCAAGAGCGGTTCGGTTCTCGCCGCCCGTCTGAAGGCCGTCTCTTCGGTAGAGGCGCCCGATGACAAGACGCTGGTCGTCAAGCTGGACGCTCCTTCGGCCAGCCTTCTCGACACCATGACCAAGGTCATGATGCTTCCCGAGCACGCGTTGTCGAAGATCCCCGCCGATCAGCTGGCCAAGAATACCTGGTGGTCCACATCCCCGATCGGAACCGGACCGTTCAAGTTCAGCAAATATGTCACCGACCAATACGTGGAGCTGACCGCCAATACGGATTATCGCGGCGGCAAGCCGGTCCTGGAAAAGCTCATCAACCGCTATTTCGCGGACCCCGCCGCTGCGATCGCCGCTCTTCGTGCCGGCGAAATCCAGTTCACCTATGTCGACTCCAACGATGTTCCGACCTTCAAGGATAATGACGCCTTCAAGGTCATCGAAGGCGATTCCTTCGTGGTCAACTACCTCGGCTTCAACCACGATTCACCGATCTGGAAGGATCTCAAGATCCGCCAGGCCGTGATGCATGCAATCGACCGCAATGCCATCATCCAGAGCCTTTACGGCGGAGCGGCCAAACAGGCCAATTGCGCCTATGTCGCCGATCAGCTCGTGCCAAAGGACGTCGATCCCTATGCCTACGATCCGGAAAAGGCCAAGCAATTGCTGGAGGAGGCCGGCTGGGCGGAGATCAACGGCGACAAGCCGATCACCCTGTTGACCTACTATACCACGCCGCTCGCAGCCAATGTCATGGCGGCGGTTCAGGCCATGCTTGCCCAGGTCGGCATCAACGTGACACCGCGCGCGGTGGACACGCCAACCTATAACAGCATCGTGCTCAATCCCACGCCGGACGTATCGCAGTTCCAGATGGTCTTTGCGGGACTGCAGAACGGGCCAGATCCGGGCAGTATCAATGTCGGCCTCAACGAGAAGCAGATCCCGCCGGCCGGCCCCAACGTCGTGCGCGCCCGCATGCCCGATCTCACCGCCGCGCTCGACGCAGCCCTTGGCGAGACCGATCTCAGCAAGCGGACCGAACGCTATCAGGAGGTCTGCAAGGTGATGAACAGCAAGCTTCCCTGGGGCACGCTCTGGGTCGCCAATCGCTATGGAGTCGTCTCATCCAAGGTGAAGGACTTTATCTGGACGCCGGCACCCGGCGGCGGGCCCTATCAGGCCCATCCGGAAAAATGGTCGCTGGCCGAGTAAGCCCAAAAATAGCACCAGAACGGGTGGCGCGGGCTTGCCGACGCCACCCCCACGGGATTGATTTTCATGCTCAGCTTTACGTTCCGGCGCCTATTGATCGGATCCGGCATGCTGCTCGCGCTCAGCCTGCTGATCTTTATTCTGCTGCGTCTCACCCCCGGCGACCCGATCGATGCCTATATCGATCCGAACGTGCCGATGTCGCCCAGTGACCTTGCGCAATTGCGCATCCAGCTCGGCCTGGATCAGCCGCTGCCCTTCCAGTATCTCGCCTGGCTCAAGGAAGCGGTTACCGGCAATCTCGGCTATTCGATCAAACGGTTCGACCAGCCGGTTCTCGATCTGGTGCTCTCCCGCATCGGCCCCACCGTGCTTTTGATGGGATCGGCAATCGTGATCGCCGTCGTTGCCGGCATTGCGATCGGCGTGGTCAGTGCCGTGCGCCGCAACTCGGTATTGGATATCTCCTTTTCCGTCTTCGCGCTCGCAGGCATTTCAAGTCCCGCGTTCCTGAGCGCGCTGATTGGGCTTTATATTTTCTCCGTCCGGTTCAACTGGATGCCATCCGGCGGAATGTTGACACCGGGGGCGGAATTTTCGATCGGCGACCTGCTGCATCATCTCATCCTGCCCGCTTCGCTTCTCGCCATTGCCCAGGCGGCACTCATCACCCGCTACATGCGTGCCTCCCTATTGGAAGTGCTGAACCAGGACTATGTGCGCACCGCCCGCGCCAAAGGCGTCTACGAGTTCTGGGTGATCACCAAGCACGCGCTGCGCAATGCACTACTGCCGGTCGTGACGCTGATCGGCTCCACCATCGGGCTCGCGATCGGCGGCGCAATCTTCATCGAAAGCGTGTTCAACTGGCCGGGCATGGGGCTGCTGCTCGTGGATGCGGTGGAAACCCGCGACTACCCAGTCATCATGGGTGCTACGCTGGTGATCGGTGCCTGCGTCATCGTCGTCAATCTTCTGACTGACATTACTTATGCGGTGATCGATCCGCGCATCAAGGTGGGGTGATCCATGCTCGCTCGCACTCCCACCCGCAGCCCCGGCCCGATCGCCCGTGCCCTCGACCGCTTCGTGACCAACCGCGTCGCGATCTTCGGCGTCTGCCTGATCGTACCAATACTCGTGCTGATCCTCTCCTATCCGTTGTGGTGGAGCTTCAGGCCGAATGATATCGATCTTCTCGCCATGAACAGCGGCCCGACGGCCAAGCACTGGTTCGGCACCGATGGCGTTGGCCGCGACGTCTTTGCCCGTGTTCTCGAAGGCGGCCGCATATCGCTGCTTGTGGCGATCGGCTCCACGGCGATCGCTGCCGTCATCGGTTTTCTCGTGGGCGCGATCTCCGCTCTTGCCGGCCGATGGGTTGACGCCACAACCATGCGCTTCGTCGACTTGGTGATGACGCTGCCGCCCGTCATCTTCCTGCTGGTTCTCGCCTCCATAGCCGGCACCGGCATCTGGCCGACGATCCTGGTGATTTCGCTGCTTTCCTGGCCCCTATTGGCGCGAATGATACGCTCGCGGCTCCTCGAACTTCGCGAGCGTGATTTCGTGATGGCGGCAAGGGGCATGGGTGCCGGTCTCCCGCATCTCCTCTTCCGCCACGGCTTGCCGAACTCGATCGACATCCTCGTCGTCTTCGCGACTCTGCAGATCGCCAATGCCATCCTGCTCGAGGCCGGCCTCTCCTTCCTCGGTCTTGGGATCGCTCCGCCGGCTGCAAGCTGGGGAAACATGCTGAACGCGGCCCGCTCCACGGCCGTGCTCGAGCAATATCCCTGGCAGTGGCTGTTTCCCGGCGGGGCGCTCGTCACCGCCGTTCTTGCCATCAATTTCATCGGCGACGGGCTGAGAGACGCCTTCGATCCCCGCGCCGAACTCCACTGACAATCGAAAGAAAGCAAAATGACCAAATTCAAAGGTGTTGTTCCTCCCGTCGTAACGCCGCTCAACCAGAATTTCACGGTCGACTATCCCTCCTATACGAGGGTTCTGGAGCACTTGATCGAAGCTGGCTGCCATGGCCTTTTCGTGCTCGGCTCGACGAGCGAGGTGATCTTCCATGACGACAGGACCAGACAGGAAATCATCGAGCATTCAGCCAAGGTCATCAATGGCCGCGTGCCACTGATCGTCGGCGTGATCGACCCGACCACCGACCGCGTCATCCATCACGCCAAAGTGGCAAAGGCTGCGGGCGCCGACGCTGTCGTGGTGACGGCGCCGTTCTACACCGTCACGAGCCAATCCGAGATCGTCGACCACTTCCGTTACATTCGCGACGCCGTCGACATACCGCTGATTGCTTACGACATCCCGGTCTGCGTGCATGTGAAGTTGCAGCGCCAGACGACAGTCACCCTTGCCCGAGAGGGAACGATCATCGGCCTCAAGGACTCCAGCGGAGACGACGGCAATTTCCGCTATGCGCTGCTCGATCTGGCCGACAAAAAGGACGTCTTCCTGATGACCGGATCGGAAATCGTCGTCGACAACGCGCTGCTCATGGGTGCTCACGGCGTCGTTCCCGGCGTCGCGAATGTCGATCCGCATGGCTATGTGCGCCTCTGGAACGCCGCCCAAAGCGGCGACTGGGGAGCAGCTCGCAAAGAGCAGGAGCGGCTTTGCCGCCTCTTCGAGATCGTCTGGGTGGCGCAAGGGCGCGTCAGCGGAGGCGCGTCAGGCATCGGCGCATTCAAGGCGGCCATGAAGAGCCTCGGCATCATCGATACCGCCGTGATGCCCCGCCCGCGCGCTGCGCTCAACGAAGCCGAAACGGCAAGGATCAATGAGATCCTTCGAGCAACGGGCCTCCTGTCCTGATGAGCATGATGCAACCGGCAGCCGAAACCATACTGGATATCAAGGGACTGCGGACCGTCTTCCGTATCCGCTCCGGCGAGGTGACGGCGGTCAACGATGTCGATCTCGCCGTCGCCGCCGGCGAGACGCTGGCGCTTGTGGGTGAATCCGGCTCCGGAAAGTCGGTGACCAGTCTTTCGGTCATGCGCCTGCTCACCCGCAATGTCGGCGCGATCGCCGCGGGCAGCATCTCTCTGAGGCGCAAGGACGGCGCCGTCATCAATCTGGTCGAGCTCGACGACGGCAGGATGCGGGAAATCCGCGGCAACGACATCGGCATGGTCTTCCAGGAACCGATGTCGAGCCTCAACCCGGTCTATACGATCGGCGATCAGATAGCCGAGCCCATCCGCATCCATCGCCGGGCGAACCGGAAGACTGCGATGGATGCGGCGATCGGCCTTCTGGAAAGCGTCGGCATTCCGGATGCCAAGCGTCGCGCCGGCCAATATCCTCACGAACTTTCAGGCGGCATGCGCCAGCGCGCCACCATCGCCATGGCCCTTTCCTGCGATCCGACGCTGCTGATCGCGGATGAACCGACGACCGCGCTCGACGTGACCATCCAGGCGCAAATCCTCGACCTGTTGCAGAACCTCCAGCGCGAGCGCGGCATGGCCATGCTGTTCGTCACGCATAACCTCGGCGTGGTCGCGGAAATCGCCCATCGGGTAGCGGTCATGTATGCTGGCAGGATCGTCGAGACGGGGCCCGTGAAAGAGGTGTTCCGCAATCCAAGGCATCCCTATACGATGGGCCTCCTCGCCTCCATGCCGAAGCTCGGCGATGCGACCCGCATGAAACAGGCCGGCGAAAAGCTCGCCGCCATTCCAGGCGTCGTGCCGAGCCTGATGACCATGCCGAAGGGCTGCGCCTTCTCTCCTCGCTGTCGGTTCGCGATCGATGCCTGCCGCGCCGCCGTCCCCCCGTTGGCGAAGGTCAATGCCCGGCACGAGAGCCGCTGTATCCGCTGGCAGGAGATTTAAATGAGCGAACCACTCCTCTCCGTCCGCGATCTTGAAAAACACTATACTTCGCGTGGCACAAAGCTCACCATCCTGCAGGGCATCTCGTTCGATATCGGCAAGGGCGAGGTCGTGGGGCTCGTCGGAGAATCCGGCAGCGGCAAGACCACGATCGGCCGCTCGATCCTGCGTCTTATAGAACCTTCCGCTGGCAGCATCCGTTTCGACGGGACAGAGATCACCGCGCTTTCGGGATCGGCAATGCGGCGGACCCGACCGCGGATGCAATACATTTTCCAGGATCCGTTCGCGAGCCTCTCGCCGCGCATGACGATCGGGGAGATTTTGACGGAGGGGCTGAAGATACAGAACATCGGCACGCGCAAGGAGCGGCTGGAGCGCGCTCGCCAGGCGCTCGAACGGGTGGACCTGCCGGCGGATGCGATCAACCGCTACGCCCATGAATTCTCCGGCGGCCAGCGTCAGCGGATCGGCATCGCCCGTGCGCTGACGCTTGGTCCGGAATTCATCGTGGCCGACGAGCCCGTCTCGGCGCTCGACGTTTCGATCCAGGCCCAGGTCATCAATCTGCTGCGCGACCTGCAGCAACGCCTCGGCCTCACCATGCTGTTCATCAGCCATGATCTCGCGGTCGTCGAATATATCTGCGACCGGGTGATCGTGCTCTATCTCGGGCGCGTCATGGAGATCGCCTCGAGCGCCGATCTCTATGCCAGACCGCAGCACCCCTATACCCGCGCGCTGCTTTCGGCGATCCCTTCGCCCGATCCGGATGTCCGGCGCGACCGCCAGATCCTGAAGGGCGATATTCCAAGCCCCGCCAATCCGCCGAGCGGCTGCGTCTTCCGCACCCGCTGTCCCCATGCGCTTCCCGCCTGCGGCGAGGCGGTGCCCGAGCTCAGGCAAACCGCGCCGGGGCATTTCAAGGCCTGCATCCGTGACGATCTAGATTGAAGGGAAAAGGATAGTGACAGCAAGAGCACGCCGGCATCCGATTGCCGGCAATTGGGCAAGCCTTCTTCTTCCGATTGTGGCGGACGGCAGCATCGATTTTGGAAAACTGGCAGAAGAAATCGACCTCCTGATCAAGGCCGGCGTCGACGGCATCTATTCGAACGGGACGGCGGGCGAATTCCATAACCAGACAGAGGCGGAATTCGGCCGCATCCAGGAAATCCTGGCCGAACGATGCAGAAGTTCCGGCATGCCCTTCGTGATCGGCGCCTGCCAGCCGGACGCCACCATCATGCTCGGCCGCGTGCGCCGGATGGTATCACTCAAGCCTATGGCAATCCAGGTTATTCTGCCGGACTGGTGGCCGCTTTCCGATCCCGAGGCGATCGATTTCCTGAAGCGCATCGCAGAGGGTGCCGACGGAATTCCACTGATCCTCTACAATCCGCCCCATGCAAAGCGGGTGCTTTCACCGAAGGAGCTTGCCGAGGTCTGCGGCCCCTGCCCTTCTGTCGTCGGCATCAAGCTCGCCGATGGCGACGAGCGCTGGTATGAGGAGGCTCGTTCGCATCTGTCGGAATTCGCGCTCTTCGTACCTGGCCATCACCTGGCCACGGGTATCAAGCATGGGATTGCAGCCGGCGCCTTTTCCAACGTGGCGTGTCTCAGTCCGCGCGGGGCGCAGAACTGGACGGAACTCATGCGGACCGATCTCGATAAGGCTCTGGAAATGGAAGGACGCATCTGCGCCTTCATGGACAATCACATCGTCCCGTTCCGCCGCGATCACGGCTTTTCCAATGCTGCCCTCGACAAGCTGCTCTGCGGGATCGGCGGCTGGGGGCCCGTCGGGACGCGGCTTCGCTGGCCCTACCGATGGATCGAGGAGCGCGAGGCGATCCGCCTGCGCGAGATCGCGCGCTCGGAAATCCCCGAATTCATTTCCGATTGAGCCGGCAATCTGCCCTCTAGTGGAACCGGCTGGAGCTATTGACCACAAACCGGGCCTTATCTTCGAAACCATCCCATGACGGTCCGATGCCCCTGCCGCTCAAGAGCCAGGCAAGGCTTACCTGTAAGACGCCGGCAATCTTGTCCAGCCGGTTAGCGCGCGGCGCGGCGCGATCGTTTTCCCAGTCCTGCCAGGTTTCCGGCGTGACGCCGATAATCGCGGAAATCTCTTCGACGGAGACATTCAACGCATCGCGCGCAAGCGAAATGCGGCCACCGATCGTATCGTCTTCGGCGGATGCCGAAACCTGTTGTCCATCATACATGCTGAAGCGCTCCACCGGATTGAGCTGAGAAAGCGGCTCCGCGGATGGTTTCCGCGGAGCCGTCAACGAGGCCTAGCCTTCGTTTCCACCGAGCCAGGCTTTCACCTGGTCCGGGTGGTCGGTGATGTATTTCTCGACAGCTGCGTCGTAGGAGGTTTCCTGCGCATTGAACATCGCCGCCTCCAGATCCGAGATCGGCAGCTTCATCCGGGAAAGGAACTCGGCGACCTTGGGATTGTCCTCCTTGAAGCCCTGGCGAGCGAGGATGTCGACATGCTCGGCTTCGCCGAGGGATTTATTCGGATCCTCGATATAGCGAAGCTCATACTTGCCGAACATCCAATGCGGGCTCCATGAGGTCGCGACGAACCATTTCTCCGACCGCATGGCGCGATCGACGGAGGTCAGCATGCCAGCCTCGCTGGAAATCTGCAGCTTGTAATCGTCGAGACCGTAGTCCTTGATTGCCTGTTCGGAAAGACGCGTCAGGCCGGCACCGGGGTCGATCCCGAGCACCTGGTTTCCGAGCTGTTCCTTGACGTCGTCCTTCTTGAGATCCTCGATGGAAGCGATCGCATCCTCTGGAACGTATTTCGGGACGACCCAGCCGAGCTTTGCTCCGTCATAGACGGTGCCGAGCGTCTCGACCTTGTCCTTCACCTTGGCGAAATAATCGGCATGCGTCTGCGGAAGCCAGGCCATCATCATGGCATCGAGATCGCCGCGACTGACGCCCTGATAGAGCGGCGCCACATCCGTCTGGACCAGTTCGACCTCTTGACCGAGCTCGTCCTTGATGAGCTTTGCCGCGAGCTTGGTGACGAATTCGGCGTCCGACCAGGCAGCCCAGCCGATCTTCACCGGCTTGGCGTCCTGCGCCATCGCCCCGGTGGTCGCGCTGCCGAAGAGAACGGCAGCGAGGCTCATTGTAACGAGTGTCTTGAACATATCTGCTCCTTTTTTGAAGGTTCGCATGCGGCGGCAAGCCGCCATTAACGAGCGCTGCGGATCAGGCGGGAGCTTCCGCCACCTTCTGCTGCGCCGTATTCCGGAAAAGCACGCGCCAGATGCCGGCACTCTGCTTTCCGAGGCTTTGGGTGATCCGGTCGAGGATCACGGCAAGGATGACGACGGCGATGCCGCCTTCGAAACCGGTTCCGACATCGAGACGCTGGATGCCGGTGAGCACCGTATTGCCGATGCCGCCCGCCCCGATCATGGAGGCGATCACCACCATCGAGAGCGCCAGCATGATGGTCTGGTTGATGCCCGCCATGATGGAGGGCATGGCATTCGGGAGTTGCACCTTGAACAGCAATTGCGAGGACGTGCAGCCGAAGGCATTGCCGGCCTCGATGAACTCCGCATGCACCTGGCGAATGCCTAGATTGGTCAGCCGGACGACCGGCGGCATGGAGAAGATGACCGTCGCGATCGTCCCGGGCACAGCGCCAAGACCGAAGAACATGGCGGCCGGAATGAGATAGACGAAGGCCGGCATGGTCTGCATCAGGTCCAGCACCGGCCTCGTCACGGCCGCAAAGCGGTCGCCGCGCGCCATTGCGATCCCAAGCGGCAGGCCGATCAGCATGGCGATCAATGTCGAGGCAATGACCAGCGACAGGGTCTCCATCATCGGCGACCAGAGCTGCATGTGGTCGACGAGCCAGAGGGAGGCGGCCGTGAAGACACCGAAGCCGAAGCTCACGCGCCACAGTGCCAGTGCTACGAAAATGGCAATCCCTACGGGCATTGGAATAGCGAGCAGCGCATCCTGGATGCCGCCGGTGACCAGACCGATCGCGGCCGCGATGAAATCGAGGACCGGCGCGAAATTGTCGAGAATGTAATTGACGGCGGCATCGATGCCGTCACCGAGATCGAAGTTCATGTGTCTTTCCGTTCTGCTGGTGTTCAGCCGGCGCGGTCGAGCGTCTCGAGAAGGGCCGATTTGCTGATCGAACCGATATAGCGGTTATCGTCATCCACCACGGGCACCGGCCAGGCGCTGGCGGCAACCTTGCCCAGCACGTTCGACAGCGGCTCGCTGGCGAAAACCGGCGCGGCTTCGGGCAGGAAGGCGCTACGGTAGGGATCGGCGGCGCCGCCGCGGACCTTCTCGATCAACGAGCTCTGGCTCACCACGCCATGATAGGTCTTGTCACGACCGACGATGATGGCGAACTCGCGATCGAAATTCTTCATTCGCTCCAAGGCCGCAGCGGCCGAGACACCCTGCCGTTCGATAATGGTCACCTGCGTCTTGCGGGCAATGTCACCGGCCTTGAAGACCTGGCTGACATCGACATTGCGGAAGAAGGAGCGGACATAGTCATTGGCCGGATTGAGCACGATCTCGTCGGGCGTGCCCACCTGAACCACATTGCCGTTCTGCATGATGCAGATGCGGTCGCCGATCCGCATCGCCTCATCGAGATCGTGGCTGACGAAGACGATCGTGCGGCTGTGTTCGGCCTGAAGGCGAACGAGCTCGTCCTGCATTTCCGCGCGGATCAGCGGGTCGAGAGCCGAAAACGCCTCGTCCATCAGGAGAATGGTCGGCTCGCTGGCAAGCGCACGGGCAAGGCCCACACGCTGCTTCATGCCGCCTGAGAGCTGGTCCGGGCGGCTATCTGCGTAGCCGGCGAGCCCGACGGCGTCCAATGCGGCATTCGCCTTCTCTTTTCGCTCGGCCTCACCGACGCCTGCAACCTCCAGCCCGAAGGCGGCGTTGTTGAGCACGGTGCGGTTCGGCAGCAGCGCAAAGGACTGGAAGACCATGCTGATATCGCGACGCCTGACGTCGATCAGCTCGCGGCGGGACATATTGGTGATATCCCGGCCATCGATCTCGATGTTTCCGGACGTCGGCTCGATCAGGCGGTTGAGGAGGCGCAGCAACGTGGATTTTCCGGAACCGGAAAGTCCCATGATGACGAAGATCTCGCCCGCCTTGATATCGAAGCTCGCATCATTGACACCGATCGAACAGCCCGTTGTTGCGAGAATCTCCGATTTGGTCTTGCCCCGCCTAAGAAGATCAAGCGCCTTTTCCGGCCGCTCACCAAAAACCTTGTAGACGTTCTTGATACTGATCTTGGTCGAACTCGGTTCCACCGATGCGTCATTTTCAGTTGCAAAAACCATAAAACTACAGGCCCCGGCTCGACAGCGGAGGCACTCTCCTTCTCGTCAAAACTCAACGGCGCAGAAAGTAAATCTCTACGCTCATCAAGTATTGTATCCAGCATTTTTCAGCGGAATTTATTTCCGCCAGCACAGAATTTCGCTTGCCTCTACATACGAAAATTCTATCGCGAGAGACAGCGATTATGATAGGCGAGGATGCTTGATTGTTGCTTTGGAAGCGACGATCCCCGCAGCGAAAGGTTGCCCTTATTTATGGGAACGATCTTTGAATGTCCATAAAAAAATCAAATTTTGTTATCGCGGCCGCTCTCCAACGGCTGGTTCCACATGCCCGAACCGCCGAGATTTCCGAGCTTCCGGTCCAGTCGTGGGTGGTCGCACGAGGCTCACCTCGCCTCGATGGAAGGCTTCATCTGCACATTTTCCGAAGCCTCCTTGAAGGTGAGACAACGCTTCGGTCCGCGCCGTCTCGACATAGGCATTCGGTGCCGCGTAAAAAGCTCGGGCCTGTTGCCGTCATCCTTCGCCAGTACCATCGGACTATCCAATGAGAGACTGACATGCTGCGTCCCTTCATCACGATGTTTCGTTCCCTCTCCGCCACCGGGATGCTCGTCGGGCTGATCTTCTTCGCAATGTCGCTTACCCCGAGCCTCATGCCGCGGTCCTATCTGGTCCAAGGCGCGCTTTCGGGCGTATGCGCGGCAACCGGATACATGATTGGTGTCGGCCTCTTCTGGCTATGGCGCTACCTTGAGCTCCCCTATCCGGAAGACCGCGAGCAGCGGCTGAAGGGCCTCGTGGCCGCGGCGGGATTGCTGCTCTGCATCTGGTTTCTCTGGCACGCGGTCGGCTGGCAGAATTCGATCCGAACGCTCTGGGCAATGCCGCCGCTCGACAGTGCCGATCCGTTCCGGCTGGCCGCCGTCGCCTCAGTCACCTTCCTTGCTGCGCTTATCCTGGGGCGGATATTCCAGTGGCTGTGCATCCGGCTCTCCGCCCTGCTCAAGCGGTATGTTCCCCGGCGAGTTTCGCTGCTCCTGGGCATCTTGATCGCCTTCGCCATCTTCTGGTCTCTCGGCCAGGGCGTGCTTTTGCGCCTGGCGCTCGATGCCGCCGACGCTTCGTTCCAGCGGCTCGATGCGCTCATCGACGAGGGTACCCTGCAACCAGGATCCGACACGACAGGAAGCGCGTCCTCGCTGATCTCCTGGGAAGGACTTGGGCGGCAGGGAAGGCATTATGTATCCGCCGGTCCAGGCGCCCCGGAAATCGGCAACTTCTGGCGCGAAGCCGCCCTTCAGCCGATCCGCGTCTATGTGGGATTGAACAATGCCGATACCGCGGAAGCGCGGGCGCGGCTTGCCCTGGCAGAACTCCGGCGACAGGGCGGGTTCGAGCGGCGGATACTGGTGGTCATCGCGCCGACCGGAACGGGATGGATTGATCCCGCCGCAATGGATTCGCTCGAATACCTGCACCGGGGAGACGTGGCGAGCGTCGCGCTGCAATATTCCTACCTGACGAGTTGGCTTTCTCTTCTCGTCGAGCCGGATGACGGGCAGGAGTCGGCGCAAGCGCTTTTCAAGGAGATCTACAGCTTCTGGAAGACCCTGCCGAGGCAGAGCCGTCCGCAGCTTTATCTTTACGGCTTGAGTCTCGGTGCATTCAACTCACAACTCGCCACCGACATTTACGACGTCGTGGCCGACCCATTCCAGGGAGCGTTATGGGCCGGGCCTCCTTTTAGGAGCGCAAGATGGCGCTCGGTAACGGCACAAAGAAATCCTGCCTCGCCCGCATGGCTGCCCCGCTTTCGGGATGGTTCGACCATTCGCTTCACCAATCAGTCGAACCACCTGGCGGAAGCGGATGCCGAATGGGGGCCGATCAGGTTCATCTATCTGCAATATGCGAGCGACCCGATCGTTTTCTTCGAGCCGGCTTCCGCGTTCAAGGAGCCGGCCTGGATGCGCGAGCCGCGCGGGCCCGATGTCTCGCGCGATCTGCAGTGGTTACCGATCGTGACCATGCTGCAGCTCCTGTTCGACATGGCGATCGCCACCTCGTCGCCGCTCGGTTTCGGGCATGTCTATGCGCCCGAGCATTATATTGACTGCTGGATTTCGCTGACGGGACCTCCCAATCTTGAAGCTCGCGAGGTTGATCGATTGAAGCAGCTTCTTCGGGCGCGCATGGCCTGAGGAATGTCGGCGGCCGAATATTGGGAAATGAAACTATTTGGCACCGGATCGGAACCGAAAGTTCTGGCGACCGCCATGATTTGATGTCATCGGAACAAACAAACGGATCGGCGCCCGGGGACCGACGGTCCCTGCAAACAGGCTTCCAGTGACAATGCGATTTTTGTTGGCAAAGGACCCCCTGTATTCTATCAATTCGGAGTTGTGGCTACCGCTTCCACGGGCGACGCAGCGCCCCTGATCGAGGAAGAATGAAGGCGTTTAATCAGACTGCCCGCTGGGCGCTGACTGCCTATTGGACGGGTGCAAGCGTCGTCCTCCTCATCGCCGTCGCGCTCGCGGTTTTCATGAGCTGGCGCGACTACAATAATAGTTTCGAAACCGCTGCAAAGAACAATCTCAATCTCGCTGGTGCGTTGGCCGAGCAAACAACGCTCACTTTCGTTAAGCTCGAGGCCCTGGCCAAGGCCGTTATCGAAGACAGATCAGATCCGATCGTTCCTCCAGACCTCTTCTCTGAGGTCCTGAACCGACGGGCCGCCGCCGAACCCGCCGCAAAGGCGATCGTCCTCGTCGACGCCAGCGGCAGGGTCTTTGCCACCAGCAACCCGGCTCATCCCGTCGGTGAGGACCTCTCTCAAACAGCTACCTATCGGGCATTGAGCATTCAGCCCGGACTGCCACGGCATCTCAGCCCATCGTATAGAATTTCCTCCGGCATCGCAGAAAGCCAATGGACGTGGGCGATGGATTTTGCCCAGCGAATCAATGATCTGGACGGCAATTTCGCCGGCTATGTGCTTATCGAGATCGACAAGGCGTCCCTCTACAACTTCTATGTGAACCTGCCGCAGGAAGACGGAAGGGTGATCGGCCTGGTCGGTGAAGACGGCATCATCCGCATTTCCAACAACCAAAGCGTCATCGGAAGCAATATCAAGCCTCTTCTTCATGACGTCTCGGGGGGCGATATCCGCATCGCCAACTCACCACTCACTGGCATTCGGCAGATCTTCGCATACAGCAAGCCCACCGCCGCGCCTCTGCTGGCCTATGTCGGGACGCCGGTCGAGGCCGTCTATGAAGCGTGGCGCGGCCCGGCCCTCATCGTTGCCAGCGCGCTTACGGCTCTCGGCGGCGCCCTTGTCGCCCTCGGCGTGATGCTCGGCAAGTATATCCGCAATCAGAAATTCCTCATTCACAATCGTATCGAAATGGAGCGTGAGCAGCAGGAGCGCGTGTTTCTCGAGGCAATTCTTAATACCGGCGGCGCGTTGGTGGCGGTAACCGATGCCGCCGGAAAGCCCATCGTGGTCAACCCTGCACTCCAGGAATTGTTCGGCCGCGTTGAAACTGGTGAGAGCGGCCAGTTTCGGCTCGCAACGGCTTTGAATAGGGGCGTCGATGAAATCATCGAGCATCTGCCGTTGGAAACGGGCGTCCGGACCATGGACCAGCACGGCCGGATGCGCGAACTTTCATGGACCGTCACCGCCATCCGGGATTCGGCGGGCTCCGTGCGCAACCTCGTTGCGATCGGCTTCGACAACACCGAACGGCGGGAGGCCGAGCTTGCCATCTACCAGTCCGGCAAGCTCATAACTCTCGGAGAAATGGCAACGGGGCTTGCCCATGAGATCAATCAACCGCTTGGCGCCATCGTCCTGACGCTGGATCATATCCAGGCACGGCTGCTGCAGAAAAATGCGGATGCGGCCTTTCTCAGGAAACATCTTGACGCCATGACGGCTCAGGCCGAACGCGCGTCGAGGGTGATCGACCACATGCGCATCTATGGGCGTCGCAGCGACGGCAGCACCTATCCGCTCGACCCCGTGGAGGGGATCGAGGGTGCGCTTACCATCGCCGGCCGGCAGATCGAAAACGCAGGCATCGCGCTTCGCAAAAACTATCAAGCCGGCACGATCTGGATAACGGCAGAGATAACGGCTCTGGAGCAGATCCTGATCAACCTGTTGCTCAATGCGAGAGATGCCATCCTCGAAAAGCACCCACACAGAAAAGACATACAGGACTGGATCGCGATCGATCTCAGCAAGACAGATGATGGCTTCGCTTGCCTCGGCGTTCGCGACAGTGGCGGGGGCATTCCAACCGATGCGATCCACCGCGTGTTCGAACCGTTCTTCACAACCAAGCCTGTCGGCAAGGGCACCGGCCTCGGACTTGCCCTGAGCTACGGGATGGCCAGGAGCCTCGGCGGGCGATTGGAAGTACGCAATGGCGCCGAGGGCGCCGAATTCCTTCTGTTCTTTCCCAAGGCCGAAAAGCCGGAGGAAGAAAGGACAACCGAGATGACAGCGGAAAGGCGGCACTGATGGAATTTGCCGAAAAGCAGCTCGATACCCAGATCCTCCTCGTCGACGACGAGGAACCCTTGCTTGAAATCACCTCCTCGATATTGACGGATGCGGGGCATAAATGTCTGCTCGCGCCCAACGCATCGGAAGCGCTTCGGCAGCTTGAAAACAATGCCGCGATTGCCGTCGTCGTCAGCGACATCCGGATGCCCGAGATGGACGGCATATCGCTGCTGCAGGCGATCCGTAGCCGCTTTGCCGATCGTGACTGGCTACAGGTGCTGTTCGTAACGGGACATGCCACGCTCGACATAGCCGTTGAGGCACTCAGGCTCGATGCCGTCGATTTCCTGCATAAGCCAATTCGCCGCGACGAGCTGCTGGAAGCAGTCGGACGCGCCATCATGCGTTCCAATGCGCAGCGCCGCAGGCGGTTGGGTCGGGACGATTGGCCCTATTCGCTCGACAAGCTGAGCGAGGAAGTCCGACGGCTTGGCACATTGCTCCAGGGGACCGACACGAAGGGATCTGCCGCATCGGCAGCGCGGACAGAAAACCCGCCCGATGCAAAGACCGATACGCAGCGCCTGCTCACGTTGATCCGTACCCGGCAGCTGCGCGAGAAAATGTTCAACGATGAACTCTTCGCCGATCCCGTCTGGCAGATGCTGCTCTATCTCCTAGAGTATCAACTGCAGAACGATGTCATATATCTCACCAATCTGTACATGGCGTCCGGCGTGCCGATATCGACGGCCTCAAGGCGATTGCTGGAGCTGGAGCAGGCCGGGCTTGTCCGGCGCGTGAACGACCCGGCCGACGGACGTCGGCAGATCGTCGCATTGACGCCCGAGGCCATGCAGCGCCTGGTCGGCTATTTCGAGATGCTCGACAAAAAGCTGAGCGAACAGGGAGCCTGAAGACTCGCTCCGCAAGCGGCTCAGAAGCGGCCGCCGGTCCGGAAGCCGCCTCCTCCCGAGGGAGGGCGGATTGGCGGCATGCCCATACCGCCGCCCCAACTGCCGCCTCTGGGCAGCCGCAAGCCGCCGCCGAAGCCGCCGGGAGACCGGGGCATTCGCCGGCGGAAGCCCTCGTTCAAAACGTCTTCTAGATTGCGGGATGAAAGGGCTCCTTTGAGGATGCCGCCGATGACGGTGCCGATCATGTCCTCATTCGTGAACTCACCCAGGGGATCGCCATATCCTCGCTGGCGGAAGTGGCCACGTGCGCGCTCGAGCTCTATCCGTTTCCTACCGAGTTCGGCCGTAGTTCTGCGGACATCCTGGACCTCAGCGTCCGCACGAGCGATCGCCTCGTCGATTTTGCCAAGCTGCTGCACGATCTGCTCGTCTGCCGGGGTCGGCGTCCTGGTTGCTTCCGCATAGAGGACGCGGAGATCCTCTCTGCTCAGCCTTTCGGCCAGTATCTGCACGGCCTGCCGGTAATCGGCATCGCCCGCCGCTTCGGTCTCGCCCGCCTGCTCCTCGTCCAAGGCTGCAAGGTCGGATCTTGCCTTTTCAAGTGCCGTCTCGACCTCGTCCAGCGCCTTTTCCGCGGCCTCGAGTTCCTCTTCCAGCTTCACGATGCCGTCGTTCTCGAGCGCCCGGCGCTCGATGGCACTTCGCTTGGAAATTTCCGCGTCAACCATTTCCGCGACGCGATCGGCATGCTCTCGCAGACGCAGGGGTATCTCGTTGAGCATGTGATAATTGGCCCGGGCGTTTTGATAGCCGAGCAGGCGTGCAATCTTGCCATCGAAATACCGGGTAATGGAGCCTGCGCGGTACTCGGACGTTCCGTAGCCGGCGCGCCACAAATACATGAACAGCGGGTCCTTCTGATAAGGATTGCCCTTGCTTTCCCGATCCGCCTCGGACTGGACGGCCTTGTCGGCGGCTGCCTGGGCCTTTACCTGCGCTTCCGCCACCCTTTGCTGCTGAGCGATCCAGGCAGGATCGGCCTTTATGGCGGCTTCCACCTTGGCTGTGAGTTGATCGATCCGGTCGCCGACCGCCTCCACGACCCTGGCCTTTTCAGCACGGTCCGCTTCTGCCACCGTTGCGGCGACCGTCGCCTTGGCGCGCCGATCGGCGAACTCCGCAAGCCTGTTGCGCCGGCGGGCGATGAGTTCCAGGGCCCTCTGTTCCGCGGCGTTCAGGTCTTGCACAACCTGGTCGCGCGCCAGCGACTCCAGGCGGATTTCGGCAAGCGCCTTGAAATTATCCGCCTTCAGCGTCCGCAGCCGCGCGGCCTCCTCCTCCGCGGAGCGAAGCGTTGCGACCAGCTGATCCTCTTGCGAGCGAACCCCGAGAATAGCGCGCTCTATGGAGGACAATGTTTCACGTCCCGAGATCATCTGCCCTACCATTTCGTGATCGCGCCGCCCGAGACCTGCATCAGATAGCCGGGATCGAGCATGCCGCGTCGTTTTTCTCCAAGTCTGCTGTTCTGGACGATGCCATCATCCATCTTGTCCCGGCGCACGGCGTCAAAGACCGCCTGGGGTACTCTGATGCCCCATTGCGTTACATTCTCGGTGCGGCCGGTTTCCTCGCTTGCGACGGGCAGGCTCAAGGTCTGTCCGTCGGGAGTGACCGCCTCTACGATCAGATAGTAGTTGCGGCTCGCCTGGTTGACGTCCGGAATGCGGTAGACGCCCGTATCCGCCCCCGGCCGGGAGACGATGCGCAATGTATATTCGCGCAAAAGCCGCTCGCGAAGCTGACCCAATCCGGAAATTGCCGCACGGGCAGCCGCGGCATCGCCGGCAGCGATCGCAGCCTGACCATCACCCCTAAGCCGGTCGATCATCTCCCGGGCCTGCGGTTCCTGAGCCTCTCTCGAAGCCCCCTCCGCCGCGGTGGCGAGTGCCTGCGGCAAGGTCTCCGTCAGTTCGATCCGCGTGGCGTCGGCGGCTTGGCGTTCCGCACGCCAGTTCCAGGCCTGCCAGCCCACCCCGGCGATCGCAAGCAACAGTACGAAAGCCGCGACCTTGCCCACAGTGTGCCTGCGCACCCAAAGATTTGCGAGGGTACGGCCAAAGCTCGGCGGCGGCGGCTCGTAAACGAACCGGCTTTCCTTCAGTGCCTTGATACCTTCGTCGAGGATGCGGTCGGTGACCTCCAGCCCCTGTCCCTCATAGATTTGGCGAAGCCGTTTTTTCAGCTCGTCATCGCGCTCTTCCTGGGCCAGTTCCTTGGCGACAAGACCCTCCTGGTGACGGAGCGTATCGACGACATCCATCGCCAGCATCAGGTCATCGAGTTTCGGCGCCGGAGCTTGGCCGCCGGGAATGCTGGGCGGCGGTTCGGCGGATTGGACGTTAGCCATCGATCAGCAGCGCATTGCCCCTTTCCGCAAGCCGCGCAATGCGCCGCTTGCCGTCCTCCACGGCATCGCGAATTTCGTTTGAATTCTGCGTCGCCAGCTTGCGCATTTCCGCGATGATCTCAGTCGAATGTTCCTGGAAGTTGACCACGGAATCAACGAGTTTCTTGACCGCATCGGCGCGGATCGTGGGACCGTAGCCCGCCTTGATCGCTTCTTCCTGCACCTTGCCGCCGATCTCGGCGAGAACCTCGATCGATTTGGAGACCCCCTCCTTCATCTCGTTGAGGGTCTGAGTGGATTCATGCAGGCCGAAGAGGCCCGTGAAGGACGCTTTAAGCGCGGTCAGAACGGATTCATTGGTCGAGAAGAAAGACACCGACTGCTGATAGACCCGCTCCTTGGCATTGGTCGTCTGCATCAGTCTGGCCATGATGACCTCGGAAGTATTGTAGCCGATCGTCAGATTGTCGGCCAAATCCTTGGCGATCTGATAGCGGCCTTCCTCGTTCTGCATCACCCGCAGCTTTTCGTCACGCGCAAGCTCGAGCTTGGCGCGGCCGGCGGGATCGTTGGCGGTGAAGCCTGCCACCTCATCGGAGGCTTTCGTCAAGACACCCTTGGCGTCCTCGAGCTTGGCTTCGGCAGTCTTGAGAACCTCGAGCGCGGAGACCTCCGCCTGCTTCAACGCGCCCCGGAAGTCGCGATAGGCTTCCAGGATCACATGCTCGCGCTCGATATTTTCCTTGGTATCCTTGGCGACCTCGAGATAGGTGTCCTTGATCTCATCGAACCGCGCAGCGACATCGCCGCGGGAAATCTTCATCCAGACATTGGTGGAACGCTCGAAAATATCGAGCTTGCCATCGGAGATCTGGTCGACCATGCGCTTTGCATCGTCACGGATGGAATTGAAGCCCTTGGTGATCTTCTCGTAGCGCTCGCCGATCGACATCTGCGAGATCTGCTCGCGCACCACCTCGTTGAAGAAGCTCATCTGGTCGAGCGTGCGGGTAATCACAGCGACCTTGTCGGGTTCCAGATCGCTGATCTTCTCCAGCAAGCCGACGATTGGCGCCTCTCCGTTCCGCTCCGGGACCAAGCCCAAATCGCGAAGCGATCCCATCGCCTTTTCAAGATATTGCATCGGTGTCTTCCCAACGACATCGCTCATGGCTGCATCTCCCTCGCGAGCAATAGTTGCGGTGAGCTTAGAACAAAACCCATCCCTGTAAACCGGAATCTATGGCGGCTCGCGTGCTTTTCCATAGGCGTGACGGAGGCTTGCTTTCTGCATCTTTAGTGGGGTTCAAACAGTTCGACGACCCGGGAATACAACCACGCTACCGCAGCTATTCCGTAGAAGAGCGATATGAAGGCGTCGTGACAGTGATCTCGCGGATGCGGCACATAGCATCCGGCCGCTCGCAATCAGCCGAGCTCCAGAGTGGAGACCGCAAAAACGCCTAACATCCGCACCGGCGGCGCCGGGCCACGATACATGCGAGCGGTTGCGAACCCCTTTGAAAAGCCGTTGGCTTCCAAGATCCCGGCGAGCTCTGCCTGTAAGACCGGCACGTCGATATGAATGGTTCGGCCTGCGGTCTGCGCCGCACAGGCTTTCAGCAGACACTCCGCATCGGCCGCGGTGTCCGCAAATAGCGGGCCGATCTTGAAGCCGTCATGGCATTTTCGGCAGACGGCATAGCCATGTACGACACCGTCGCGGACCATCACCATGGCAAGTCTCGGCGGCGTCAACCATTGCGCAAGAAAGCCGCTTCTTTCAGCGGGAAAGAAGTGCCGATCATAGCTGACAATGCTTTTTCTCATATCCGGCGAGGCCGCGGCCACATCCCTGCACGCCGCTCCCGGTATGCTGCCGCTCCAGCGAAAGGTCTCGTAATGCGGCTCGAACCCCATGCCCCGATAGTTGGCCTGCTGTTCGGGAACGCCGTCGAGGCCGACCGTCCGGCCTTCAAGATGTGCCATCGCGGCATCCCAAACCCTTCGGCCATAGCCTTTGCCGCGATAGCCTGGATGGGCGATGTAGAGCCCGATGAAACCGAAGTCGTCGCCATATCTCACGGCTGATATGCCTGCCGCCATCTCGTCATCCACGAAACAGCCGATAAAGCCTTGGGGATCGGCCGCGTGGAAAGCGGAGGCGTCGGCAAGACCGGGGTTCCAGCCTTCGATGCGCGCCCAATCCATCAATGTTTCCGTTTCAAAAAGGGTGAGCGATCGAGTGGTTGGAGCAGTCGTCATGATCGGCCGAGTTTCCGGGGCTCGAAATCCTCGAGCATGCCCTTGTAGGATTTCGGGAGGGGTGAAGCATAGGCGCCGCCTTTCGCCGTGGAAAGGCCAAGAGCCACCAACCCCTCGACCTGCTTGACGGCGGCGGCCACGCCATCAACGACCGGCACCCCGAACTCCGCCCTGAGCGCGATGGCGAGATCGGCCATGCCGGCGCAGCCGAGTACGATCGCCTCGGCCTTATCCTCCTCCAGCGCTGCTGCGATTTCTCCGCACAGGCGGACGCGAGCATTGGAATTGGGATCTTCCAGCGAAAGCACCGGAATATCGGCGGCGCGTACCTTTGCTCGGGAGGACATGCCATAGCGGTGCACCAGCGCCTCGACCGGCAGGCGGGAGCGCTCCATTGTCGTCACCACGGTAAAACGTTGCGCAATGAAGGCGGTTGCGGCAAGCGCGGCCTCGCATATGCCGACCACCGGAATATTCGCCAGCGCGCGGGCGGCATCGAGGCCCGTATCGTCGAAGCAGGCGATGACCGCGGCATCGGCGCCCTCCCGCTCGCCCCTGGCGATTTCCAGCAGAAGGCCCGGCAATGCCAGGGCTTCGTCGTAATAGCCTTCGATCGAAGCAGGCCCCATGGACGAGGTTACGGCCAGAATGTCCGTCCCGGCATTGGCGACCTGGCGGGCGGACTCCGCGATCTTGGCCGTCATGCTGGCGGTGGTATTCGGATTGACGACGAGGATACGCATCGGTCTTAGGCCCTAGTCCGGCGCCGGTTAAGATGAACGATGAACCCCAGCGTGCCGGCGATGACAAGCAAGGAAAAGAGCGTCGTCACCGTACCCAGCGCGTAGAGCACCGGTGTCGTCACATTGGTGGTCATGCCGTAGATTTCGAGCGGCAGCGTATTGAAGGTGCCGGCCGTCATCAACGTTCGGGCAAACTCGTCATAGGAAAGCGTGAAGCCGAACAGTCCGACGCCGATGAGGCTCGGCGCGATCATCGGCAATACGACATGGCGGAAGGTCTGCCAGGAGGTGGCGCCGAGATCGCGCGCAGCTTCCTCGTAGGCGGGCGAAAAACGGTTGAAGACGGCAAACATGATGAGCACGCCGAAAGGCAGCGTCCAGGTGAGATGCGCGCCGAAGGCGGACGTGTACCAGGAGGGCTGGAGGCCGAACTGCTGGAAGAGCACGCCGATGCCGAGCGAAATGATGATCGACGGCACGACGAGGCTAGCAACCGCCAGGTAGAAGAGCGCGGTCGAGCCGATGAAACGGCGGCGGAAGGCGAGGCCCGCGAGCAGCGACACGATCACCGTGACGGCCATTACCATCAGGCCGAGCGCCAGCGAACGGCGGAAGGAGCCTCCGAAATCGCCGACCGCCTGGGTTTCGAGCAGGTTGGCGAACCAATGCAGCGACGTGCCGTTCAATGGAAAGGTCAATCCGCCATTCGGCCCCTGGAAGGAGAGGATGAGGATCGCCGACAGAGGCCCATAGAGAAAAAGCACGAAAACGGAAAAGAAGATGGCGAGGATATAGAACTCCCTGGAGCGTTTCTCACGATACATGGATCAAAGCTCCTTGCGGATGTCGACGATGCGCAGGATGCCCGCGACCATCAAAAGAACGAGGACGAGAAGCACCACGGCATTGGCCGCAGCCGCCGGGTATTGGAGTAGCGACATCTGGTTCCTCATCATCAGCGCGATGGAGGCGCTCTGCCCGCCCGACATGACTTGCACGGTGGAGAAATCGGCCATCACCAGCGTCACGACGAAGATCGTGCCGATCGCCATGCCGGGTTTGGCAAGCGGAATGATGATGTTGACGAGAACCTGCCAGCCGCTGGCGCCGGCATCGCGCGCCGCCTCTATCAGGGAGTGATCGATACGCATCAGCGTGTTGAAGATCGGCGTCACCATGAACAGCGCGTAGAGATGCACCATGGCCAGCACCACCGCGAAATCGGAATAGAGAAGCCATTCGATCGGCTGCGGAATGATCCCCGCGTCGATGAGCGTCGTGTTGACCAGACCATTGCGTCCGAGAACCGGAATCCAGGAAATCATGCGGATGATGTTGGAGGTCAGGAAAGGTACGGTGCAGACGAGGAAAAGCACCATCTGCATGGCAGAAGTGCGGATATGGAAGGCGAGGAAATAGGCGACCCAGAAGCCGACGAACAACGTGATCGCCCAGACGAGCAGGGCGAATTTCAGCGTGTTGAGATAGATTTTCCACGTGACCCAGGAGCCGAGCGTCTCGGCATAGTTGAAGGTCACGAAATCCGGGTACATCCGGGCGAAATCGTAGTCCCAGAAACTGACGACCGCGATCATCAGGATGGGCACGAGCAGGAAGGCGCCGAGAATGGCTGCAAGCGGCGCTGCCTGAAGATAAGAGATCAATCCCGACGGCAAACGGAGGCTTTTGGCTCCCGTGCTTTCGATCTTTTCCGTTTCCGAGGAGGTCATCGTCGCCATTTCATCTTCTTCTTTGGAAGGGTAGCAGGGCGTGCCAAGCTTCCCTCCCCGCTTGGCGGGGAGGGAACAGGTTGGCGAATGCCTCAAGCCGCGATGAATTCGTTCCAGCGGCGGACCATGTAGCGGTCCTCGTCCATGACCGAATTCCAGCAGGCGACCTTGCCCATGCGCTCCTCAAAGGAGCCGCCATCGCGCACTGCGCCTGCCTTTTCCATGACTTTGCCGTCGGGGCCGAGAATATCGCCCTGGGCAGGCTTGCCTTCGACCCAGAAGCCCCATTCGTCGGCGCTCATATGTTGCTTTGCGGTTTCCATCGCCGCCGAATAATAGCCCTGTCGATTCAGATAGGCTCCGACCCAGCCGGAGAGGTACCAATTGATATATTCATAGGCCGCGTCGAGCTGCGCACCCTTGAGATGCGCGGCAAGTCCCAGCCCGCCGCCCCAGGCGCGGTAGCCTTCCTTGAGCGGCTGATAGACGCAGGGAATGCCCTTGGAGCGGACGGCCGCGACAGCGGGCGACCACATGGATTGTATGACCACTTCCCCGGAAGCCATCAGATTGACGCTCTCGTCGAACGATTTCCAGAAGGCGCGGAATTGGCCGTCCTGCTTGGCCTTGATGAGGAAGTCGATCGTCTTGTCGATCTCCTCGGTGGTCATGTTGCCTTTGTCGGCATATTTGAGCTCGCCCATCGCCTCCATGATCATGGCAGCATCCATGATGCCGATCGAAGGGATGTTGAGGATCGAGGTCTTGCCCTTGTAGGCCGGATCCATGAGGTCCGCCCAGGTGGTGATCTCGCGACCGACAAGATCCGGGCGGATGCCGAGCGTATCGGCATTGTAGATGGTCGGCACCATCGTCATCCACTCGGTCGGTTCCGTGGCGAATGTCTTTGCCTCCTGGCTTTCGACAAAGCCTACGGTGTGAGGCGCGGTGCCCTGGGCGACGACGCTTTCGGGCGTCAGCTTACCGTTGACGAAGAGCGGCACGATCTTGTCGAAATATTTCAGCTTCTTCACGTCCATCGGCTGCAGGACGCCTGCCGGATAGACTTTCTTGGCAATCCAGTATTCGACGTCGGCGACATCGTAGGAATTCGGCTGCGTGACGGCCCTTTGCGCGGCGGCGTCGGAATCCGTGGCCGTCATCTCAAGCGTGATTCCGAGGTCTTCCTTGCACTTTTGTGCGATCGCATTCAGGTTCGAGACGCCGGTGCCGAACTGGCGCAAGGTGATCGGGTTCTGAGCCCAGATGGTGGGAAATCCGGTGATCGCGCCGGAGCCGGCAGCCAGACCTGCCGCCGCAGACGCCGTCTTCAGGAGCGATCGGCGGGAGATTCCTTTGGCCTTCTTCTTTTGAGTATCGATCATTGCTGTTCTCCTCTGTTGGGTTTTTGTTTCGATATCAGTGACGTTTCGGGCTGCCGAGAACGATGGCGTCCTGGCGCTCCCAGGCGAGCGGGATCGCTTCGCCGACCTTCACGGGGTGGGCGAAATATTCCGTGTCACCCAAGATGGCGGTGAAATCCTCGATGCCGTCGCCGTTTACCGACAGTTTCACCGAGGAGCCGCGATATTCGATGTTGGTGACCGATCCAGTGAAACCGAGGCCCAGCTCCGCCGGCTGGCCGATCCGGACACGATCGGTGCGAATGGCGATATCTGCGGCATCGCGAAGGGTCTGCGCCCCCCCATCAGCAAGGAATTCTCCGCCCCCAGGAACACCGAGAAGAAGACGCTCGGCCTTGTGTTCGATCACCCGGCCGGAGATCACGTTGTGGTCACCCATGAAGCGGGCCACGAAAGGTGTCGCTGGGCGTTCGAACACTATGCGCGGGTGGGCGGCCTGCTCGATGCGGCCGTCGTTCATCACCACGATAAGATCGGCAAGCGCCATGGCTTCTTCCTGGCTGTGCGTCACATGCACGAAAGTGATGCCAAGCGAGGTCTGGAGCTTCTTGAGTTCTGCCCGCATGCGGATTTTGAGAAAGGGATCGAGCGCCGAAAGCGGCTCATCGAGCAACAGCGCCTCTGGGTCGGTGATGAGCGCACGGGCGAGCGCCACACGCTGTTGCTGGCCTCCGGAAAGCTGGGCCGGGCGGCGGGTCGCATAGGCTTCAAGCTGCATCAGGCGCAGCATATCGAGCGCCTTTGCGCGGCGCTGATCCCTATCGACACCCTTCATCTTGAGGCTGAAGGCGACATTGTCGACCAGATCGAGATGGGGAAACAGGGCATAGGACTGGAACATCATGGCCGTGCCGCGGCGCGCCGGCGGCAAATCGGTTACCACGGTATTTCCGAGCCGTATATCGCCGCTCGATATCGTTTCGTGGCCGGCAATCATGCGCAGCGTCGAGGTCTTTCCGCAGCCGGAGGGCCCGAGCAGGCAGCAATAACTGCCTGCCGGAATCTTCAGGCTTATGGACTGCACGGCCGTCGTGGAACCATAGATTTTTGAGACAGAGGCGATATCGATTTCGGCTGCTTTACTCATCCGCACGCTCCTTTGCGTCGGCTACCGCGATGCATGGAGCATGCCAAATCCATCAAGTCCTTGAAGAAGCGTATACTTCCGGGAGCGACGGGACGGCGGCGGTTTCGATGGCTTGCGCAATGCGCAAAAAACAAGCGGCTGTCTTCGATCTACTGCAAAAATTGTATGCAATCTTCTTCTGTATCGCTGACAAAAGCCGCTTGGTTTTGCCGCGGGGCCGCGATACAAACGCTGAGACAGCGGACCTGAACATGAATATCGGCGAAAAAATCGTTCTCACCGAAGCAGCGCCCGAGGACCGCTCGGCCGCGATCCGGGAAGCCCTGCGCGACGCGATCATCGACAGGCGGCTTGCACCAGGCACCAAGCTTTCGGAAGCCGAGGTCGGCTCCCTGTTCGACGTCAGCCGAACGGTCGCCCGCGCAGCACTTCAGATACTCGCCTTCGAGGGCTTGGTGACGATCGAGAGGAACCGCGGCGCCTTCGTCTCGAACCCGTCTCCGGAAGAGGCCCGTCAGATCTTCGCCTCACGGCGTCTTATCGAGCCCGGCATCATCGCCGCGGCGGTGGAACGCATCACCGCCGAGGATATCGAGCAGTTCCGCCGGCTGCTGGATGAAGAGGCGCGCTATATGAACGAGCGTGGCCCTGCGGCGCGGCGTGCCGAGATCAAGGCATCCGGCGAGTTTCACCTGATGCTGGCCAGACTTTCCGGAAATACGATCCTCGAGCGTTTCATGGACGAACTGGTCGCCAGATCCTCGCTGGTGATCGCCATCTATGGGCGTTCCGGCATCTCGAGCTGCGGCCACGGCGAGCACGCCGCTATTGTCGAAGCGTTGGAGAAGCGCGATGCGGCGCGCACGAGCCAGCTCATGCTTCACCACATCGATCATATCGAAGCCGATCTCGACCTTCGCCTGCAGGAAGGCATGGCATTGCGCAATGCTTTAGGCTTCTAGAGAGCGCTGTTTCAGCCAACGACGACGGCGATCACCGATACACAATCCCCAGCTTTCACGAGGCCTGGGAAATGCCGGGCGCAGAGAATGCCGTCCATCTTGGCGCGGATTTCATGCGGAGCCGCACCCGTTCGTCCTGTCGGATAAATGCGTGCGACAACGGCGTTCCTGGTTATCTGGTCGCCGAGATCGAAGACGGGTTCGATCAAGCCGTTCTCCTGCGCAAAGGAAAAGCAATCGCCATCCGGCATGTCGAGCCAGGTCGTGGAACTGCTCTCGGGGCTCCCTGCGACGATACCCGCACGGCGCAGCGTGTTCATGACGCCGCGCTTGGCAATCCCGGCGCTTTTCGCCGTGGCAGTTCCTCCGCCGCCGAGCTCGGTGGTGATGAAGACCTTTCCCATCTCCTCGGCGGCGGTGTCGTACATGCCGACCGCATCGATCTCGAGCATCTTCATCGAATATGGCGCCGAGAACGCCTTCACCAGTTCGAAGGCACGGGCTTCCTGTTCCTTGTCCGGCAAGACATGTGCGGCGCAGAAAGGCAGGAAGTCCAGCGTCTTGCCGCCGGAATGGAAATCCAGCACGATATCGGCGCGGGGCAGCAGTTCGCGTTGGAAGTAATCGGCGATCTTCTGCGTCACCGTCCCGTCCGGACGACCCGGAAAGCTGCGGTTCAGGTTGCCCTTGTCTATCGGCGAGGTCCGGGTGCCGGCCAGGAAGGCGGGATAATTCATCGCCGGCACGATGATCACCGTGCCGCTGACATCCTCTGCCTCAAGGCTGCGGGCGAGATCGAAGAGCGCGATCGGCCCTTCGTATTCGTCGCCGTGATTGCCGCCGGTCAGGAGCGCCGTTGGCCCGTCGCCGTTGCGGATAACCGTAATGGGGATCATCACCGATCCCCATGCGGAATCATCGCGGCTGTAGGGCAGCCGCAAGAAACCGTGCTGTACGCCTTCGGCATCCAGATCCACCGTAGGGCTGATCGGTGACGGCCGCAAAGCCAAGTTGCTCATTATCTCAATCCTTGACCATCAGCCTGCGCGGCACGTTTGCCAGGCATTCGACGCCGGTATCGGTGACGAGAATGCTTTCGGTGGTCTCGAAGCCCATGTCTTCTAGCCATAGACCGGTCATGAAATGGAAGGTCATGCCGGGCTTCAGTTCCGTGCGGTCGCCCGGCCGCAGGCTCATGGTCCGCTCGCCCCAATCCGGCGGATAGGAAAGCCCGATCGGATAGCCGGTGCGGTTGTCCTTGACGATCCCGTATTTCTTCAGCACGCCGAAGAAGGCATTGGCGATGTCCTCACAGGTATTGCCGGGCTTTGCGACTGCGAGACCGGCCTCCATGCCCTCGAGCGTCGCCTTTTCCGCGTCCAGGAAGGCTTGCGTCGGCTTGCCGAGGAAGACGGTTCGCGACAGCGGCACGTGATAGCGGTTATAGCAGCCGGCGATTTCGAAGAACGTACCCTCGTCTCTTAGCATCGGCCGGTCGTCCCAGGTCAGATGCGGCGCGGAGGCTTCCACGCCCGACGGCAAAAGCGGCACGATCGCTGGATAATCGCCGCCGATACCGTCGACGCCGCGCGTACCGGCATCGTAAATTTCCGCGACCAGGTCGCATTTACGCATGCCCACCTCGATCTTGTCGAAGATGCGCTGATGCATGGCCTCCACAATGCGGGCGGCATTGCGCATATACTTGATCTCGGTCTCGCTTTTCACTGCGCGCTGCCAGTTCACGAGGGCTGTCGCATCGGCGAAACGCGCATTCGGAAGATGCTTCTGCAGCGAAGCAAAGGCGGCCGCTGAGAACCAGTAATTGTCCATCTCCACGCCGATCGTCAGCTTGTCGAGGCCACGTTCGGCAAGCTTAGCCGACAGGTAATCCATCGGATGACGCTCGGTCGATTGCACGTAGTGATCGGGATAGCCGATGATGTTCTCGTGCTTCAGATAGGCGGTGAGCTTGGCGCCGTTGGCATCCTGACCGCGGCCGAACCAGATCGGTTCGCCGGACGGCGGCACGATGACCGCCTGGTGCACATAGAAGGACCAGCCGTCATAGCCCGTCAGCCAGGCCATGTTGGAGGGATCGCTGACGATCAAGAGGTCGACCCCCTTCTCCTCCATGGCGCGCCGTGTCTTTTCCAGCCGCGCGGCATATTCGCCGAGCGAGAATTTGAGATTGGGCTGGTTCATGTTTCTTTCCTTCTCCTCCGGCGTCCCAGGCCGGTTCAGCTTTCAAATGTTGCGCCCACGCCTGCGGCGGTTGACCGCGCGAAGGCGAGCGTGGCGATAGCGGTATCTTGGATACCCGTGCCGGTGAGATCGGCGAGCGTGATCTGGCCGCCACTTTGGCGGCCGGAGCCACGGCCGGCGACGACCTGACCAAGCTCTGGGAATGGCGCATCGGCGGCGACGAGCCCCGCCTTGATAGCGTGATGGAGCTCACCAAGCCGGCGGGTCTGCGTCAGACGATCGGCGACATAGACGTCCGCCTTGACGATGACCGCCGGATCGATCTCGTTCTTGTGCTCGGCATCCGAGCCCATTGCCGTCACGTGCTGGCCGGGCCGAAGCCATTCGGCTTTCAGGATCGGCGTCTCGGAGGGCGTGGTGGTGACGACGACATCGGCACCACCGATCGCGGCTTGAGGATCAGCTTCGGCGCGAACCGGAAGACCAAGCTTCGCGGTCAGCTCGGCAGCGACCGTCTCGGCCCTGCCGAACTCCCGGGCCCATATGCGCGCCTCCCGGATCGGCCGGACCAGCGTCAGCGCCTCAAGTTGCAGGCGCGCCTGCATGCCCGCACCGAAGATTGCCGCCACGGCGCAATCCGGCCGCGAAAGATGTTTTGCCGCCACCGCGCCGGCGGCGGCGGTGCGCACGTCGGTCAGGTAGCCATTGTCGAGCAGGAGGGCTTGCACGAGACCCGTGCGGCTCGACAGCAGCACCATCATGCCGTTGGTGCTCGGCAGGCCGATCTTCGGATTGTCGAAGAAGCCCGGGCTGATCTTGATGGCGAAACCTTCGAGATCCGGCACATAGGCCGTCTTCACATCCACCTCGCCGCGATGCTCGGGAATGTCGAGGCGCAGGATCGGCGGCATGGCAACCGGCTTGGTGGCGAGCGCGTGGAAAGCATCCTCGACGCAGGCGATCGCCTCGCGATCAAGCGGAACCAGGTCGCGTAGATCCCTTTCGGTGAGAATGACCATCCGGCTCATGCGGCGTCCTTTCCACAGATGGTGTCGCCGTTGATGATCCGCCGATGCTGATCCATGTCGACATTGCGGCCTGAAAGGATAGCAACGACCGGGCCATGGCCCATGATCTTGCCTGCCAGGAGTGCTGCGATACCGACGGCGGCAGCGCCCTCGATCACTTCACGCTCGACCGCATAGGCATGCCGCATGCCGGCAGCGATTTCGGCTTCCGAAAGCAGGACGACATCGTCGAGAAGGTCGCGGCACATGGCGAAGGTGACGCGATTGTCGAGACCGATGCCGCCACCGAGCGAATCCGCAAGGCTCGGCAGTTCTTCGACCTGTACCGGCATGCCGGCGTCGAGGCTCGCCTTCATCGCCGCTCCGCGTTCCATCGTCAGGCCGACGCCCCGCACCGAGGTCCTCCGTCCCTTGATCGCGGCCGCGACACCTGCCGCCAATCCCCCGCCGGACAGAGGCACGAGAACGGTTTCGACGTCGGGAAGCTGATCGAATAGTTCGAGGCCGAGCGTCCCTTGCCCGGCGACAACGGCCGGATGGTCGAAGGGCGGCACCATGACCAGCCCTTTTTCTGCCACCAGTCGGTCCACTTCCTCCTGCGCCTCGTCCTGAGACCGACCGACAATGCGGACATTGGCGCCGAGGCGACGGATTTCCAAAACCTTGTTCTCCGGCACGAGCGAGGACATACAGATGGTCGCGAGCGAGCCTTCCGCCTTTGCCGCAAACGCGAGAGCGCGGCCGTGATTGCCTGTGGAAGCGGCAACGACACCCCGTTTACGCTCCTCCACAGTCAGGGAGAGAACCGCATTCGTGGCACCGCGGAGTTTGAAGCTGCCGGTCGTCTGGTGGTGTTCCAACTTCAGATGAACCGGAACACCGGCAATCTCACTGAGCGCGGCCGATTCCACCACTGGCGTTTTCAACACGCGCTCACCGATGCGTGCCGCGGCGGCGCGGATATCGTCAAATCGGACCGGCAGGCTCCCCACACTCATGGCATCAGCCTTCCGGATAGGACTTGGTCATCAGCGTCCCCAGTTCAGGACGCGCTGCCGTCTCGCCGCAAAGGTGCAGGCAGGCCCAGGCGGTCGCGAGATTGCTGCTCACCATGGGCTTGCCGATTTCGGCTTCGATCCGGGCCGCCACCTGGGCCGCGCGGACAGCCGTGCAGGAGATGAAGAGCGCATCCGATTGCGGCGCCGTCACCTCGTGGGCAAGCGAGACGATTTCGTCCGGTGCGATGCGCGCCATTTCGCGGTCGTCCTCGAAACCGAGGCATGTGAACCGGTCGATCGTGAAGCCGAGCCGAGCGAAATAGTCGGCCATCGGGCGGCTTGTCTCCACCGTATAGGGCGTGAGGATCGAAATCCGCTTGGCACCGACGGCCTTCAGCCCTTTGACGGCCGCCGCAGTCGGCGTCACCACGGGAACTCCGGGCTTTGCCGCACGGATTGCCTGCTCGACCCTCTCGTCGCCGATCACCACGGAGGCGGACGTGCAGGAATACATGACCGCATCCAGTGTCTCGTCGGGCAGAATGAGCGAGGCGCCCTCGGTCAGCACCGGTTGCATCTTCATCAGGTTTTCGGGCGTCGTCGGGTTGGCATAGGGAATACGGCTCACATAGACGCCAACACGCTCTCCGGCGACCATGCGCTGGAAATCGACCTCCGTCGTATGGTCGGTCGCCAGGATGACGAGTCCGATCCGCTTTCGAAGCGGCCGGTCGTCGAGGCGAGGCCTGTGTCGGGCAAGATGTACGTCAATGGAAGTCATGTCAGTCATCCATCCGGGCGTAGCGCTCCTCGAGCCAGCGCAGTCCGACGACCGAAACCAAGCTGACGGCGAGGAAGAAGACGCCGACCAGCGTCATCGGCTCGATATAGCGGTAATTGCTGTTGGCGATGCTTTTCGCCTGGTTCATCAGCTCCAGCACGGTGATGGCCGAAAGCAGCGGCGTTTCCTTGAACATGGCGATGAAATAGTTGGCGAGCGCCGGGATCATCGGCGGCACGGCCTGCGGCAGCACGACATGTATCCAGGCCTGCCGCGTGGTGAGATTGGCGGCCTTGGCCGCCTCCCATTGGCCGCGCGGCACGTTCTCGATACCGGCACGGTAAACTTCCGCGGTATAAGTGGCATAGTGCAATCCGATGCCGATGACGCCAGCCACCAGGGGCGGCAATCTTATCCCGATGTCCGGCAGTACGTAGAAGATGAAATAGAGCTGCACTAGAAGCGGCGTTCCGCGGATGAATTCGCAAACGAAGCCCACCGTGCGCGATAGCGCGGTAACCGGCGAACGCCGGGCGATCGCGATGGCCAGCCCCAGCACCGCGGCCACCGCCGCCCCGAGAACGGTCGCCAGAATGGTGATCTTGAACCCTTCGAGAAGGGTCGGCATGATCTGCCAGACGAATTCCCAATCCCATTCCATCGTCAGGTCCTCACGCCATCGAGGCTGCGGCTCATGCGCCGCTCCAGCCAGCGCATGCCAATCGAGATCGACCAGGCCATTGCGAAATAGAGGATGAGGATCGTCGTGAACGGGATGAGCGTATTGCCGGTCTGGGCACGCACGACCTGGGCCTGAAATGTCAGATCGGTCAACGAGATCAGCGACACGACAGCCGTTCCTTTCAGAAGCTCGATGGCATTGTTGCAGAAGGTCGGCAGCATCAGAGGAAGCGCCTGGGGCAGAATGACATGGCGCATGCGCTGATAGCGGGAGAGATTGAGCGCGACGCATGCTTCCGTCTGTTCGCGACCTACCGCCTTGACTGCGCCGCGCACCACCTCGGCCGCATAGGCCCCGACATTGAGGCCGAGCGCCAATACGCCCGCTTGCAGCGGCGTCAGCGTTAGTCCCGCAAACGGCAGCACGAAATAGACCCAGAAGAGCTGCACGAAGATCGAGGTACCCCGGAAGAATTCGATATAGGTCGTGGCAAGCGCCCGCACGATGAAGAAGCGCGACAGGCGCCCAAGTCCGGCAAGGAAAGCCATCACCAGCGCCAGAGCGGACCCCATCACGGTCAACTGCAGCGTCACCAGCGCGCCTTCCAAGATCAGCGTCAAATAGCCTGACCAGTCGATCATCGGGTCCGAGTTCCTAGTCTTCTGATGGGATTGCCCTCATCCGCCCGCCGGCCCCTTTCCCAGGCTGGCGGTGGAAGGTCGATGTGCAAGACCGCCGGGGCGTCCAGCCTTCCCTCTCCCCGCTTGCGAGGAGAGGGTCGGGGTGAGAGATAAGCTTACTGCGCGGCGGCGCACTGCTTCTCGCGGTTGGTCGAAATCGCGGCGGCTGCCGAGAAGCCGTAGGGCTCGACGATCTTGGCGAACTCTCCCGATTCCTTCAGCTTCTTCAGTTCCACGTCGAAGGCGTCGCGAAGCGCCACGTCCTGCTTGCGGAAGGCCGCGCCGTCGCAATAGACCGGAGCACCCTGGACCGGAGCCACGACCTCGAGGTTAGGGTCGTTTGCCTTGCTCATCAGATCGTGGATCGAGAGGACCGGCAGCGAGTAGACGTCGATGCGGCCGTCTTGCAGCATCTTGATGCCGCTCTGGCCGTCCGGCACGACGATGACGCGATCGCGCGGAACGCCGGCTTCGAGCGCGAGCTTTTCTTCCGTGCCGCCACCCGGAGCGCCGATCCTGGCATTCGGATTATCGGCGATATCCTTGTAGCTCGCGAACTTCATGGGGTTGCCCTTCTTGACGGCGAAGGCTTCGGCGTCGCACAGGACCGGCTCGGAATAGGCGACCGCATTGCAGCGTTCCGGCTTCATGAAGAGGCCAGCGGTGATGACGTCGTGACGGCCGGCCTGAAGGCCGGGGATCATCGCGCCGTATTCGGAAATCGATGCCACGACGTCCTTGACACCGAGGCGCTCGAAGATGACGCGCGCCACATCCGGAGCAGCGCCCGAAACCTTGCCGTCGGCGCCGACTGCGGTATAGGGCGGCTCGTTGGCGATGGCGATGCGGGCAAACCCCTGTTCCTTCAGTTCCTCCAGGTCCGCGGCGAATGCCGACACACCGCCGGCGACGGACATGAGCGCCGCAAGGCTTGCGGCTGCGAGAAATCCTGTTTTCATGGTTCCCAATTCTCCTCTGGTTTTTTCCCGTTTATTTGTTCGGGCAATGTCGCCGCGCTTGCGGTCAGACGCGGTGCCCTGCCGCTATGATCTTGCGCAGGAAGGTCTGCGTGCGCTCTTGCCTCGGATTGCGGAAGATCTCTTGCGGCTTGCCCTCCTCGACGATCTTGCCGCGATCGAAGAAGAGCACGCGGTCGGCGAAATCGCTGGCAAAGCCCATTTCATGGGTCACCAGCAGCATGGTCATGTCACTCTCGGCGGCAAGCCGCTTCATGACGTTCAAGACCTCCTCCACCAGCTCAGGATCGAGCGCCGAGGTCACCTCGTCGAACAGCATGATCTTGGGAGACAGAGCCAGAGCGCGGGCGATCGCGACGCGCTGCTTCTGGCCGCCGGAAAGCTGCGCCGGTACGGATTTGGCCTTGTCGGCCATGCCCACCATATCGAGAAGCTCCATCGCCCGCTTCTCGGCATCGGCCTTTTTCACGCCCTGCGTCAGGATCGGCGCCAGCGTCACGTTGTCGAGCACGCATTTGTGGGGAAATAGATTGAAGTGCTGGAAGACCATGCCGATCTTCTTGCGCATTCGGTGCAAGTGAGCCTCGTCAGCCGGCGCCAGATCGGCGCCTTTCTTCATGTGGTAGAGTTGCTCTCCGTCGACCTCGATATGGCCGCCGCTGATCGTTTCCAGCGTCATCAGGATGCGCAGGATCGTCGTCTTGCCCGAACCCGAGGGGCCGATCAGTGCCAGCTTCTCTCCGGGCATGACATCCATCGACAGGCCATCGAGGACGGTCAGCGGACCGTATCTCTTCACGATGTTGTCGATGCGGATGATAGGCGACGCCATTCATGTCTCTCCCTGTTGAGACAAGCAATGGGCTAACGATGACGGCGCCAGGAAATCATGTCAATTCGGAAAATAATATCATGACAATATTTGTGCGTCTGCCCATTCGGCAGGCGTTTGCCTCAAATCGCAAGCAGCAGCGCCTCGGGATTTCCCTGGGCAAGCGAAGCGACCACACCAAGCCCGGTTCTCAGATCCGCTTCCGACGTCGAGCCGAGCGAAATACGAACGGCCGACGCCCCGCCCTGACCGGCGGTGCGGAAGGAGGTTCCCGGCGCGATGGCAACCCCGCGCAGCCTGGCCTGCGACACGAATCCTTCCTCGGTATGCGGATCGGTAAGCGGCAGCCAGACATGCAGGCTTTGGGGATGCGAATAGTAGCGCAGCCCCGCAAGCGTTTCCTGGGCAATATCGTGGCGGCTGGCCAGAGCCCGGCGCTGCCACTCGACCAACGCCGCTGCGGTGCCGTCGCTTACCCAATGCGTGGCGATCTCGGCAATCGCCGGGGTTGCCATCCAGTTCGATACCAGATGCCGGTTGGCGACGGCTGCCACATAGCGGTCCGGCGCGACGAGATAACCGATGCGCAGACCGGGCACGGTGATCTTGGTGAAACTGGTGATGTAGAGCGTGCGTTCTGGCGCATACGCCGCCAGCGGCGGCGATCGGTCGGTGACCAAGGGACCGAGAATATCGTTCTCGATGATCGCGATGTCGTGCTTCCTGGCGACTTCGGCAAGTGCCTCACGGCGTTTCGCACTCATCAAGGTCGCTCTCGGATTGATGACAGAAGGCTGGAGGAAAACCGCCCGGATAGGGCTTGTGCGGCAGGCTTCGTCCAGCGCCTCGGGGATCATGCCCTCGTCGTCGATCGGCAGTCCTTCAAGGTGAATGCCGAGATAGGTAGAGAGAGGCACGAGCGTATGATGGCTGATCGCCTCAGTCGCGACGATCGATCCGGGCGGCGCGACGCTCATCAACGCAACCGTCATGCCGGAGGTCGCGCCATTGGTGAGACTGACGTTGAGCGGTGAAACCTGCAGCCCGCAATGGGAGAGCCATTCCGCACCGATTGCCCGGTGACGCGGAAACACCATGTTCGGCCGGAACGACAGAGCCGAACTTGGCGGCAGGTTTTCCGAAAGCCAGCCGAAGGCTTCGCGCATCTTTTCCAGATGGAAATGCTCGCAGACGGGCTTCAAGATCGAAAGATCGATGACCTCGCCCAGCCTTTCGGGCAGATAGGGTGGCTCCGGCTCGCGCGGACGCGTCTGCACGAAACTGCCTCGGCCGATCTCCCCGGAAATCAGCCCCCGACGGATGAGATCGTCATAGGCGCGGCTAACCGTCTGGACCGAAAGATCGAGATCGTCGGCCATGCGACGATGCGTCGGCAGCTTCGTCCCATTGGCGAGCTTGCCCTCCTGGATCGCACGCGCGATCTGCTCGGCGAGCGAAAGATAGGCCGGGCGGCGGAGCTGGGATGGATCGGGGCGCCAATTTGTCATGATTTCGACTGTGCTTAAAATCAGTTCAATTGACAATGGCAAAACGAGTTTTCATTGTCATTCTCAACAATGCACGACAAGGCACCCGATGAAGCTCGACGCAATCGACCTGAAAATCCTGGAGGCGGTCCAAGCCGACGGCCGTATCACCAAGCTGGCGCTGGCCGAGAAGGTCGGACTATCGCCGACACCCTGCTGGATGCGCCTGCGTAAGCTCGAAAAGGCGGGCATCGTCGCCGGCTATCATGCGCGCCTTGCTGCGCGCAAGATCGCGCCGATCGCCAGCGTCATGATGGAGATCACGCTCGCCAATCATCGCCAAGGTGATTTCGATAGGTTCGAACGAGCCGTGGCCGCCATTCCCGAGATCACCGCGTGCTGGTCAGTCGGCGGCGGGGTCGACTATATCGCCAAGGTCGTGACGGCCGATATCGACGCCTATCAGCGCCTGATCGATGGGCTTTTGGACCGGGAACTCGGTATCGAGCGATATTTTACCTATATCGTCACCAAGACCGTGAAGGAGGAGGCCGGCGTACCGGTTTCGGCCCTGTTTTCGGCAAGCGCCGACGATAGACAGACTCTCCGGGCAGGCCCGCGAGTTTAGACAATCTCTCTATTTCCACCCCGTGGAATGGACAATCTCTCGCTTGAGGTGGGGCCACACTTGGCACGCCCTTGAAGGAGGAGTTGGCCATGACCGCAATTTTCGCACGTCCCGCCTTTCATGATGCTTTGACGCGCCTCTCCGACCGCCATCTCCTGCGTGATCTTGCCTATGTGAACGGCCGCTGGGTGGCGGGTTCCGACAGCCGGAGCTTTCAGGTCACCGATCCTGCGACGTCCGCAACGCTTGCCTGGGTGGCGAGCCTCGGAGTGGATGAGACCAGCCTCGCGATCGACGCCGCCGCGGCAGCATTCCCTGCTTGGCGCTCGAAACTGCCCCAGGAACGCGCCGCGATCCTGAAGGAATGGCATAGGCTGATGCTTGGCGCCAAGGAGGACCTCGCCCTTCTGATGACCCTCGAACAGGGCAAGCCGCTTGCCGAGGCGCGCGGAGAGATCGATTATGCGGCCTCCTTCATCGAGTGGTACGCGGAGGAAGGCAAGCGGGTGAACGCGGAAAGCGTCACCAGCCATCTTCCCGGCGCGGAGATGATCGTGCGGCGCGAGCCGCTTGGCGTCATAGGCATCGCAACGCCCTGGAACTTCCCTTCCGCCATGGTGACCCGCAAAGCGGCAGCGGCCCTTTCTGCCGGCTGCACGGTCGTTGCCCATCCTTCTTCCGAGACGCCGCTTTCTGCGCTGGCGCTTGCCAAACTGGCCGAGCGTGCCGGAATGCCGCCTGGCGTCTTCAACGTGGTGACGGGCGATGCCGCAACCATCGTCGGCAGGCTCTGCGAGGATGCGCGGATCCGGGCCATGAGCTTTACGGGATCGACGGAGATCGGCCGCCTGATTGCCGCCCAATGCGCGCCGACCATGAAGCATCTGGTGATGGAACTCGGCGGGCATGCGCCTCTCATCATCTTCGAGGATGCGAACATTGATCGAGCGGCCGATATCGCGATCGCCGCCAAGTTCGCAACCTCGGGTCAGGATTGTCTGGCGGCCAACCGAATTTTCGTACAGCGGTCCATTCTCGAAGCCTTCAACGAGGCCTTTGCCAAACGGATCGCTGCCCTCAAGGTCGGCAACGGATTGACGGATGATGCAGACATCGGCCCGCTGATGCATGAGCGCGCGGTGATGAAGGTCGAGGCGCAGGTAAGGGATGCGCTCGGTCGAGGCGCAAGGCTGATTGCCGGCGGCAAGCGCCACAGCGTCGGTCCGCTCTTCTTCGAACCGACGCTTATCGTCGATGTGCCACAAGATGCGGACATCATGCGCGAGGAGACCTTCGGACCGGTCGCGGCCGTTACCGCCTTCGACACCGAGGAGGAGGTCATCGTCCGCGCCAATGACACCGAATACGGCCTGGTCGCCTATGTGGTCACCCAAAACGGCGCGCGTCAGATGCGCCTCGGTCGCGCCCTCGAATACGGAATGGTCGCCATCAACCGGGTGAAGATCACCGGCGGGCCGATACCCTTCGGCGGCTGGAAGCAATCCGGCCTTGGGCGTGAGGGCTCCCGCCACGGCATCGAGGCTTTCACCGAACTCAAATATCTCTGCATCGACACCGCAGGCTGAACGCATTCATGAAAGGACATGCCATGCTCGAGAGAAACAACGAACTCACCGCCTGGGACCGGGACCATTTCTTCCATCCGTCGACCCATATGGGCATGCACGCGCGTGGCGAGACGCCGACGCGGGTGATCGGCAGCGGCGAAGGCGTCTACATCACCGACAGGAACGGCCGCACCAGCCTCGATGCTTTTGCCGGCCTCTACTGCGTCAATGTCGGCTACGGCCGCCAGAAGATCGCCGACGCGATCGCCGAACAGGCGCGGGACCTTGCCTATTACCATGCCTATGTGGGCCACGGCACGGAAGCTTCCATCACGCTTGCCAAGATGATCATCGACCGGGCTCCGGCGGGCATGAGCCGGGTCTATTTCGGGCTTTCCGGTTCGGATGCCAACGAGACCAACATCAAGCTCATCTGGTACTACAACAACATCCTCGGACGGCCGGAAAAGAAGAAGATCATCTCCCGCTGGCGCGGCTATCACGGCTCCGGCGTGATGACCGGCAGCCTCACCGGGCTCGAGCTCTTCCACAAAGCCTTTGACCTGCCGCGCGTGCCGGTTCTTCACACCGAAGCACCCTATTATTTCCGCCGCCCCGACCGCTCCATGAGCGAGGAACAGTTCTCGCAATATTGCGCCGACAAGCTGGAAGAGCTGATCCTCGCCGAAGGCCCGGAGACCATCGCGGCCTTCATTGGCGAACCGATCCTCGGCACTGGCGGCATCGTACCGCCGCCGAAAGGCTATTGGGAAAAGATCCAGGCGGTGCTCGAAAAATACGATGTTCTGCTTGTCGCCGACGAGGTCGTGACCGGCTTTGGCCGGCTGGGTACCATGTTCGGTTCCGATCACTATGGCATGAAGCCGGACCTCATCACCATTGCCAAGGGCCTGACCTCGGCTTACGCGCCGCTTTCAGGCACGATCGTTTCCGACAAGTTCTGGCAGGTGCTCGTGCAGGGTTCCGACGAGCTTGGTGCGATCGGCCACGGCTGGACCTATTCCTCCCATCCGATCTGCGCGGCAGCCGGCATTGCGAACCTCGAGCTCATCGACGAGATGGACCTCGTGCAGAATGCTAAAGAGACCGGCGCCTACTTCCGCTCCCAACTGACCAAGGCCGTTGGAGACCATAAGCATGTCGGCGAGGTTCGCGGCGACGGTCTGATGGCCGCCGTGGAATTCGTCGAAGACAAGGACGACCGCAGGTTCTTCGAACCCGCGCTCAAGATCGGCCCGCAGATCGCAACGGCGTTGCTCGAACGCGGCGTCATTGGCCGGGCGATGCCGCAGGGCGATATCCTAGGCTTTGCGCCACCGCTCTGCCTCACCCGCGAGGAGGCGGATATCGTGGTGAAGGCCACGGCCGATGCGATCGACAACGTCTTCGCAAATCGCTGACGGGGCCGACCAATGATCTCGATACCCGATACGATGGCGGCCGTTCTGCTGACCGGCCATGGCGGTTTGGATAAGCTCGTGTACCGGCAGGACGTGCCGGTGCCGAAACCGGCAGCCGGTGAAGTGCTGATCCGCGTCACGGCCTGCGGCATGAACAATACCGACGTCTGGGTGCGTCAGGGCGCCTATGGCACGGAGGATGACCCCGCCGCTGTCTCCACATGGCGGCGGCAGGGCAATACCCTCACCTTTCCGCGCATTCAGGGCACCGATACGGTCGGTCACGTGGTGGCGGTTGGCGCAGGCGTCGATCCTTCCCGTATCGGCGAGCGGGTGATGGTCGACTTTTCGATCTACAATCGCGACGACGACAGCCTGGCGGATATCGATTACATGGGTCATGGCCGCGATGGCGGCTATGCGGAATACATGGCATTACCCGCTGAGAACGCCCATGTGGTCGAGACCGGCATGAGCGATATCGAGCTTGCGACCTTCTGCTGCGCCTACCTGACCGGCGAGCGAATGCTGGAAAGAGCAAGGCTCGCCGCCGGCGAGCGGGTGCTCATCACCGGCGCTTCCGGGGGTGTTGGCTCGGCCATTATCCAGCTTGCCCGCGCTCGCGGCGCCATTCCGATTGCAATCGTCGGCCCCGGCAAGGAGGAAGCGGTGCTCGATATCGGCGCCGAGGCGGCGGTGACGCGCGGCCAGGACAATCTGGTGGAAGCCGTCGCTGAAGCGATCGGTGGCGCCCCGATCGATGTGGTGGCGGATCTGGTGGCCGGCCCGATGTTCAACGACCTCCTGAGGATCCTCCGGCCGGAAGGTCGCTATACGACGGCAGGCGCGATCGCCGGACCGGTCGTGCAGCTCGACTTGAGGACCATGTACTTGAAACAACTCGAGCTACACGGCTCCAGCCAGGGAAGCCGTGCCGATTTCCGCCGGCTCGTCGGTTACATCGAAAGCGACAAGATCCGCCCGCTCGTCGGAGGGATCTACAGGCTTTCGGATTTCCACCGGGCCCAGAGCGACTTCATGGCCAAGAACTTCGTCGGAAAGCTTGTCGTGGTTCCGGACGCGGTCGCCGATTGAAGGCACGTCATGCGCCTCATGCTGAGCCGATGCACGGGTAATTCGCAGGATGTTTCGTCGGCCTCCCGTGTGGAACGGAGCGAGTCAGCCAGGCGCACGGAAGCATGACGACCTGAGGCATGATCCAGGAGACGTCGTCACGGGAGCGGCGATGACATCCTCATCGTCCACCGCCTCTGTTTTCCTGCCGGCTAGATCATGGCTCCAGAGCCGATTGAATGTCTGTCAATGCGAAATCGTTGCCGACATAGAGTAATGGGGCGGAATACTGTTTTGCCAGCGCATAGGCGAAGCAATCGCCGAAATTCAGCCCACCGCGCGTGCCGAACCCCTGACCATAGTCGATCCTCGCCTTCATCGCCGCGCGGGCCAGGCGGTCATCGACCGGGGCGATGTCGATGTCGAAGTCGGTCAGGAAAGCGTGCAGATCAGCAATCGCTTTGTGGCGATCCCCACTTCTGATCCTGCCCGCCATGACAGTACCAGCTTCGACATAGTTCACTGCCGAGAGGAGACGTGGACCGTTCTTCTGAAGTGCGGTCATACAGGCAGGCGCTTCCGCCTCATCAAACATGATCGCGATGATGGAGGATGAATCCACGACAATCATCGAGAAAAGCCGAGTTCCTCGGGCGTGTCTCCGACCGCTTCATCCCACTCCCGCTTGGTAACCGGACGACGATCATAGCGGTCAGTGCGTTCGCGTACGAAAGCCTTCATGCGTGCGACGTAATCGCTATTAGCCGCCTGCTCGGCGCGCAGGCGCTCCAGCCGCTCCCGCATGGCTTTGGTGATGGCCTCGGTCATGGTCTCACCGGTAAGGCGGGATAACTCACGCGCCAGCCTATCGGCTTCCTCCGTCTTGATGCTCAGACTCATGGCGCATCCCTTTCTAGATTAGGTTTCTAGATACCATATCGATAATCTGAGTCCAAATTCAACCTTCGCTCCCCGCCTGGCGGGCTTTCTCGACCAGCGCCTGGGCGACTTCCGGATCAAGGCCCGGAGATTGACATTCAGGCGGGCCTATATCACGGAATGAGTGTTGAGAGTCTGAGTATAGTTGCGTACCGGCGCAAGTCGTGACCAGCTTCGGTCGGCTCGGTATCATGTTCGGTCCTGACCTCTACGGCATGACGCCAAATCTCATCACCACTGCCAAGAGTCTGATTTCGGCTTACGCCCCGCTTTCCGGCACGATTGTTTCCGACAAATTCCGGCAGGTTCTGGTGCAGGGTTCCGACCAGCTTGGCCCGATCGGTCACGGCTGGGCCCCGGTCTGGCGGACATCAATTTCGCGCGAACTTCAAATGATCTGCAGCCGCTTTGTCCATATGGTTGAGGTCTGAGGAGATGGTGGCGAAGGTATAGCCCTCGGCAAGCCGTCTCGCCGCAAGATCGCCGGCGCTTGTATGGATGCCTGCGGCGATATCGGCCTTCGCGGCAACCTCCGCAATCCGGGTAAGTACGTCTTCGAATTCGGCAGCCTTCTCGGAATCGCCGATCGTTCGGCCGCCAAGCGCCAGCATCAGGTCGGCCGGGCCAACATAGATGCCGTCCACACCGTCCACGGAGCAGATTTTCTCAAGGTTTTTAAGGCCCTCTTCGGTCTCTATCATGACGATGCAGGCAACCTCATCGTTCATTCTGTCCGTTTCCGGTCCCGAGCGAAGGCCCGCACGCATAGGCCCGTAGGAACGCAGACCCGAGGGTGGAAAACGGCAGGCCCGGACGGCGGCGCGCGCCTCATCGGCGGTATCGATCAAGGGCACGATGACACCCCGCGCGCCAGCATCGAGAGCCTGGCCGATCAAGGCCACGTTGTTTGCCGCCACACGAACCAGCCCGGCGCAATCGTTCTTGCCGAGTGCGGCACCGGCGTCGATGGCGATCAGCCCATTGAGAACTGCCTGGTAATCCAGAAAACCATGCTGCGCATCGAAACAGACATAGTCATAGCCATGACGCGCAATCCGCTCCTGCACCGCCGGCACGGGGAGCTGCGTCCAATAACCGACGATCCGCTCGCGGTTTCTGAGCCTTGCCGCGAAACTCATGCCGCGGCCCTGTGCTGCCGGTTGGCGGCAAGGCGTGCCGCGTAGTCGAGCGCGGCCAGCATGTTCACATGATTGGCTTTGCCGGTGCCCGCAATATCAAAGGCCGTCCCATGATCGACCGAGGTCCGGTCGATCGGAAGGCCGAGCGAAACGTTGACGGCGCTGTCGAAGGCAACGAGCTTGATCGGAATATGGCCTTGATCGTGATATTGCGCGATCACGAGGTCGAAAGCGCCTTGATAGGCGCGGTGGTAGACCGTATCCGCCGAGATCGGCCCCACCACATTGATGCCTTCCGCAATTGCCGCCTCAACTCCGGGACGAATGGAATCATCGTCCTCGGTCCCGAACAGGCCGCTCTCGCCACAATGGGGATTTATGCCGGCGACGGCAATTCGTGGATTGTCGTAGCCCATCCGCTTCAGGTGCTCATGTCCGGTGCGGATGGTCGCGAGAATTCGTTCCGGCTTTGCCCGCTCGATCGCGGTGCGGAGCGACACATGGGTCGAGACATGGATGACCTTCAGGCGCTCGGACGCAAGCAGCATCCAAGAGGACTTGGAGCCGGTCAGCGCCGCTAGCATGCCCGTATGGCCATCATAGTGATGGCCCGCCGCATTGAGCGCTTCTTTGTTGATAGGGGCGGTGACGATGCCGGCAGCCTCCCCTGCCTCGGCCATTCGGACCGCCGCTTCGATATAGCGGAAGCTTGCCTCGCCACATCGAGGGGAAAGAACTCCGAATTCACCCGGAAGCCCCTCCACCGAAACGTGGCGCAGCGCGAGACTGCCGGAAGCGCCGACAGTACCATATCGATGGAAAGCAAGATCCACGCCGCAGACCTTGGCCGCACGCTCCACGGTGTCGGCATCGCCTATGACGACAAAGCCACCCCGTTTGCCTACTGGAATATCGGCGATTGCCTTGACGATGACTTCGGCACCCACGCCCGAAGGATCTCCCATCGTGATGGCGATCGGCGCGCGTGACGTATCCTGGGTCATGACATTCCTCCTATTATCCTTCTTATTGGCAGCAGTTTTCTTAACTTGTCAACTTTTCAACGGTCGAAAAATTCGAACCAGCGATTAAAAATACCTCCTGAATTAAAAGGCTTTCTCAATCGACGATTTCTCTCTAGGATTGAACCGAAGGCATTTTCTGTTTACATGTTTACCTGCATGGAGGAACCGGAAGCTTGCTCGCGCTCATCGTTGCAGACGATCTGACAGGAGCCTTGGATTCCGCGGTAATGTTCGCGGCCCGCGGCATGCGCTGCTGCGTCCTTCGGCATCCGGAAGCCCTAGTCTCGGCCGACTTGTCCGATATCGATGTCTGCGCAGTCAGCACCGGCTCGCGGGAAGGTGGCCAAAACCAGGCGCGGGATGCGATCGCCGCCGTTCTTGCCGCGCTCGAACCTCCCTTTCCGGATTACATCTTCAAGAAGGTGGATTCCCGCCTGAAGGGTCACGTCGGGCTGGAAGCCCGCCTGCTGGCCGAGGGCACAGGCCGGACCTGCCTTCTCGTCTCGCCGGCCATTCCGGAGATGGGGCGGTTTGTTACCGATGGATATCTTACGGGAACCGGCGTCATTGAGCCAATCTCCGTGGCCTCCCGTGTTGCCGAAACGGAAATGCCCCTCGCCATCCCCGAGGCAAAGAGCGATACGGATCTCGTTCATTGCGTTGGCCTCGCGCGCTCCGAGACGACACTATTTGTCGGGGCGCGCGGACTTGCCGCGGCATTGGCCCGGCACCTGAAACCGCATGGCAAGGCACCTTCGGAAATCCGGCTTCCGCGTCCGGCACTGTTTGTTATCGGCTCGCGGGACCCCATCACAGAGGCGCAGGTCGAAAGGCTTTGCTCAAAGCTGGACGTGGGCTTCCTGATCGCCGAGAATGGACGGGTGCCGGCGGGAGCCGAGCCCGGATCGGACCTGACGATCGCGAAGATGACCTCCGGAAATGCCGCTGTTGCGGCCGAGCTCGCGGGCGGCTTGTTCGCCGATGGAATTTCCGCTCTCATCGAGACGACGCAACCTGCAACCCTGCTCGCCTGTGGCGGAGAAACCGCCAACGCGCTTCTGGAGCGCCTCGGCGTCGAGCGGCTCGATGTTCTTGACGAGATTCTTCCCGGCGTTCCCCTTGCGAGCGCCGTCCTCCGTGGCAAAACCACGAGAATTATTACAAAATCCGGCGGGTTCGGAGATGCCGATACCCTTCTCCGATTGGCATCTTCCGTAGAATCGTTGGAAGATATTTCCACGGCAGCTGAAAGCGAACCATGACGACCACTTCGCAAGAACGTGCAGCGAAACCGGAGCGGGCTAAACAACGCTCGTCGCTCGGTGATCGCATCTACCATCTCCTTTACAGCCGGATCGTCAATGGCGAGTATCCGGCCAACCAGAAGCTGCCGCCAGAACTCGCGCTTGCCGAGGAATTCGGCGTTTCGAGGCCTGTTTTGCGCAACGCTTTAGAGCGCTTGCGCGAGGAAGGCCTGCTTTATTCGCGACAGGGGGCCGGCAGCTACGTGCGCAAGCCCCAGCAGGCGGCACTCGGCTTTGCCCGGGTGGAAACGATCGCCGATATTCAGCGCTGTTACGAATTCCGGATCACCATCGAGACCGACGCCGCCTATCATGCAGCACTTCGCCACAACCGGACAGCGCTGCGGAAAATCAAGGAGGCGCTCGATCTCTTGGATGCGGCGACCGGCTCGTTCAAGCATCGCGAGGATGCGGATTATGCCTTCCACATGGCGGTCATCCACGCATCGAACAATCACTTCTACGAAACCTCGCTACGGGCTCTTCGCGAACACATCCAGGTCGGCATGAAGATGCATGGACAGTCGCTGATGTCCGATGGTCCACGCGGGCTTGAACAGGCTTATGCCGAACACAGCGCGATCTATGAAGCAATCCGGGCACGCGATGCCGGCGGCGCTGAAAAGGCAATGCTTCAGCACATACGTAATTCCCGCGACCGACTTTTCGGCGGCAGCATGATCAATCTCGCGATGGACAATGATGCAGAGGAAACCGGACAGGCTGAGGCCTGATCGGCTTGCTGTAGGGGCGGATGCAGCTCACGAGGAGCCGATATTTCAAACCGGGTGATATAGTGGCAACGACAGCGCTCACGCCGCCGTACCGGCGAATAATTCATATTTCCGCAGGATCTCAGCGATCTTCCGGTCCTGTTCCGGATCTGGCAAAAGCGCGGGCTGGCGGCTGGCGCCGACGGAATGATCCATCAGATAGAGCGCGCGTTTAACCAGCGCCGGCGGATAGCCGAGGCCGTAGAGATCCTTCCGAAAGCCGGCAAAAATCTCCTGCTGCCGCTGCGCTTCGGCAACATCGCCTGCGTTGAAAGCCCGGCTGATACTGGCGAGGACTTCAGGCATGACGTTGCCAAGACCGGAAATGCAACCCTTGGCGCCCTGCTCAAAGGACCAGAGCACCAGGTGATCCGGGCCGGAATAGACATCGAACCCCTCCACATCCCGGCCTATGGCCATATAGGCCTCCAGGGTCTCCTGCGCGCCGCCCGAATCCTTGATACCGGCGATATTGCCATGTCCGGCAAGCTTTCGCGCGGTCTCCGGCTCGATATGGTTCTGGGTTCGCGCCGGAATGTCGTAGAGATAGACCGGGGTCGCGACCGCATCAGCGACCGAGGAGAAATGCCGGATCAGGCCATCCTGCGTGCAGGCGATAAAGAACGGCGTGATGACGGCAATTCCGTCCACGCCCATGCGGTCAAACTCCTTTGCGAGCAGCTTGGTTTCGAAAGTCGCGGGCATCCCGGCATTGACGATGACCTTGGCACGACCGGCAACCTCGTCCACCACCTCCTCCGTCAACCTGACCTTCTCCTCGAAAGTTAGGGCAGAGAAATCTCCATTGGTGCCCGCGCACATGATGTTGTTGCCGGCGGCAACCTGCCGGCGGACCTGGGTGCGCGTCGCTTCGAAGTTGACCGTTTCATCGTCGTTGAAGCAGGTGACGAGCGCAACGAAGGTTTCGCTATGAGCCATAGGATCTCCCAGGTTTATCAAATCGCAGTCGCCGATTGCGGAAGAGTTTTTCCATTTCGGCCAATTGAAAAAAGGCCGGACCGCCAATCCGGCCGGCTGCCTAAGGGACCTTCGCGCCTTCTGGTAAAGTTGTCAACATTGTAAGCGCAGAAATTACCAGCTACGGAGCTCCCAAGACAGCTTTACCAGCGACAAAACCCCTGGAGAACCACCTGGAATTATCCACCATCATGTTGATTTATTGATATTTTTAATGGACCTCCCCAACCACACAATCTGCGATGTGGCGCCGCTCGAAGCAGATTGCGCAAGGCTCTTCAATACTAATTGACAAATCTTTTCATTTCACCCAGGCTTGGAGCAAATGAGAAATCTCGGGAGATTGCCGGCAGCCGCTGCAAACGCAATCGACAGTGATTACGCGATATCAGGGATGCGAGGACATAATGACGGCAATCAGTCGACCGCTCGAAATGCTGCGACCTGCGATGGTGCGCTTCGGAGAAGGGACAATCGCGACATTGGCCTCATGGCTGGCGGAGAAGAAAATTTCCCGGCCCTTTATCGTGTCGGATACGTTCAATGCCACCCGGACGGATCTTTTGGGGATTTCAGGCGCCACGACATTCGGAAAGGCCATGCCCGAACCCGACCTGCCGAATCTCATGGAAGCGGTTGCGGCAGCGCAGGCGTGCGCTCCCGATGCGGTGATCGGCTTCGGCGGCGGCAGCGCCATGGATTTGGCCAAGCTGGTGGCCGTGCTGTGCGGGTCTGGAAAATCGCTGCACGATATTTCCGGATTAAACCGCGCGAGCCCTCGCCGGATGGCGCTCATCCAGATCCCCACCACCGCGGGCACCGGCAGCGAGGTGGGTACCCGCGCGCTCATCACCGATCCGGCGACCATGAACAAGGTTGCCACCGAAAGCCCGCAGATGTTGGCGGATCTCGCGATCATCGATCCGGTTCTCACGATGACCGTACCGCCCATGATAACGGCCGCGACCGGGATCGATGCCATGGCCCACTGCGTGGAGGCCTTCACCAGCAAGCGTTCCCACCCGCTCATCGATGCCTATGCTCTCGAAGGCATCCGGCTCGTGGGCAGGTACTTGCCCCGCGCCGTCAGAAACGGCAGCGATATCGAGGCCCGGGCTGGGCTTTCGCTTGCGGCCTTCTACGGCGGTGTCTGCCTTGGCCCGGTCAACACGACGGCGGGGCACGCCATTTCCTATCCGCTTGGAACCCGGCACAAGATCGCGCATGGGGTCGCCAACGCATTGATCTTCCCGCATGTTCTCGCGGCCAATCATGAGGCCGTGCCGGAGAAGACGGCACTGGTCTGTCAGGCACTGGGCTTCGAGGCGAATACCGCGCATGATGTCCTCGAAGGCGCCCAGGCCTTCTGCAAGGGGTTCGGCCTCAACATGGCGCTGTCTTCCCACGGCGTGCCTGAAAGCGATCTGGAGACGATGGCGAAAGAAGCTCACGCCATCCGCCGCCTTCTGGACTTCAACCCGCGTGAGCTCGCTGTCAGCGATATCCTGGCGATCTACAGGACGGCCTATCGCGCCTGAAGAGCAAGCCTCATGTGAAACGGCGCCCCACAGGCGCCGTTTCTGCTGGAAAGCCATTATCCTCAGGCGATAATTGCCTCACGCTCCAGGCGGCGACGCTGCTGCACCTCAGGGTCCGGATCGAGACCTGCAGCCAGAAGCCGCCTCGTATAATCCTGCCGAGGGCTTTCGAAGATTTGGCGGGCCGTACCGCGCTCCACGACCTTGCCCGACTTCATCACCATGACATGATCGGCGAAATCCCGGACGACCGGCAGATCATGCGCGATGAAGATGAAGGCGATCTTCAATTCGCGGCGTAGCTTGTCGAGAAGCGCGATCACTTGCGCCTGGATCGAGACGTCGAGGGCCGATACCGCTTCGTCGCAGATGATGAGCTGGGGCTCGAGCGCCAGCGCACGGGCGATTGCGATACGCTGGCGCTGGCCACCGGAGAACTGGTGAGGATAGCGGCGGGCATGCTCGGGCAGGAGGCCCACCTGCGCCAGCAATTCGTCGACACGCTCGCGCCATCGGGCCTTGGGAAGGATTTCGGGATGAATGACCCAGGCCTCCGAGATCAGCTCGTAAACGGACATGCGCGGATTGAGCGATTGGGTCGGATCCTGAAAGACCATCTGGATCTGCCGACGCAGGCCGAAGAGCTCCTTGCGCGACATGGACAGGAGATCGCGGCCCTTCCAGAGCGCCTGGCCGCTATCGGCCTCCTCCAGCCGAAGCAGGCACCGGGCCAGCGTCGATTTGCCCGAGCCACTCTCGCCGACCACCGCCATGGTTTCTCCCGGCTGGAGGTCGAAAGATACTCCATCCAAAGCCTTGAAGGCGCCGTAGGCCTTTTCCATGCCGGACACTCTCAGCAGCGCCTCACCGCGGCCTTGAGGTTCGTGCATCGCGCCACGGCCGGGCGCAGCGGATATCAGCTTCTTCGTGTAGGGATGCTGCGGGTTGTGATAGACCTCGCTCGGCGTTCCCGTCTCGACGATCTCACCGCCATTCATCACCACGACGCGATCGGCGACCTCCGCGACCACCCCCAGATCGTGGGTGATGAGGAGCAGGCCCATGCCGGTTTCCTTCTGAAGTTCATCGAGCAGCGAGAGGACTTCGGCCTGAACGGTCACGTCGAGGGCGGTGGTCGGCTCGTCGGCGATCACGATGTCCGGCTTCATGGCAAGCGCCATCGCGATCATGACGCGCTGGCGCTGACCTCCGGAAAACTGATGCGGGTATTTCTTCATTGACGCTTCCGGCGAGGGAAGGCCGACACGCTTCAACAATTCCAGCGCCCGGCGTTCGGCCTCGTCCCTTCCGGCGCCATGTACGAGCATGGTTTCGACAAGCTGCCAACCGACGGTATAGACGGGGTTCAGATGGCCTAGCGGATCCTGGAAGATCATGGCTATGCGTTTGCCGTTGATCATCCGGCGCTTGCCGATCGGCATCGTCAGCAGGTCCCTGCCCTCGAAGAGGATCTGCCCGTTGGTTATCTCGCCGGGCGGCATGTCGATCAGGTTCATGATGGCGGAAGCGGAGACCGACTTGCCCGACCCGCTTTCACCTAGAATGGCGAGCGTCTCGCCGCGATCAAGATACCAGCTTATGTTGCTTACCGCTTTGACCGTACCGCCGGCGGTATGAAACTGGACCGAAAGGTTACGGACTTCCAAGAGATGCTCAGCCATTGGACTTTCCTCCGATCTCGAGACGCCATCTTTGCGTGGGGTCAAGCGCGATGCGCATCCAGTTGGAGAGAAGGTTGAGCGACATGGTCGTGAGAATGATCGCGAGGCCTGTCCAGAAGGCCAGCCACCACGCGGTCGCAAGATATTGCCTGCCCTGACTCACCATCAAGCCCCAGGTGATCTGCGGCGGTTGAATGCCGATGCCGAGAAAGGAAAGCGAACTCTCCGCGAGCATGACGAAGGCGAAATCGAGCGTGGCGATCGTCACCAGCGTCGGGATCACCATCGGCAGGATGTGCCGGAAGACGATGCGCGCCGGCGAAGCGCCCATGACTTCGGCCGCTTCTACGAACATGCGCTGGCGGATCTCCATGACCTCCGCCCTGGTGGTGCGCAGATAGACAGGGATACGCGTGATCGCCAGCACGATGACGAGGTTTCCCACCGAAGGCGCCAGGATATAGAGCACGACGACGGCAAGCAGCAGCGAGGGGAAGGACATGATCACGTCCGCCAGGCGCAGAATGACATTGCCGACCCGACTGGAGGCATAACCCGCCACCAGGCCGAGCAGCGCGCCGATGATTGAGGAGCAGAGCACCGCACCTGCCGCGATCAGCATCGTGTTCTGCGCGGCCACCACGACGCGCGGAAGTAGCGGCCGGCCGAGGGAATCCGATCCGAGCACATAGAACCAGCCATTCGCAATGCTGAAGGGCGGGGCGTTGCGGCCGCGCAGGTTCTGGCTCAGCGCGGCATCCCCCATCAGCATGGGGCCGCACACCGCGCAGAAAATGACGACCAACAGGAAAATGGTCGCGGCAAGGGCGAACTTGTCTCGCCAAAGCATGCCGAGCACACCCCTGATCCGGCCTTTCTGCTGGACTTCGGCTTGCGTTGAGGTTCCCGGCAGAGTCTGGGTCATGGTCATGGCCTTAGGTCCGGACGCGCGGATCGAGGATCGCGTAGGCGATGTCGATCAGGAGATTCATGACGAAGATTGCAAGCGCGGTCACCATGATCGCGGCGAGCACGACGTTGAAATCCCGCTGCAGGATGGAATCGATCATCAGCTTGCCGACACCCGGAAAACCGAAAATCGTCTCGATGATCACCGCCCCGTTGAGCATGGCGGCTGCCTGGTCCCCGATCACCGTGATTACCGGCAGCATGGCGTTGCGCAGCGTATGAACGAAGATGATCGACGTATTGCCCACGCCCTTTGCCCGCGCGGTCTTCACATAGAGCGATCCGAAGGACTGGATCATCGACCCGCGGACGATCTGCAAGATGAGCCCGAAGGGACGAATGAACAGGACGGCTACCGGCAGTATCCAATGCCACACGGTTCCTGTGCCAGAGGTCGGTAGCCAGGCGAAATTGACGGCGAAAACGACGATGGCGACGATCGCCACCCAGAAGTCCGGAGCGGACGCCCCGATCAGAGAGACCACGGATGCGAAGCGGTCAAATATGCCGCCAGGCCGGAAAGCGGCAAGTGACCCGATCACGATCGCGGCGATGGAGACGAGCGCAATGGTGATGGCGGCGAGCTGGAAGGTCCAGGCAAAGCCTTCGAAAACAACATCTATCGCCGGGCGGGCCTGGCGTAGAGACTGACCGAAATCGAGATGGAGGAGATCCCAGACATAGCGGCCGAATTGCACGATCAGCGGATCGTTCAGACCGTGCAGGCGCCGGAAATTGTCGAGCATTTCCTGCGTCGCCTCTCTCGGCAGGAATAGGGCCGCGGGATCGCCCGTCAGTCGCGACAGGAAGAACACCATTACGACCAATGCGGCGAGCGAAAAGAAGCTCGAGAGAACCCGGCCGAGAATGAGTTTTCGCATTGCCTTCTCCTCATGCAGAAGGAAGGCGCAGCGGACCGCCGCGCCTTCCGTTTACGCTTATTTGAAGCCGACCTGGGACAGCTGCAGCTGGCTGTTGGTCGCGATCGTCGGCTTGAAGGCCACGCGCGGGTTGACGCGGGCGAAGCTGACCTGATTGAAGAGCAGCACGTCCGCGACCACATCGTTGTTGAGATAGGCGAACAACTCGGACCACTTTTTGGCGCGGTCTTCGCCGGTCGCAGCCGTCGCCTCCTCGATCATCTGGTCGACCTTCGGATCGGAGAAGCCCGACTGCGGCCCGTTGCTGTGATACTTGAAGAACATCGAGAAGACCGGGTCGCCGCGGGCATTGTCGTGCTGCGCGGCAACGAGCTGCGCGGTGCGGTCTTCGGCGAAGGGCTTGCCGTAGATGTCTTCGAACTCGGCCACCTCATACATCTGCAGATCGACATTGAGGCCGACATCGGTGAGCATGCTCTGGATTGCTTCCATCACTTCGAGCACATTCGGGAAGAGATTGCTGCGGCCGATCAGCGTGATCTTGGAATCGACGGCGATACCATCGGCCTTCGCCTCGGCTACCAGCGCCTTGGCCTTCTCAGGATCGAAGGGCCAGGGTTTGATGTCCTTGTTGAAGCCCAGCGTCGTTGGCGGCACCATGGCGGTGGCGAGCGTGGTCTCGGCCGGGACCAGCGTGCCGACGAAGGCCTGCCGGTCGATCGCCAGGTTCAGGGCTTCGCGGATGCGCTTGTCCTGAAGGGGCGGCTTGCCCTGATCGATGCGCATGTAGAAGACTTCCGAATTGGGATAGGCCTGATCGGTCTCCGCATTGGTGGCGTCGGTTACCGAAATGCTCGGCGCGATGTCGGCCTCACCCGTCTGCACCATGGCTGCCGCGACAGCCGGATCGGTGCGGAAGACGTAGGTGGCTTTCTCCACCTGGGGCGCATCACCCCAATAATCGCCGCGACGCTCGAGCACAATGTTCTGGCCGACATTCCACGCGGTCATCTTGTAGGGGCCGGTGCCGATCGGGTCACGGACGAATTCCACCGGCGTGTCGGATGGTACGATCGTCACGATCGACATCAAAAGGGGAAGGATCGCCTGTTTCGGCTCGGCGGTGATATCGATCGTGGAAGGATCGACCACGGTCGCGGTGATCTTGGTCGAGCCGAAATAGCGAGGTGTCTCGCAGCTCAGATCCTTGCTCATGGCGCGGTCGATCGAATGCTTTACATCCTCCGCGTCGAAATCCGAGCCATTGGAGAACTTGACGTTCTTGCGCAGATGGAAGCGCCAGGTGTTGTCGTTCTGCTGATCCCAGCTTTCCGCCAGCCGCGGCATCAGCCCCTTGTCGCCGACGACATCGAATTCCGTCAGGGTTTCATTGATGTTCTGCAGCAGCACGCGCCCGATATTCGAGCGGGTGGACATGCACGGCTCCATGAGGTCGACGCCCTCGCCGAGAACGATGGTGACGTCCCTGGAGGCGTTTTGCGCCGATGCCGGCATGGCTAGGTGAACGGCACTCAGGAGAGCGGCGCCCAATAACATGAGACTGCGTTTCATAGTGATCCTCCCTGATCACGGCGGGTTAACACCAAAGCTTTCGCCGGAAAACCTGTCGATCAGGCCACCGGCAAGATATGCGCGTCATCGTCGATCATCGCCACTGCGGCGAGCGCGATTATTCTTATGGACGATGGCTTCCTCCGCGGCTGCCGCGGCTTGACACCCTGTAAAGATGTGGACTGCCGTCACCCGGTGCTCTTGCGAGAAATTTGTGCCGGCAGGCCGGTTTGCCGCTGAACCTCCATTTTCCAATGCGCCAAGATTGACGTTTTTCTTGCCAACATGTCAACTGGTAACATGAAATCGTCATTCATCAAGCACTACCCGGTGACAGATTTTGGATTTTCATCCATGTTTTCCAATAGATTAAAAGTAGTAGGCGTCGACATAGACATGAAATTCCAACTTGACAACATTTGGGATAATGCAGATGTTCCCCATCATAGCGTCCGATTTGAGGAGGAGAGAACGATGTCCCCGGAGGAAATCGAGGGTCGGATGAACGGGGTGATTACCGATCTTGGCGGCGGGCGCTCTGAGGCTTTCCTTCCCTCCCCGGCAATTCAAAATCATGCCGCCTTCCTGGCATGGCTGCCGGACGGCAACCTCGGCTGTGCATGGTTCGGGGGAACGCTCGAGGGCAAATCCGATATTTCGATCCACGTCACTCGGCTGATCCCCGGCAGCGACCGCTGGACTGCTCCATCGCAAGTGACGGATGATCCCGCGCGCTCGGAGCAGAACCCGGTGCTCTGGGTGGATGATGATGGCGGGCTCGTCCTCTTCCATACCTCGCAGGTTTCGGGAAACCAGGAGGGGAGCGAGGTCAAGTCTCGCCCGCTGCGTCTTGCCAGCGAAAGCGTGACATCCGGCAGCTCGAAAACTCTGCCACTGCCGCGCGGCACCTTCATTCGCGCGCCGATCGCACGCCGAGGCGACGGCGCGCTTCTCCTGCCGCTCTTCCTGTGCAAGGCGAAGGACGGAGCCAAGTGGAACGGCAGCCACGACACGGCGGCCTTGGCGATCAGCGACGACAAGGGCATCACCTGGCGCGTCGTTCACGTGCCGCAGTCCCTCGGCTGCGTGCACATGACAATCGTGCCCCTTGGTGGCTCGAAAATGGCAGCCTTCTTCCGCCGGCGGCAAGCCGATTTCGTCTATCGAACAACGAGCGAGGATGGCGGCGAAACCTGGAGCGTGCCGGAAGCGACGGATGTTCCCAACAACAATTCCTCCATCAATGCCATTCGCCTGCGGGATGGTCGGATTGCGCTCCTCTGCAACCCAATCTCCACCGCCTATTCCAAAGACCGGCGCGCATCCCTTTATGACGAACTCGGTGAGGAGGACGACCGGCCCGATTCTGACGGCGGGATCGAGCCCATCTGGGGCGTGCCGCGCGCACCGCTGACGCTCTGCTTCTCATCGGACGACGGAAGAACTTTTCCCGTCCGCAAGCTGGTGGAAGAGGGCCCCGGCACGTGCCTTTCGAACAACTCGGTGGACGGCCAGAATAAGGAGCTTTCCTATCCGGTGCTTCTGGAGGATCAGGACGGCACGTTGCACCTTGCCTTCACCTTCCATCGCCGAGCCATCAAATATGTCCGGCTGGCGCCCGACTGGCTGAAGGCCTGATGGAGCGGCCGCTCATTCCTTGACTGCCAACGGGCGAGATGGACAGAGCGGCAGCTTTATCTTCACAGTCGGCGCGTCTGCCCCATCATTCGGTATCGTCCGGAACGGCCATGCCCGGTCCCCTGATGATCTCGCGCTTGCCGACATGGTTGGCCGGACCGACCAGGCCTTCCTGCTCCATCCGCTCGACCAGGGAGGCGGCTTTGTTATAGCCGATCGACAAGCGACGCTGGATATAGGAGGTGGAGCATTTGCGATCCTTCATGACGATCTTGACCGCCCGCTCGTAAAGCTCGTCGCCATCCTCGCCGGCAATCGCGCCCTTGTCGAAGACGGCCTCTTGAACCGCGCCCTCCTCGTCGCCCTCGCCTTCGTCCTCGGTCACCGTACCGAGATAGTCGGGTTGTCCTTGCGTCTTGAGATGGCGGACGACCTGTTCCACTTCCGCATCGGAGACGAAGGGTCCGTGGACGCGGGAAATCCGTCCGCCGCCGGCCATGTGCAGCATGTCGCCCTGGCCAAGGAGATGTTCCGCGCCCTGTTCGCCGAGAATGGTGCGGCTGTCGATCTTGGAGGTCACCTGGAAGGAAATGCGGGTGGGGAAGTTCGCCTTGATGGTGCCGGTGATGACATCGACCGACGGACGCTGGGTCGCCATGATGAGATGGATGCCGGCGGCGCGCGCCATCTGCGCCAGCCGCTGGATCGCGCCTTCGATATCCTTGCCGGCCACCATCATGAGATCGGCCATTTCGTCGACGATCACCACGATATAGGGCATCGGCGAAAGATCGAGTTCCTGCTCCTCGTAGACGATTTCACCTGTTGTGCGGTCGAAGCCCGACTGGACGCTAACGGTGATGACCTCGCCCTTTTCCCGCGCCTGCGCCGCTCGTTGATTGTAACCGTCGATATTGCGGACGCCGAGGCGGGACATCTTGCGATAGCGGTCCTCCATCTCGCGTACGGCCCATTTCAGCGCCAACACGGCTTTTCTCGGATCGGTGACGACGGGCGTCAAAAGATGCGGAATGCCGTCATAGACGGAAAGCTCGAGCATTTTGGGATCAATCATGATCAGCCGGCATTCTTCCGGGCGCAACCGGTAAAGGAGCGACAGGATCATGGTGTTGATCGCAACCGACTTGCCCGAACCGGTCGTGCCCGCGACGAGCAGATGTGGCATTTTGGCAAGTTCGGCGATCACCGGCTCGCCGCCGATCGTCTTGCCAAGGCAGAGCGCGAGGCGATGCTTCGTCTCCCAATAGTCCTCGCATTCGATGAGTTCGCGGAAATAGACCGTCTCACGAGTTGCGTTCGGGAGCTCAATGCCGATGACGTTACGGCCTGGTACCACGGCAACACGCGCCGAGAGCGCCGACATCGAACGGGCGATGTCGTCTGCCAGGCCGATGACCCGGGAGGATTTTACTCCCGGAGCCGGTTCGAACTCGTAGAGGGTGACGACGGGACCGGGGCGGACGTCTATGATTTCGCCACGGACGCCGAAATCCTCCAATATGCTTTCGAGGAGACCGGCGCTCTGTTGCAGCGCATCTGGCTGCATGGCCTGGCCGCGGTCTCCCACCGGCTGCTGAAGCAGGGAAATCGGCGGGAATTCATATTCCGCGACCACGGGAACCCGAGGCCGGGGTCGCGGCAGTTCCGTCGCCGTAGTGGTCTCCAGGGTGGGGCAAACGGTTTGCATGGCCGGCGCCGGCTCACGCACAGCAGACAGGACTGCCGGCGCCGATGGCTGGACAGGTGCAGGCCGGAATGAAGGCATCGGCTGGATGCTTCTGGATCTTGTCGCCACCGCGGTGGGCCGAGCGCTTTGCGCGACTTCGCGATAAAGGGCCGTCACCGAGTTGACGGAGGAATCGAGCAGGCGTCGAGGCGCCTCATGTGCCGGGGCGGGGGCTTTCTCGACAGCAGCAGTCGCCTCCTCGACCTCGATATCGAAGGGCATGACCTCCCAGAAGGCATGGTCCGAGATTGCCAATTCCGGACGTGTCATTACAGCCGGCTCAACCTGATCGATGGTGATGGCTTCGCTGGCCAATTCGCTGCTCTCCTCTACGATCTCTACCCGCTCCTCGACTACCGCTTGCCGCATGACGGAGGCAATTTGTTCCAGCTCGGCAATCACGCCGGCGGGAGGCTGTTCATTGGCTGCGTACCGGCCAGACGCGGAGGTCAGATAAACGTCCGACGACATCTCGATGAAGCGTTGTTCTGCGGGGGCTTCAACCTGCTCGCCACCATGTTTTGCGCGAGTCAGCGCGCTTTCTGGCGTGCGGGTGAATCTTACGTTTGGCGCAAGCGTAAAGGCGGACTGCCAAGGCGCCTCCTCGATGCTCACCTGATTGGGATCGACCGACGGCGGGCGTGGGAAATACACCTCCGGCGCCGTCTCCTCTTCACCATCGTCAGGCTGAGACGAACCAGAACTCTTTTGAAAATTGCTACGGGAGAACTGCATGGGGGACCGACGAAATACGAGACAGGTGGGTGCATCAATGAGGTAAAAAATAAAGGTTAACGGCACCTTTCCAGACGCACGCAAATCGGCCGTCGGCAGCCTGAGTTGAGTGAGAAAACTGCTTAAGCACGATGCTTACCTCATTTCATGAATGCTTCTCTCCCGGTGACCTGAAGCAACCCCCGGCATTGCGCCGCGCCGCCGATGGCTGTCTATGCCATGATGCTGGGAACCGTATCTGAACCGATGCAATTCTATCCCGCAACGATACCGTCGGCTCTAGTCGAGTGAAGAGGCTGTCGGAGCGAGAAAACCGCACCGCTCGAATCCGGTGAACGGCCGGCTGCCGGCGATGACGGCCGAACGACCTGCAATTCCGCTTCCGTGGAAAATTGTTCCCCAGCGGCCCCAATAGCACGCATCAAACTTTTCCAACTGAACGCGAAGTTCAGAACGGCCTATCATCCAAATCTCTACTAAATCGATAGTGTTTATGGCTAATACTCCAATCAAGGGACGGGGATATGGCTGAAATCAGTTCGCCTCTGCAGGATTTTTCCGCCGATAGCCGCTCCGGCTTCGCAATCAGGAAAGCGACATTGTATTCGGTGCTGTCCTGGTTGGCGCCGCTTCTGCTTCTGTGCCTTTGGGAAGCCGCATCAAGGCTTGGGTTGATCGCATCGCAGGTGATGCCTGCTCCAAGCCGGGTTGCCGAAACCGGCTGGCAGCTTGCGATAACAGGAGAACTGTTCGTTCACCTCGGGGCGTCGTTGCTGCGGGCCACAGCGGGTTTCGCGATTGGCGGCAGCATCGGGTTCGCGTTGGGCGTCGCGGTTGGGTTTTCGCCGCTCGCGCATGCCCTTCTCGACCGTTCAATCCAGATGATCCGTGCCATACCCTTTCTGGCGATGCTCCCCCTGGTCATCGTCTGGTTCGGCGTCGATGAAGGCGGCAAGATTTTTCTCGTGTCGCTCGCCGTTCTCTTCCCGATCTACATCAACACGGTTCTGGGCGTACGACAGATCGATCCGAAACTGATGGAACTGGCGAAAGTCACCGGTATGAACTGGCCGGCGATTGTCAGACGGATCATTCTTCCGGGCGCCATGCCCTCCATTTTGACCGGTGTCCGTTATGCGCTGGCGCATGCCTGGCTAGCCCTGGTGATTGCCGAAACGCTGGCGACCACCAAGGGAATTGGCTTCCTGGCAATGGACGCGCGTGAGTTCCTACAAACCGACGTGATCCTTCTGACGATCATCATCTACTCGGTCATCGGCGTCGGTGCGGATGCGCTCGCGCGCCTGCTCGAAACCAGGTTGCTTGGCTGGCATCCGAATTTCGCAAAGGGAGCACGCTGATGAACAAGCTCGTCAACATTGCCAAGTCGATTGCCATCAACGCACCGGCAGAGAGCGATCCGTTTCTCAACGTGCCGCTGGCCGTTTCCGTTTCCGGGTTGGAGCGGCGCTATGGTGAGCGTCTGGTCATCAAGTCCCTGGATATCACAATACGAAAGGGAGAGTTCGTCGCCCTTCTTGGCGAAAGCGGTTGCGGGAAGACCACTCTGTTGCGCGCCCTTGCCGGCCTCGATGCCCCGGATGCGGGGCGCATCGAAGCACCCGGCCGACCGGCGGTGGTTTTCCAAGAGCATCGCCTGCTCCCCTGGGCCTCGGTCTGGGAGAACGTCGCGCTCGGCAACGAAAAGGCGATCGGCAAAGACGGCGCCTCACGCGCGCTTGGGGAAGTCGGGCTTGCCGGGCGGGAAGACGACTGGCCGCGCAATCTGTCCGGCGGACAGGCGCAGCGCGTCGCGCTTGCTCGGGCTTTGGTACGCGATCCGAAACTGCTCCTGCTTGATGAACCGTTTGCCGCGCTCGATGCGCTGACCCGCATCAAGATGCATGTGCTTGTCCGCGAACTGGTCTCCCGGCATCGCCCGGGCGTACTGATCGTGACCCATGATGTGGATGAGGCTGTCGTCCTCGCCGACCGCATTCTTGTCATGCGTTCCGGACAGATCGCTGCCTCCTACCGGCCCGCCGAGCATGCTCCGGGCGAACTGAGGCCGCTGCTCCTCGACGAATTGGGCGTGACAACGCACTGACCCTTCCTTCAACCAAATCCAAACCCAGGATATCTCCATGACCAAATACCAACCGAACCGCCGCGCCCTCTTGCAGGCGGGTGGCCTGCTTTTGGCTGGCGCCGCGGCATCGAAGTTGACACCCGCGCTCGCCGAAGAACCGAAGAAGCTGACGCGCAATACAGATATCGTGCGTCTTGGCTGGGGCCGCGGCGGTATTCCCCTCATTTCCAAGCAGCGCGGCGTCCTCGAGAAAGAGCTTGCGGACAAGGGGATCAAGGTCGAATGGGTCGGTCCCTTCCCGAACCATGCGCCTTCGCTGCAGGCCGTGGTCGGCGGCAGCGCCGACTTCGGCTTCTGGGGATCGACGACGCCCGCGCTTGCCGCCATGCTGGCCGGCTCGCCACTCGTCTTCAATGCCTTCAATGTCTATTCGCCGCGTTCGACGGCGGTGATCGTGAAGAAAACAAGCGGCATCGATACCGTCGCGGATCTGGTCGGAAAGAAGGTCGCCGTCAACAAAGCTGGCCTCGGCGAGTTTCTTGTCGTCGCCGCATTGGAAAAGAACGGCATCGACACCAGCAAGGTCGAATTCGTCTATCTCAATCCTCCGGACGCAGCCCCCGCTTTTGCCCAGGGGAAGGTGGATGCCTGGTCGATGTGGTCGCCCGGAGTCGACATCTCCCGCTTCGAGAACGATGCCAAGGACATCTTCAACGAGGGCACCGATCTCGATTTCCTGATCGACTACAGCTCCCTCGTGTCCACCCGCACGTTCTCGGAGGAGAACTCGGAATTGGTGCGCGCCGTCCTCGACGCCTACTACAAGGAAGGCGAGTGGCAGTCACAGAATGCCGCCGAATCCGAACGGATCGCGCAGGCGGAAGGCAAGTATGCCAATGAGGTGCGCGATTACCTCGCCGGTCTGAAGCGGATCAACAAATTCTACGAGCCGAAAGACGCCGAGTTCATCGCCCAGTTCCAGCGCGCCGCGGATTGGCTCGCCGACCGCAAGATCATCAAGTCGCATCTGAAGGTCGCCGACTATAGCGTCCAGGTATAAGGAAGGAATGTAGATGTCACGGCAACATATCCGTCTCGGCGTGAACGTCCTGGCTTCCGGCCGGCACGATGCTGCCTGGAAGACATTCGAAGACAAGCGTCATCTTTCGACCGACATCGATCATTTCACCGCGATTGCGAAATCGGCAGAACGCGGGTTGATGGACGCGATCTTTCTGGCCGACAATCCGGGCGGCCTGGTCAGCGAAGCCTATACCCGTCCGTGGCGGGCGCTCGATCCGGCGGTTCTCGTCGCCAATCTGGCAGCACATACCGAACATGTCGGGCTCGTCTGCACCACGACGACGCTCTTCGGCCATCCATATACCATCGCCCGACAGATCGCCTCGATCGACCATGTGAGCCGCGGCCGCGCGGCCTGGAACATCATCACCTCCCAAAATCCCCCCGCCCTCGACGCCTATGGAGCGGAAAAAGGCTGGGACCAGGCGGAGCGTTACAAACGCGCCGAGGAATTCGTCCAGATCGTCACCGCCTTCTGGGACAGCCTGCCCGAGGAAGCCTTGGTCGGCGACCCGGATAGCACGGTTTATCTCGACCCGTCGCGGCTGCGCCGGCTGGACTTCAAGGGGACGCATTTCTCCGCTCGGGGCGCTTCTTCCGTACCGGAAACGCCGCAAGGCCGGCCGGTGATTTTCCAAGCTGGCCAATCCTCCGACAGCCGCGCCTTCGGAGCGCGCTATGCCGATGCGCTCTTCACCGGCCAGCGGATCATCGAAGGCGCGCGCGCCTTCTATTCCGAGGTGAAGACACTGGCGAAAAGCTTCGGACGCGACCCCGATCATCTGCTTGTCATGCCTGGACTGTTTCCGGTCCTTGCCTCGACCGAGGAGGAGGCGAAGCGCCACAAGCGCAGCCTGGACGACCGTCTCGATTCCATCGCGCTCCGCGAAGAGCTGGCGCGGCATATGGCCGTCGATGTGTCGCTTCTTTCCGATCTCGATGCGCCAATCCCCTTCGCCGAAAGCGAGGCGAACGAATCCCTGGTGCCGATCGCCTCGCGCTGGCATCGCGCGGAAATGTTAAAGGAAGCACGTCAGAACGGCTGGAACATCCGGGAACTGCTGTTCTCGAACATCACCGGCGGCCATCGCGTCTTCGTCGGCACACCAGAAGGCTTTGCTCAGGACATGCTTCACTGGATCGACACGAAGGGTGCGGACGGCTTCAATCTGAACATCGACGTGCAGCCCACCGGCCTCGACCTGATCGCCGACGAGGTCATCCCGGTCTTGCAGAAGCTCGGCCGTTATCGCAGCGCCTATGAAGGCCGGACTCTTCGCGACAATCTCGGCCTGCCGCGTTTCGATGCCAAGGCGCGGAACGGGCTTGCGGCCGCGGTCTGAGCGTTCAAGGAATTGTACTGAATGTCTGATATCAGCAAATTCGGAGGGGCCTCCCTCCGGCTCGTTTCACCTTACGCATCATCGCTCGGCCTCGCACCCGCGATCGAGCATATCGCAAAGACGGCGGTCGAGCGGGAAGTGGATCGCCGCCTTCCCCACGAAGAGATCGCCGAACTGAAGGCGCTCGGCATTGGATCTCTGCGCCTGCCGAAAGATGCCGGCGGTGCTGGAGCTTCGCTGTCTGAGCTGTTTTCCGTCGCGCGCGATCTGGCCGCAGCCGATTCCAACATCGCGCACGCCTTCCGCAACCATCTCTGGCAAGTCGAAGCAGCCTTGCGCCAGCCGGGGCATCCGTTTCATGCCCATGTGCTGGCGCTTGCCGCCGAGGGCAAGACGGTCGGGTTGAGCTTTGCCGACAGCGATGCCACCGCCGCCGGGGCGCTGTCGTCGAAGGTCCTGTCGCGGATCGAATGGGATGATGCCCTGCAGGCCTATCGCGGCTCCGGGCGGAAGGTCTATGCGACCGGCAATCTCTACAACGACGCCTTCGTCGGCCTTGCCGTCGAAAGCCGCGAGAACGCGGCGGTGCAATATGTTCTCTATCGCGGAGATGGTGTCGACGGAGACGACGACTGGGGCGGCTTCGGCCAGAAGCTGACCGGCTCCGGCACCGCGAAATTCAATGCGGCGACCATTCCGGCCAAGCAGGTCTATCCTCAAGACCCGCCGCCGCGTGAAGGCGCAGCACCCTGGCGCTTCACCTTCCATCAGGTCTATCTCACCAATTGCATTGCCGGCGTGGCGCGACGGATTGCACTGGATGCGGTGGATGTGCTTCGCACGCGCGGCCGCAATTTCTATCACGGCGAGGCAGACCATCCCGCCGACGAACCTGTTCTACAGGCGCATCTTGGGCGGATCAGAGCCTATGCAGCCTCGATCGAGGCGACGATCGACCGGACGATCGCCAGTCTCCAGCATGCATGGGACAGCCATGGAACAGCAGCGGAATACGATGCCGTTCTGGCTGCGTCCTTGTCGGCTGCGGAAGCGAAGGTCGTCATCGACGATCTTGCACCCCAGATTGCCGGCTGGCTGATCGACCTAGGCTCCGGCTCGGTCGTATCGCAAAAGGGGGCGCTCGACAGGCATTGGCGCAATATCAAGGTCATCGCCTCGCATAATCCCCGGCTCTACAAGGAACGTCTGCTCGGCCAGAATCTCCTGAGCGGGCGCCTGCCGCCGACGGGCGCATTCTTCTGATGTGCCATCTCATCTCTTTCGTACCGGAGCGCATGCAATGAACCAAATATTGTCTTCGCCCGCCGCCGCCTCCCCGGCTTTCCCGACGCTCTCTCCGGCTCAGGTCCGCGCCGAGTTGCTGGCAAGGCGGGAAATCCTGCTCGCCGATTTGAGGGAAGAGGACCCCTTTGCCAAAGGCCACCCGCTCTGGGCCGCGAACTTCCCGTTCGGAAAACTCGAGCTCGACGTTCCTCGACGCATTCCCCGCCGCGACGTTCTGATCGTGCTCTACGGCAAGGACGAATATCGCGATCTTGCGCCGCTTGCCGCGCTCAAACTCGCCGGCTGGAGATACAGCAACGTCCATCTGCTCGAAGGTGGCCTCGCCGCTTGGGAAGAAGCGGGCTATGAAACTTTTATCGATGTCAACGTGCCGTCGAAATCCTTCGGAGAACTCGTCGAAGCGCACCGCCACACACCTTTGCTACCGGCCGAGGAAGTGCGGCGCCTGATCGTTTCCGAAACGCCTCCCGTCATTCTGGACGCGCGTCGCTTCGACGAGTTCAACACGATGAGTATTCCGACAGGTACGTCGGTGCCGGGAGCCGAACTTGTGCTTCGGGTGCGCGACCTTGCCCCCGACCCGAACACAACCGTGATCGTCAACTGCGCGGGACGGACACGCTCGATTATCGGGACACAATCCTTGATCAATGCGGGTATCCCGAATCCGGTTGCTGGCCTGCGTAACGGCACGATCGGTTGGACGCTTGCAGGTTTGACATTGGATCGGGGGGCAACGCGCCAATTTCCTGAAGCCTCGCCCCACGCACGCACGCTGGCACGGGCAGATGCCCGCGCAGTGGCGGAGCGCGCCGGCGTCCGCCGCATTTCGTTGCAAGAGGCGGAGGGTTTGGCAAGCCCGGATCGCACCGTCTACCGCATCGACGTGCGACCTTCCGAGGAATATCAGCGTGGTCACTTGCCCGGGTTCGTGAACGTTCCTGGCGGACAGCTTGTGCAGGAAACCGACCATACCGCTCCGGTTCGCGGCGCGCTTATTCTGCTTTCGGATGATGACGGCACCCGCGCCGACATGACGGCATCATGGCTTTCGCAAATGGGTTGGGAGACATATGTCATCACCCCCGTTGACGACAGCGAGTGTAGCGAGCGCGACGATGATCGGGCGAATACCATTCCAGCCCCATCCGCAGCCACCGTTTCACCGGATGCCCTTCGAAAATGGCTGGCCGACGGAGACACGCTCGTCATCGATGTCGGCAGTTCGGCAAACTATGTCAAAGGTCACATTCCTGGCGCCTGGTGGGCTCTGCGCGCGCAGATCGAACATGCGCTCAAAGCCATCGGGGCCGCCGAGCGAATTGTGGTCACTTGCGCCTCCGGCACATTGGCCAAATTCGCGGCTGCCGACATCCAGGCACTCACCTCCTCCGAGGTATACGTCCTCGAGGGCGGCACCGGCAGATGGTTGGCCAAGGGATTACCGGTGATAGAGGGCGAGGAACGCTTGGCATCTCCTCGCATCGATAGATATCGCCGTCCTTACGAGGGCACGGACGCGCCGCGTCAAGCCATGGAGGACTATCTCGAATGGGAATATGGCCTCGTGGCGCAACTTGATCGCGATGGCACGCATTTCTTCCGTGTCATATAGCCATGAGCCAAGTCCCGGAAATCGGCGCGAACTGCGGTTCAATGGGGCAAGGCTCTGATGGCTTGAGCCTGCCCGTCGAAGAAATGGATGTTCGATGCCTCCGCCGAAAGACCGATCTCGCCGCCGACGGCGGGGACCTCCCCCTCATCATGCAGGACCAGGCAAATCCGGTTATCGGGCAGCAGGACATGCAGCAGCGTCACCGCGCCCGTATATTCGCAGAGACTCACAGTCCCGCGCAGAACGCCATCTCGCGGTTCCACCACCGTCAGATGTTCCGGCCGGATACCGAGCGTTTCGGCTGATTGCGGAGCCGCCAGACCGGCACACAGCAACGGCGCATCGGCGGCAGGCAGGATGTTCATCTTGGGGCTGCCGATGAACTGCGCGACGAAGACATTCGACGGCCGTTCATAAAGCTCCCGCGGGGAACCCACCTGCTCTATCCGCCCGTCGCGCAGCACCACGATCTTGTCGGCAAGCGTCATTGCCTCGATCTGGTCATGCGTCACATAGATCATGGTGGTGGAAAGACGCTTGTGCAGGGCGGCGATCTCGGAACGCATATGCACGCGCAGTTCGGCATCGAGGTTCGACAGCGGCTCGTCGAACAGGAAGACATCCGGGTTTCCGACGATAGCACGGCCAATCGCGACACGCTGGCGCTGGCCGCCCGACAATTCGCGGGGGTAACGGTCGAGCAACGGTTCCAGTTTCAGGGTCGCGGCCGC